>NZ_QOSA01000032.1:0-2500 GCF_008368795.1 Bacillus sp. BF2-3
CATATTATATGGTTAAGTCCTCGATCTATTAGTATTCGTCAGCTCCACATGTCACCATGCTTCCACCTCGAACCTATCAACCTGATCATCTTTCAGGGATCTTACTAGCTTACGCTATGGGAAATCTCATCTTGAGGGGGGCTTCATGCTTAGATGCTTTCAGCACTTATCCCTTCCGCACATAGCTACCCAGCTATGCCCTTGGCAGAACAACTGGTACACCAGCGGTGCGTCCATCCCGGTCCTCTCGTACTAAGGACAGCTCCTCTCAAATTTCCTACGCCCACGACGGATAGGGACCGAACTGTCTCACGACGTTCTGAACCCAGCTCGCGTACCGCTTTAATGGGCGAACAGCCCAACCCTTGGGACCGACTACAGCCCCAGGATGCGATGAGCCGACATCGAGGTGCCAAACCTCCCCGTCGATGTGGACTCTTGGGGGAGATAAGCCTGTTATCCCCGGGGTAGCTTTTATCCGTTGAGCGATGGCCCTTCCATGCGGAACCACCGGATCACTAAGCCCGACTTTCGTCCCTGCTCGACTTGTAGGTCTCGCAGTCAAGCTCCCTTATGCCTTTGCACTCTACGAATGATTTCCAACCATTCTGAGGGAACCTTTGGGCGCCTCCGTTACACTTTAGGAGGCGACCGCCCCAGTCAAACTGCCCACCTGACACTGTCTCCCGGGTCGATAAGACCCGTAGGTTAGAATTTCAATACAGTCAGGGCGGTATCCCACCAGCGCCTCCACCGAAGCTAGCGCTCCGGTTTCAATGGCTCCCGCCTATCCTGTACAAACTGTACCAAAATTCAATATCAGGCTACAGTAAAGCTCCACGGGGTCTTTCCGTCCTGTCGCGGGTAACCTGCATCTTCACAGGTACTATAATTTCACCGAGTCTCTGGTTGAGACAGTGCCCAAATCGTTACACCTTTCGTGCGGGTCGGAACTTACCCGACAAGGAATTTCGCTACCTTAGGACCGTTATAGTTACGGCCGCCGTTTACTGGGGCTTCAGTTCAGAGCTTCGCTTACGCTAACCCCTCTCCTTAACCTTCCAGCACCGGGCAGGTGTCACCCCCTATACTTCGCCTTACGGCTTCGCAGAGAGCTGTGTTTTTGCTAAACAGTCGCTTGGGCCTATTCACTGCGGCTTTCCGTTAAGAAAGCACCCCTTCTCCCGAAGTTACGGGGTCATTTTGCCGAGTTCCTTAACCAGAGTTCTCTCGCACACCTTAGGATTCTCTCCTCGCCTACCTGTGTCGGTTTGCGGTACAGGCACCTTTTATCTCGCTAGAAGCTTTTCTTGGCAGCGGGGAATCAAAGACTTCGCTCCATAAGGAGCTTCCCCATCACAGCTCAGCCTTCACGATAAGCGGATTTGCCTACTTATCAGCCTAACTGCTTGGACGTGCACAACCAATCGCACGCTTCTTCTATCCTTCTGCGTCCCTCCATTGCTCAAACGATAAAGAGGTGGTACAGGAATATCAACCTGTTGTCCATCGCCTACGCCTGTCGGCCTCGGCTTAGGTCCTGACTAACCCTGAGCGGACGAGCCTTCCTCAGGAAACCTTAGGCATTCGGTGGACGGGATTCTCACCCGTCTTTCGCTACTCATACCGGCATTCTCACTTCTAAGCACTCCACCAGTCCTTCCGGTCTGACTTCACTGTCCTTAGAACGCTCCCCTACCACTGATACCATTGGTATCAATCCGCAGCTTCGGTGGTGTATTTAGCCCCGGTACATTTTCGGCGCAGAGTCACTCGACTAGTGAGCTATTACGCACTCTTTAAATGGTGGCTGCTTCTAAGCCAACATCCTAGTTGTCTAAGCAACTCCACATCCTTTTCCACTTAATACACACTTTGGGACCTTAGCTGGCGGTCTGGGCTGTTTCCCTTTTGACTACGGATCTTATCACTCGCAGTCTGACTCCTAAGGATAAGTCATTGGCATTCGGAGTTTGACTGAATTCGGTAATCCGATGAGGACCCCTAGTCCAATCAGTGCTCTACCTCCAAGACTCTTACACTTAAGGCTAGCCCTAAAGCTATTTCGGGGAGAACCAGCTATCTCCAGGTTCGATTGGAATTTCTCCGCTACCCACACCTCATCCCCGCACTTTTCAACGTGCGTGGGTTCGGGCCTCCATTCAGTGTTACCTGAACTTCACCCTGGACATGGGTAGATCACCTGGTTTCGGGTCTACGACCACGTACTAAACGCCCTATTCAGACTCGCTTTCGCTGCGGCTCCGCCTCTTCAGCTTAACCTCGCACGGGATCGTAACTCGCCGGTTCATTCTACAAAAGGCACGCCATCACCCGTTAACGGGCTCTGACTATTTGTAGGCACACGGTTTCAGGATCTCTTTCACTCCCCTTCCGGGGTGCTTTTCACCTTTCCCTCACGGTACTGGTTCACTATCGATCACTAGGGAGTATTTAGCCTTGGGAGATGGTCCTCCCAGATTCCGACGGAATTTCACGT
>NZ_QOSA01000033.1:0-5549 GCF_008368795.1 Bacillus sp. BF2-3
GTAGGACGTCGCCAAGCAAGCTTAAGACGAGTCAGAATGACTCGTCTTTTTTGTATTTATAAAAATAAGAATGGCTGGTAAATCTCAGTTTATTAAAATTTCACTTTATTGTTCACATCAACAAGTTCAAAACGCTCACAGACGAGTAACATATCTTCAGAGAAATTAAGACCAATCTCATTTAGTTCCTTTGTAAAAAAACGAACATGGGTGTCTCTCCAGTAATTATAAGTACGATCTCCTTCGCCTTCAGCGATAGCGAATTCTTCGCTTACTTCATTCATTGGTGTTACAGTTACTTCTATTGTCTTAATAATAGCTACAGGTTCATCATTACTATTGAGTATAATACTATAATCATTAGTAGTCGGTAGCGATTCATTTTCTAATTCATAAAAAATGTGACCGGAGCATGTAGCTGTTTTAATACCGTCAATTACTAGTTGTGCAAGATAATTAGGGGCATCCCCAAATTGCCAAGCTGTAACAGATTCTGGTTTTTTGTTGTTTCCCCAATAAGTATCCCAATATGTCTGTGCTAATTGATTCATTTTTATCGTCACCTCACTCTAATTAATATTTAATCTCTTTATAATTCCTAGGAAATTTATTTATTTGTTATGCCTTTGTACTTATTTTTAATTTGTATCAGTGTTTTGCAAATTAAAAAGATACTATGTGGAGTGAATATAGTTTGTAAATATGTTCTGTACATATATGGGATCTTTAATTTTCCAATTGCATTTTATGATAAAGGACATAGTTACTTAAAGAACGTTCAGATTATGAATGGTAGTTTATTATCACTATGCCATATTGAAGTGAGTAATACTAGAGTTGAAATAGATAAAAAAACCGATATTCTAAATTGAATATCAGTTTAATAATATGTGACTTATATGAATCTATAGCAATACGAAAAGCGTAAATAAGATAGCCAACAAAATACGGTAGTATGCAAAAGGTTTTAAACCTATCTTCTCTAAAAGCTTTAGAAAAGTTACTACTGCTAGCATCGCTACTATAAAAGAGGTAATGAATCCTACCGCGAACATAGGGATGTCATCGACACTTAAATACTTCCAACTTTTTAGTAAGTCTAAGCCTGTTGCCCCAATCATTACAGGAAGAGCTATTAGAAAAGAGAATTCAGATGCAGTCTTATAATTTACTTTTGCTAATAGACCTCCAGAGATAGTAGAGCCAGCTCTAGAGAAGCCAGGGTATACCGCTAAGCACTGAAATAATCCGATTGTTAAAGCTTGGCGGTATGTTAAATCGTCCAGTGAATAGGCTGCTGCCTCTTTCTTTTTTACTTCTGCAAAGATCATAAGAATTGCCCCTGCTACAAGTCCAATCACAACAGTGTATGGCTGGAATAAGTATGTTTTAATAATATCATGTAGTAGCAAGCCAGCAACCACTGCCGGAAATACGCCAAGAAATACATGGAACGCGTTGAATTTTTTTTCTTTCTGTATAAGAGGTTTAATATTACATAAAGAAACGAGACGTTTATGATATAAAATTGCAATAGCTAAAATTGCGCCTAGCTGAATAACAATTTCAAACGTTTTTGCTCTTTCTCCCTCAAAGCCTAATAAATGCCCGACTAATATAAGGTGGCCAGTAGAAGATATAGGTAAAAATTCAGCTAATCCTTCTACAATACCGAGTATGAAGGCAATAATGATATCGCTCATAGTTTCACTCCTATACATTAATGAATGTCTACTTTTTTAAAATAGAATAGTGTTGCAATAAATCCGGAAATTGTCGTTACTGCAATGATGATATAAGAATACTCTGGTGGATATGTCGGTTGTAATTCGTTATTTGCGATATCTAGAGTAGCGGTCCACGGAAATAAATCTTTATGCTTGGAGTTTACGAGCATAAGATTAGTCATTGTAATAATGACTGTTAATATAATGGGTGGTACATAGCTCTTCATTACAAGAGTTAGTAGCACAATAGGTGAAGACAATAGAAAGAGAAGTCCACCACATATTAAAAATTCTAGGAAAGAACCTAAAAGTAAAGAAATGTTAAAACCAGGGAAGTTCCCCAATAGCCCTAATATTAAAGTAAGTGCCCAAGCGACTAAAGTTAGCATCATAATCCAAAGAAAGAGAATGATGAATTTACTTGTAATAAAGCTAATGCGTGACACGGGGATAGTTAGTAAATTTTTCAGTGTATCTTCTGTATATTCGCGGGTAAGCAAATAAGCAACCACTACTCCATATAAGGGGAATCCTATAACTAAAGTAGTATATAAGTTAACGTCAGTAAATAATTGATCGAACCAAATAGTTGGAGTTGGCTGTTTTGTTTTTATATGTATATAAGAGGCTACTACAACTAAGAAAGGTGCGACACCAGCACCAATAATGCTAATTAAAAACATATTAGAGCGTTTTAGTTTTAAGAGTTCTGTATAGAGTAGATTAACCAATTGTTCCACCTCCAACTAGTTTGGTGAAATAATCTTCTAGTCTATCTTCACTTATCATCATTTTTAATACTTCAATATCGTTAAGAACGAACGTTCTGTTTATGTATCCTTGTTGTCCAAAATGAGAGTAAATACGAATATTTCCTTCATCATGTACTTCATAATCAAAAATTTGAAGATGATTTTCTAATAACATCACAGCTTTATCGTCATTATTCACTTGAAACTCTATGTACTTACGGTTTGCTTTGCGCAGCGTATCAAGAGAAACTTCTTCTAGTAACTTTCCTTCATGAATAATTCCGATACGATCAACTAACTGTTCTACCTCGGCTAATATGTGACTAGAAATCAGTATTGTTATATTTCTTTCTTGAGCTAAAGAATGAATAAGTTTTCGCATTTCTTTAATACCAATAGGGTCTAGTCCGTTAGTTGGTTCATCTAATATGAGTAGCTCAGGGTAATGGAGAAGAGCACGCGCAATTCCTAAGCGTTGCTTCATTCCTAAAGAATACTTTCCTACTAACTTTTTTGTCTCATGCTGCAAGCCTACTATTTCTAATGCTTCTTCGATAGCATTCTTTTTGTGAACCCCAATTATTTTTGCATTAATTAATAGGTTTTCTTTTGCAGTTAAGTTTTCATAAAATCCTGGAACTTCAACTATAGAACCAATTCTGCTTAAAATATCTTTTTGATTTTGGAATAAGTTCTCTCCGAATATTTCAATCGTTCCACTTGTAGGCTTTATAAGACTAAGCAGCATGCGAATGGTTGTTGTTTTACCAGCACCGTTGCGGCCTATGAAGCCATAAATCTCCCCTTGTTGAACATTAATATTTAAATTATCTACTGACTTTTGATTGCCATATACTTTAGTAAGGTTAGTCGTTTTTATAATTGTATTTATAGGAGACACCTGCTTTCTATAAGTTCTTACTTACATCATAAAAAGGAAGGCTTAACTGCATATTAATCATTTCTTAACTATTTCTTAAAAGTATTGTGTTTTGGAATAGAAAAGCCAAAAGTAGTTCGTTTCCATGGAGTACTTTCAACCCATATATGTCCACCGTTTTTCTCAACGAGCGCTTTGGAAATAGAAAGCCCGAGACCGCTACCACCAAATGAAGAGTTTCTTGATTGTTCGCTTCGGTACATTCGCTCAAATACGTTTTGTAAATCATGTTTTGGAATACCAGGGCCTTGATCCCAAATATGAAGTTCGTATTCTGCATCAGCTTCTAGCAATTCGACTCCTATTGTTTTCCCATCCTTTCCGTAATAAATTGCATTTTTCATTAAATTACCGATAATCCGCATAATGCTTAGATGATCTGCGATGATAGGACAAGTAGACTCTGGTATGCGAATTTGCAGTTCGATGTTATGTTTTGAGAGCTCAGGTAAAAATTCAATCAAAACTTCTCTAGTAACTTCAGAAAAGTTGAGTTCTTCTTCTTTTAGTGGAAATTCATTAGCGTCTAGCTTCGCCATATTGAATATTTCATCAACTAGGTGCTTTAAGTTATTTGATTTCATATAGAGTATTTTAAGATATTCTTGTTTTTCTATTTCAGAAGCAGCAACTCCGTCTTTCAAAGCATCTATATATCCGATAATGGAGGTGAGTGGTGTTCGTATATCGTGGGAGATACTAGACAAAAGTTGTTTTCTGGATTCTTCGGATCTTTTGGCTTCAATTTGAACCTGCTCTAATTTACCTATTAGCTCGTTTATTGAAAAAACGATATTATGTAATGAGTGGTCATTGCTTGTGAATAATCTCGTTTGTAAGTTTCCTTTTAGTACACGACTTAATTTAGTATCCATTGCTTTGCGATGTTGAATGAATTGTATTCTTGAAAAGAAGAGATAAATTGTAATTAAGATAAGGATAATAAATAAAGACATTTTTATTCTTGGATCCATTTGTATGTTTAAAATCCCGCAAATGATAAGTTGTAATGAAATCAGGAAGAGGGTTTTATCAGTCTTCAAGCTTTTCACCTACAAACTTATAACCAATTCCCCATATAGTCTGAATGAATTTTGGATTGGAAGGGTCAATTTCTATTTTCTTTCTAAGTTTTCGAATATGTACCATAACGGTATTGTCATCTTCTATATAATTATCGTCCCATACATTTCGGAAGAGCTGTGTTTTTGTAAATACTTGCCCTGGGTTTGAAGTAAAGAATTTTAACAGTTCCAGTTCTTTTCCGGTTAAGCTAATTTCTTCTTTGTTTGTATGAACTGTGTATGTATTTAAATTGATAGTTAGTCCTTTAAAAGATAAAGTTGTTTTTTCTTGAGCAGTATTGTTACTTCCGAGAACTAAAAAACGCCGCATAAGAGCTTTTACTCGTGCAATTACTTCGTGAATGCTGAAAGGTTTCGTAATATAATCATCAGCACCAATGCTTAAACCTAAAATTTTATCAACTTCGTGATCTTTAGCGGTGAGCATTAATATAGGTACGTTAGTTTTATCTCTAAGTTTTTTACATACCTCGATTCCATCTATTTTGGGCATCATAAGATCTAGTATAACGAGGTTATAGTTATTTTGATTAAATAAATGTAAGGCTTCTTCGCCGTTGATTGCAGTGTCTACCATGTATAATTCTCGTTCTAAATATATTTTTAATAAATTTCGGATTTCTTTATCGTCGTCTGCTATAAGGATACGTATATCTTTCATATCTTCACCTGCTTCTAATAGAGTTTTATTGATAGTACAACAACTCTCTAATTATATACTAGTATTTGTTAAAATAAGGTTGCTAGTTTTGTTGGAGGAAAACGTCCACACAAGTTAAGTCTAGAGTTCAAATTAACTCGAATATATTTGGAAAAACAAATTAAAGAGAAGCAGAAGGTGTGCTCCGATAATGAAATCCTATAGAGACGTATTTAGTTAAAAGAGCATAAAAATATTAAATTGAAGTTCTTTATAAAAAGATGTTGACGATTATGCTTTAGAGGTGTAATATAGAACAAGTCGCCGATGACAATAACGTCGCAAGCGACAAACGAAATGAAAAACTTAGTTGACATTGAAAGATGAAAATGTTAACATAAGGAA
>NZ_QOSA01000034.1:0-58406 GCF_008368795.1 Bacillus sp. BF2-3
AGGTTTCTTTTCAAGCTAATTTATTTCTGTATAGTGATACGTGAAATACTGTCATTTGAATAAAGAAAATAGAAAATAGAATATATAATGGGTATCCAGGAAGATATTCATTAATAATAGGCGAAAAAGTTAAAAATCCAACTGCACAAGGTAACACAAACCATAACGATACAAATGTTGTTCGACAAGCTTTATCCGTAATCGCTTTTTCACGTTCATCTTCTAGCGGAAATAATAATGGATACATCCAAAAAGATAAATTCTTATATTTTTTCTTTTGAATTCTATAAAAAATTGTAACTATAATTGCTCCAATAAATAATAAAATGAATGGTACTCCATTAAACCATACTTCAAATGGGAATTTCTCGTTTTTAATTATATCGGCTAACTCTGTAATGACACTATAAAATTCAACAAATGTCCAGCATGCTAAAGCAGTATAAAGCACGTTTATGATATAAGAAAAAACAATTCTATTCATCCTCTTCCCCCTCCTTATTTAAAACAAACACGTCTTCCATCTTTAACTGGAACACATCACAAATCGTAAGTGCTAATAACAAAGAAGGAACGTAATCCCCTTTTTCAATTGCAGCAATTGTTTGTCTCGTTACTCCAACCTTTTCTGCTAATACACTTTGCGTAAAGTTAAAACGAGCTCTTAATTCTTTTACTCTGTTTAAAATGGTCAAATTTACCACCTCTCACCATTATTGTATGCTATCCTTAACAAAATGTAAACTCAACTTAACATTATTATTATAAAAAAATCCAACTCTACGTATTGTAAAGTTGGATTACGTTTTAGTTTAAAATTGTAACTTTAACAATTTTTCTTCCCCATTGACTAGAAGACCCTTTATCAGGCATTAACACATCAATTCTGTTACCTTTAATCGCTCCACCAGTATCTGCTGCAATTGCGACTCCATACCCTTCAACATTTACAGTTTTGCCTAATGGAATAACTTTTGGATCTACAGCAATTAATTTCATTCCTGGGTTTGCAGTTAGATTATAACCTTTACCACCTGGTCCCCATGCAGAAAATACTTGTTGACCTGGCGCATAACCATTTTCTCCTGGATCAGCTGTATAAGCTGTAGCTTCTACATAAATTTCTTTCCCACCAGCAGTTGGCTTAGAAGATGGTTCAGGTTGTGCAGGTTTTGTAGGTTCTACCTTCGAATTATTATTAGCAACTGGTTCAGCTGGTTTATTAGCTTTTTCCTGCTTTTGCTTTTCAGCAATTTCTGCTTGTGCTTTCGCTAAAGCTTCTTGCTCTGCTTTTGCAGCCGCTTCTGCTTTTGCACGCTCTTCCGCTGCGATTCTTGCTGCTTCTTGTTCACGAGCAATCGTTTCTTGTACTGCCTTCATATTTGATTCAATTTTAGCTTTCTCTTCCGCTGCTAAATTAAGTTGGCTTGCAACTTCATTATATTTAGCTTGAACTGTTTGTAAGTTATCTTGACGTTTTTTCAAGTTATCTTGCAGTTCAGCTTGCGCTTTTGCTAATTTTTGTTTGTCTACTACTAAAGATGCTTCTTTTTCGTCAATTGTTTTCTTGTCCTCTTCAATTTGACGAAGATCTTGTTCTTGTAGACGTAAAATTTCTTTATCAGCTTCTAGAATAGTAGAAACTGCGTTCATACGTTGTAAGAAGTCTGCAAAGTTTTTTGACTCTACTACAACTTCTACTACTAAACTTGTATTTGAACTGTTCTGAACAGAAACCATACGTTTTCTCATAATATCTTTACGAGCAAGGACTTTATCCTCTAAAACGATAATTTCTTCCTTTTTTTGTTCAATCTGCTTATGTGTTTCATCAATTTTACGTTGAATAGCAGCTTGATCCTCTTTATTTTTTGCAATTGTATTATTTAAATTATGTAGTTCGTTTTCGATACCTTTAATTTCTTTACTAACAGCTTGCTTTTCTTGCTCTTTCTTTTGCATTTCTGCATCGTTTTGTTGCAATTGCTGTTGCATGTTGTTAAGTTTCTCGTCGTTTGACTCTGCTTTAACAGCGACTGTACTAGAAAGACCGATAATTCCTGCTAATACTAGACAGCTGATTCGCTTAAAATAGTTCATAATCCGACTCCCTTCTTATACAGTTATACATGATTTATTTTACAGTTTGTTTACAAAACGATTAAATACAGTTTATTTTTCGTGACGAAAAAAAGAGAATTATGAATAAAATGTAATAGATTCTTAAATATTTAACAATTCCTATATTTAAAAAATACAAAAGGTGCTAAAATCCAAATATAGAGAAAATATAACTTTCGAAGGCGGTTGAAATAAATACATGTTTACTCAAAAAAAATCACTCCAACATACAATTTCTCAATTAGAAGAGCGTATACAAGAATTAGAATTAGAATTAAAACAAAAAGATATTGAAAAACAAGAGACTATTTCTACTATCCACGATCGTGTACAAAGCGTTGTCCAAGAGCATCAACTTGTAAATAACCAACACAATACACTTCAAAGCTTAGTTCAACAATTAAGTTCATGTTTCGAAAATGTTTCAACACGTACGACACATTCCAATGAGTTAAATAATGAAATGTTACAAAAGGAACAAAGCTTAATTCAGTCTATTGCAGAAATTATTGACTGCTCTAATGAAGGAAAAGAATCCGTTCACCGCTTACTTATTGTAATTAATAAATTAGGTGAACAATCTCAACGCACGTCTAATAGTATGAATCATCTAAGCGAACGCTCAAAGGAAATCGAGCAAATTGTAGAAGTCATTCAAAACATTGCAGCACAAACAAATTTACTTGCTTTAAATGCGAGTATTGAAGCCGCGCGTGCTGGAGAGCATGGTAAAGGATTCGCTGTCGTTGCCAATGAAGTAAGAAAACTAGCGGAAAGTACAGCAGAAAGTACAAAAAACATCGGCAACTTAACGAAAAAAATTCAAGAAGAAATTGAAAAAGCATATGATAACACAAAAGATAATTTACATTTAGTTGATGAAGGTGTAGAAATGAGCGCCGATACAAATGCTAGAATTGAAAATATTTTAGTTATGATTCAAACGTTACAAAATGGTGCTACAAATGTTATTAAGGCTATCGAAAACCAAAAGTCTTGTAATGATGACATACTACGGGAATTCGCTAACACACAACAAATGTTCCAAAAATTAAATACTACTATTATGAATCATATTCATGATGCTGAAAAAGTCGATGTTCAATTGTCTAAAAGTCTTCAAGAAACAGTAACTTCTTAATTAAAAATAAAAATCCCTTATACTGCTATAAGGGATTTTTATTTTATTTTGAATATTTATTTCTTTTCAATATTCATCCATATCTTTGTTATAATGGAAAAGTTGTTTCTTTCAACTAATAAACAAGGAGGTTATTATGGAACAATTTTACTACGTTTTAAAATATTTAATTCTCGGTCTGTTCCAAGGACTAACAGAACCAATTCCGATTTCTTCAAGTGGTCATCTCGTTTTAGCACAACATTTGCTAGGACTAAAAATAGAAGGGTTTAGCTTCGAACTACTTGTTAATTCAGCTTCATTATTAGCTGTATTACTTATTTATAGAAATGATTTAATTCGTCTAACGAAGAATGGTCTCTCTTATATATTTACAAGAGCAGAAGACGCAAAATCAGATTTCTTCTTTATTATTTATCTTGTTATTGCAACCATTCCAGCAGGTGTTATTGGTGTTTTATTTAAAGATTACATCGATCAGTACTTAAAAGGTGTGAAGATGGTTGGGATTTCCCTTCTTATTACTGCTGTCGGCCTTTGGATTATTAGAAATTTACGCGGTCGTAAAAATGATGGCGACCTTTCTATGAAAGATGCAATCATCGTCGGATTAGCACAAGCTTGCGCACTGATTCCCGGAATAAGCCGATCTGGTGCCACAATCGTAGCAGCAATGTTACTTGGTATGAAGCAAGAAACAGCACTTCGCTTCTCATTCTTACTATACATTCCTGTTAGCTTAGGTGGCTTATTGTTAAGCATTACAGACATTGCAAATGATCCAAATCTAGACACATTATTCGTACCATATGTCGTTGCATTCATCGCAACATTTATCATGACGTATATTTCACTAAAATGGTTTATGAACATTATGGCAAAAGGAAATTTAAAATATTTCTCTTTCTATTGTATTATCGTAGGTGTACTTACTCTTATTTTCTTATAAAGTAAAACTTACAAATTGAAAGCGAGTCATCTAGTGTAATAGAATGACTCGCTTTTTTATACCTCTATTAAGTTAAAATCTATTATTTACTTATAATTTTCTGAATAGTATAATATCATTTAAGTTTACTATTACAGTAATTCTATCTTTCCTACTTCCTACTATTATCGTAAAAGAGGTGTTTATATGTTTATAGTTACTAAACTCATTCACATTAAGTACGAATATGAAAATGAGCTACTTTATGGGCTTAAACAATATTATCCTTCCCCTGGAACGAACGGTTGTATTAACATAGAGTTTTCACATGTTCATCGTACAAATGATAAGGCAGAATATATGATTCGTCTGTTATGGAAAACACAACAAGATTACCATACATGGCTTTCTCAAAGAGAAGGCCATGTAACTTTGAAGCACAAAATACAAGGCTATATACTTTCTTCCAAATCAAATGCTACCTATGTGCATTAACCCTTCTCTTTTTATTCCTTACGAGGGGCAAAATGATAAAGTGAAACTTTAATCAGCCCTCATCAATCGGGCTGTTCACAAATAACAAGATAAGGACCCTCTTACTTTTCATACTGTAAGAGGGCTTCTCTTATGCATACACTTTCTTCTCTTGACAATACAAACGAATAACATGTTTATTTTGTTGAAATACATCATGCGTCAGACGAATAATAATAAAGTTTCTTTTTGTTTGATCATCATGAACAAAAATCTGTTCTCCCTCCTGAAAACGCCATGCACTTTCAAAAGTCGTAATATGATCCCCACTTACAGAAAAAAGTTCATATCGCATCTCTTGTACCCTCTCTCAACTTTATAATCATAATATCCTTATATTAAATTTATTATAACTTAATCCCTATAAAATTAGTAATTATTTCTATTTCGAAAGATTTTAACTTTGTATTTAAATATTATTAGCGCTATAATGATAAACGAATTTTCATTGAAAGGAGTTTTACTTTGACTGCATATTTATTTCCAGTAAAAACAGCATTTATTTTATTCCCCTTTTTAGCAATGTTTCTTTTAATCCCTTTTTTAATATTTAATTATCGAAAATACGGTTATTTAAATAAATGGCGCTCATTTATTTTATACTCATTATTACTTTACTTATTAAATGCCTATTTTCTTGTTATTTTGCCGTTACCACAAACGTTTGATACTTGTAGCCTACAACCGGCTAATACACAACACATGCAACTCTCACCATTTTATTTCATACAAGAGATTAGTAGTCATACATCGGCAGTTTTAACGAAACCAGCTACTTATTTCTACTTATTAAAAGAGTCTGCGTTTTTACAAGTTGCATTTAATGTTCTATTAACTGTTCCATTCGGTATTTACTTACGTTATTATTTCCGACGTAGTTTCTTACAAACAATTTGCATTTCCTTTTTCCTTTCACTATTTTTCGAGCTAACACAAGTGACTGGATTATACGGTATATACAATTGTGCATACCGATTATTTGATATCGATGATTTATTTTTAAATACATTAGGTGGCGTAATTGGTTTTATCATTGCACCAATATTTACGTACTTCCTTCCGAAGACAAATGAGTTAGATAGTCATATTGATTTGGAAACGAAACCAGTCGGATTCATTCGTCGCCTTATCGCGATGCAAATTGATTGGATTTTCTTATCTATCGTTGTACCTGTCGTTAAAAACAAAGGAAATTCTTTCTTCGTTTCTAATATGCAATCTTACACGAATATGTATGAACTCATTTTCATTACGTGTTCAATCCTTATTTACTTTATTATTATTCCATACTTTACGAATGGAAAAACAATTGGGAAAGCATTGCTTCGCATTCACCTGAAAGGAAAATCAGATCGTATTACATTAAAAGAACTATTTATTCGCTACGGTATATTTTATTTTGCGTTAGGCGGAATCAATTATATTCTTTCTAGTAGCTCTATGTTAAATCATACAGAACCTTTAGTATTACTCGTTACATTGTTATTCCTATTTATCATTAACGGCCTATTCATTATTCATGTTTTACTGCATGTATTTAGCCGTGATAAACTACTATTTTATGAACATATTAGTCATACAAGAAATGCAATTACACTAAAAAAAGCTGACAAATAATTATTTGTCAGCTTTTTTATATACATAATGTGAAAATTTAATCAGTGGGGGTCTTACTGCCCGGCAAATAGCGGGATAAATAACTTTTCTGCATAAGGATTAAAAAACATTCCAAGTTCATCTAGAGACTTCCTCGCCTGTAAAAACGAATGAAACTCTGGATATATATCTTGTAATTGCTCATACGATAATGTATGCATTTTCCCCCAATGCGGACGCCCTTCATACTTCAGAAAAATTTTTTCCACTTCGCCAAAGTAAGCAGCATATTTCATACCTTTATACATATGAACAGCGATATACGCTGAATCTCTTCCATAGGCTGGACTAAGCCATATATCATCACCTTTCACATAGCGGCATTCGATCGGGAAGTGCACCTTATACTTTTTCTTTTCAATAAGATTTGAGATTTCTTCTACAACCGTCCTCATATACTTTGAAGGAATGCTATACTCCATTTCATAAAATGGTACCGTACGTGATGTAGCAAATACTTCATAGCTCGGGCCAATTATTTTTGTGTTTGGTACAGCTTTAGCTGATAATCGACTCACGCCTTTACTTATAGAAGGAAACCATTTACACCCTTTAGATAGTAAAGAGAACATCCTATTTTCAAGTAACTCCACCTTTAATTTATGCCATTTCAAATCACTGCCTGTATTCGTTGTTTCGTTCGTAAGTTTTACTTGTACTTCATCAGAATAAGGAAAAACGAAAAATTCAAAATGACGATGCTTCTTATATTCTTCTAGTTTGTTCATTACAGTGGATAATGACTGTTTTTCACTTTCATAAACGAGTGAATACGCTGGAATAACCTTTAATTTTATCTTTACAATGATACCTAACATTCCAAGTGACAACTGAAACGCTCTCCAATATTCTACGTTCTCAGTTTCCGAACAAACTATACTCTCACCATTAGATAAAACTGCCGTAATCTCTATAACTTGTGTTGATAAACTCCCAAAGGTAATACCCGTTCCATGAGTCCCCGTACTAATCGCTCCTGCAATAGATTGTGAATCAATATCCCCTAAATTTTCTTGCGCATAGCCTTTTTCCTCAAGTAACTTCCCTAAATCATATAACTTTGTTCCTGCCCATACTTCAGCAACCATCTTCTCTGCATCAATATTCACAATACCCTTCAATTCATCTAAAGAAACTAAAACTTCTTCCGTTTGCACAAGGGGGGTAAACGAGTGTCCTGAACCGACAACACGAATTTTCTTTCCCTTTTTTCGCGCAAGCCCCACAACTTCTACTACATCTTGTATACTTTCTGGATACATCGTATAATGCGGCGTTCCTTCTACATTCCCTGTCCAATTTCTCCACTTTTTCCCCTTTATAGAAAGCATTGGCCATCCCCCCGATATGTTGAATACTCCCCAACAATCTCTCCTTTTTTAACACGATACAAAAAAGGAAAGCGCTCACATAATTCACCAGCCTTACTATGACGAAACAAAATGGACTCTCCTATATCCACTCGTTCCTCGCCGCTATAAAAAATTGGCGTTTGTACCTCGCCAGCACCTTCTAAAGCTAATAGTTTTGCACCCTTCGGTCTCCAAACTTCAGGCTCTTTATCTTTTCCAACTGCTCCTGAAGCAATATATCCACCACCTAGGCAAGTGTAAATAAACGGGACTGGTTTACGCACAACTGGTAAAGCAAATCCGACCGCTGGATGAAATTTCACCTCTTTATAATAATCAAACAGCTTCGGAGAATAAAAAGCAGAACCTATTGTAATCTCTGAAACTGAATTATCTTTCTCAGTTGTTTTTATGCTTCCTGTTCCGCCTCCATTTACAAACCTTAGCTCAATACCAAGTTTTTGTATTGCTTTTACAATATGTTCTCTTCTTTCTTTCACTTCTAGCACTGATTTCTGCTTTAAATACGAAATCACTTTACTTTTCAGCCATTGATTCGGTATATGGTCTCCCACCCCAGCAATTTGAGCTTCATAACCCATCACACCATCTAACATTAAATATGATGACCTTCTCACCTTTTCTACTACTTTCAACGCATCCTGCACATTTTTTACTGGGGATCTTTGTACACCAAAATGAAATTGAAAGAAACGACTACTCATATCAATATCCAAACAAACACGAAAACATCCTTTAGATTTCTCAGCAATTTTTTCTAAATACACAATATGCTCTTCACAATCCACCATACAAGTTATAATGAAACCTTTCTTTGTTAGCAAACTAATTTCACACAAAGCTCTTTCATCATAAGCAGGATATCCGAGCAATAAATCATTAAATCCTTGTTCTATTAAAAATAAAACCTCTCTAGGTGAAAAGCACATAATACCTTGAAATCGATCATTTGCAGCTAAAATCTTTTGCATAATCGGAACAGAACGTAACGATTTACTCGCTATACGAATCTTCTTATTTCCACTTAACTCTATAATCGATTGAATATTTCTATCTAAAGCCACTTCATCCAAAAATGCACACGGTAATGGAACTTCTTTAAAAATTCCTCGATCCACATTTTTCTCTCCTCTTTTCAATATGTCTTATACATATTGGAAAGAAAGTATGATTTTCCTGTTTGCAAATAAAAAAAGTTTCTTCTTTACGAAGAAACTTTTTGAAACTACTTCATAGAAATAGTCGCCTCTACTGGATAATGATCAGAGTAATCATTATACATATATTTTTGGAACCATGATGTAACAGTCCATTGTGGAGATTTCTGCTGTAACACCTTATTCTCTATATACGATGGGTTCGCATGGTCTTTGCTTGCAATAATATAATCTAAATATTCGGCAGGACTATCAGGGAAATTATATTTTGCAATACTGTTTGTCGTTGCATCCCAAGTCGCTGTATGTCCAGTATAAGATGGTACAGAAGCGTTCAATATTTTAAACATAGATGCATACTCTGAATCATTATTGTTCTCTGCATTTATCTTATTTACGTTCATATCACCACCAATTAACACATACTCATTATTTGGTATATTTTTATTTTTAATAAAATCTTGAATTTCTTTTAATTGGTTCGTACGTACAGATGCTGGTGAAGTTTTTCCGCACATACTATCTTCAGCCTGCAAATGCGTCCCAATCACGTGAACGAAACGATCATTTTTCTTAATTTTCGTGTATACAAATCCTTTATTCGATAAATTATCTGGCCCGCATCCTTTTGCAAATACATATTGAATCTTTTCAGCGATTGGCCATTTGCTCACAATCGCAACGCCACCATCTTCAGGAGTTGAAGATGAATAGTTTCCTAACGTTTTATCCCATTCACTTCCACTACTACGACCTAATACTGCTGTTTGATTTGGATATTCTTTCTTCAAATTCCCTAATAAACGATCTGAAGCGCTATTATCAAACACTTCATTTAATATAACTACATCTTGATTCTTTATATAATCTGCCGCCCCGATTAAATCAGCACGCTCAGTTTGTCCCCAGTTCGGATATAAGTTTGTTGATAGCATATATACATTATGCGTCATCACTTTTAATGTATCATTTTGATTTGTAGACACTTCTGCTTGAGCTGACGTTCCGCTATATAAAGCTCCTAAACCAACACCTAAGCTAAGTACACCTTTTAGCAATTTACCTTTCACGTTTCATACCTCCATGTATTGTATAGTGATAAAAAGGCCAAATACTCTATTCTGAGATTTGACCTTTTTTAAATACTTAACGATTTCCGTACGTATCAAACCAAAGCTGAATATATCCAGCAGTAACACGTTGTGCATCCATTAAACGCTTACCTGTCATTGGTGTAACTTCAGCGCGCCATTTATCTGCATATTCTTGTGATACAGCAGCTCTCACGAACCAATCTTTCGTATTATCATTTACAATGCCAGCGTAATCTTGTTTCGCAACTACTGCCGCTCCATGAATCCAATCTTCTGGATTCGTACCTTTCCAGTTCCAATATCCATTTCCATCCGTTACTTTATAATTATCTTTTATCGTATCTACAAAGTTTTCATATTTAGAATGGAATCCTTGTGGATACGATAGATTCGTAAAGTTTGCCGCATGCATCGGTTGGTTTACATCCCCTAAATAATGAAGAGATAATCCTAAATAGAAGAACGCTTGTTTCATATCTTTATTTTTATAAGACTCACCAGCTAATTTAAAATATTTAGCTCCTGTTTCCTTTGCTTGCTTTGCATACGGAATATAAGTTTTCCCATTGTCAGGGTCATAGAAATGTGAAGCAAATGTGCTATTATCATAATAAGGATTTTCATAGTCAGCAGCATAAATACCGTTCTCTAACTCAGTACGCCATTCATTTAATAGTGCAACTCGATCTTGTTTTACAAGTGTTGTATTACGAGACATAATATCAATTGCACGGTTTACAATCCATAAATGAGAATTCACGCCTTCTTTATGTTTATCTTCAGCAGACCAGCGCGGAATAACTCCAAATCTCTGTCCCCCATCATTTTCATGAGCAAATGCAACACTTTGTAATGGAGCAACTAATGTAATAGCTGCCGCTAAAGCAAGTACTTTCTTTTTCATATAAAATCCTCCATTTTATAATTGAATTATTGTAAACATTTTGTTAGGATCCTATGATGTCGTCCGGTTAACCTATGACTAGAATATCCCACCTTTCATGAAATTTCTATCAATAAATTAAAATATGTAAATGTTCATATCATTATAACTTTATACACAGTGAATATAATGAATGAATACACTTTCATTTTAATAAACTATTATTAAGGCTTGTCTAAACTAATGTAAAAAAAAAGTAAAGCATCTGAATGCTTTACTCTTTTTTTCTATTCGATAATATACTTGGCAATTGTACATTAACTGCTAACTTATGAATAAATCCAAACACTAGTCCAATCCCAATAAATATGTATAAGATTGTAAATATCTTTCCGAAATCAGTTTGCGGACTAAAATTCCCATCACCGACAGTCGTCAACGTGACCACACTAAAATATAAAGCGTCAATAGGACGTAATCCTTCAACTGTACTATAAAAAATCGTACCCGATATTAAAGTCAAAATTGTTAATACAAATAATACTTGAAATTCTTTATCTTTCCACGCTCGTAAACAGGCTCTTAACATTCGCTTTAAAGTTAACAAAAATGAAAGCATTAGATTCTCCCTTCCAAACAAAAATACATTGAGTCAAAGGAAAGTCTATCACCTTTCAGTATAGAAAAAAAGTAGCCCTCTTCTATTTCTAGAAAAGGGCTACTCTATTCGATTCTATCTTATTTAGGTGAAACAAGAATTTTCACTTGTGTTTTATCTTTTACAAGTGCTTCAAATCCTTCTTCAACAACTTGATCCACTGTAATTTTTTTCGTAATTAATTTCTCTGCTTGAATTTGACCGGAGCTAATCAATTTAATAACAGCTGGGAAGATGTGACGGTATCCTAAAATACCAATAACTTCTTTTTCTTTTAATACTAAGTTATTTGGAGTAATTGTTGCGTCTTTTTCCCATACACTAACAATTACAGTTTGTCCTTCAAAGCTTGTACTTTCAATCGCTTGACGTAGTACAACTTCAACACCTGTTACTTCAAAGCTAACATTTACACCTAAACCATTTGTTAAGTTACGAATTTCAGCTAACACATCTTGAGTTGCTGGATTTAATACATAATCCGCACCTGCTAATTTCGCTAACTCTTGACGTTCTTTAGAAAGTTCAACTGCAATAACAGGAGTTGCTCCTGCTGCTTTAGCTGCTTGGATAACAAGAAGTCCAATTGGACCGCAACCAAATACCGCTACAGCTTCCCCTTCTTTTAATTTACTTTGACGTACTGCATGAACTGCTACTGCTGCTGGTTCTACAAGCGCACCTTGTTCATACGTCATTTCATCTGGAATGTGATGAACCATATCTTCTGGTACTACTGTATATTCAGAGAAACCGCCGCCTTCTCCGCCAAGACCGTGGAAAACAAGTTGTTCACAAACATTGTAATGTCCATGTTTACAAGCTTCACATTTACCACAAGAATAAATTGGCTCTACAACAACGCGGTCTCCCACTTTATGAGATGTAACTCCTTCACCAATCTCTATTACCTCACCACTAAACTCATGACCTAAAATAACAGGTGCTTTCACATGTGTTAATGGATGTTCTTCTGTTGGAATAAAAATAGGCCCTGCTAAATATTCATGCAAGTCTGTCCCACAAATACCACACCATTTAACTTTGATTTTCACTGTTCCTGGTTTTACTGTTGGTTCTGGTACTTCTTCTACTCGTACATCACGTTGATTATGCCAAAGTAGTGCTTTCATTTTATACATCCCTCTCTATGTATATACTTAACCTGGTGAAGTTTACAATTCTATTATAATACTTCTATCCATATATTTCAAAAAAACAATCACATCCCCACTAATTTTTTACAAATAACGTTCAATATTTTGTCACTTTGTACTTTTTTCCACATCTGTTAATTCAATTTCATTGCAGGTGAAATTAGCATTGTGCCATAATAGCATAGGAGAGGTGAATATCGCTTGAAATATTTTATTTACTTTATCGTTATCGTGGCATTTTTAGATACATTTTCACAATTACCTATTATGAGTACTTTCGCTCAAAGCCTTGGAGGAACTCCTCTTATTATCGGGCTAGTTGTCGGTATGTACTCATTCGCTAATATGATCGGTAATATTATTGCTGGAGCCGCTGTCGATAAATTTGGTGCAAAAAAAATCCTTTATATAAGCATGGGAATTACGAGTTTCATAGTCTTGTTATACACCGTTGTTCAAAGTGGTGAACAACTATTAGTTGTGCGCTTTATGCATGGATTTAGTGATGGCTTTTTAATTCCTGCTGCCTTTACATTTTTATCAAAACAAACAAATGCAAAAAGACAAGGAAAAGCAATGGCTCTATCTGGTGCTGCTGTTGGAACAGCCGCAATCGTAGGACCTGCTTTCAGCGGTATTATGAAAGCAACAGCTGGCGTAGAGTGGGTCTTCATTACTATTTCTATTTTAATGGCTCTTGGTACGATCGTATCTCTATTCTTCTTACCAAATAACGTATCAAGAAAAGATACATCAAGAACGCAAATGATGAACAAAGAAGATATGGTTGAACTTTTAAAATCAGAACCGTTATTACAAGCATATATTGGTGCTTTCACATTAATGTTTTCACAAGGAATTGTCACTTATATGTTACCAGTAAAAGTTGAGGCATTAGCGCTTAAAGCATCTACAACAGGCATGATGTTAAGTGTATTTGGTATAACTGCTATCCTCTTCTTCTTGCTTCCAACAAATCGTATTTATGATCGATTTAATCGTTCGAAACTAATGCTAATCGGAATTGCAGTTATGGCATTCGCATTATCTTTACTCGGATTATTTGCTACAAAAGGTATGCTCTTTATCGTAATGATGATTTATGGAATTGGATTCGCAATCCTCTTTCCGTCTATTAACGCTTTACTCGTTGAAAATACTACAGACGATAATCGCGGAAAGGCATTCGGATTATTTTATGCCTTCTTCTCATTAGGAGTTGTTGCTGGCTCCTTTACAGTCGGCGCAATCGGAGCATCACCTAGCGTCAGCTTCATTATCGGGACAGCATTTTTATTAACATTTGCTGGGATGATTTATGTAAGAAGCAAAGTAAAAAAGACAATGATGGGATAATCCATCGTTGTCTTTTTTTTAATGCATATTGATATAACCCGTAATATAATGGAAGCGTTGGAATAATGCCAATTAATTTAAATATAAAAGGTAACGGCTCATCTCCCTCTTCATATAAACGAAAAACAAAAACTGTAGTTAAAGTCCAAATGACGCTAAACAAGAAGATACAATTCCAAACAATTGAGGTTAATATTTGTATATCAAATACAAAGCCAAAGAGCCCTATCGAATAGAACTCTTTTTGCCCAATATATTACTTTTGTGTATAACCAAATAACAATGTAAATAAATTGAGCCGTAAAGGCAATAATACATCTCTTCTTTTAAACAGAAAGTTTATAAATACTGACGATACTTCGACAATTTCCTCGGAAATATTTCCTTTCCCCACATAATTTGATACAGTACACATGAATAAACACTTGTATTACATAAAGTGAAACTTTAATCAGTGGGGGTTTTGTTCCTCCCCACTGATTATTAGTTGAACCAATCGGGCTTTTACGGGCAGTTGATCTCCCAACTAACTTCTTTACTTCCACTGAATTTTGAGGTGGGGATCTTACTGACCGTTAATGCGGGATAAACTAAAATAATAACTTACTGTACAAATTAAAAAGCACACTCTTCATATGAAGAATGTGCTTTTATGTTATTAACGTTTAATCCAAACAGCGCCTGCCGATTTATCTTCTGCCTGTCCAACAACTTGGAATTTAAGTCCAAGGTTTGGAACTTTTCTTCCTGCGTCTGCAATTTGCTTGTTACTATATACTTTTGAATCATCAAAAGTTGTAACACCTTGTAATCCAGAATAGTTAAACTGACCACGTGTTAATGAATTTACACTCCATGCTGGTGTTTTATCAAATGAAAATGCTGCATCTGCAATTTGCATGCCTGTATTACCGTATGCTGGTTTTCCGTTTAAATTACCAACTAGCGCTTCTGGATGAGAATCTACAACACCAAGGAATCCTTCACCTGGATGCACCCCAACCCAGTTATCTTTGAAACTATCATCTGCATACCAAACGACAAGACCTGTATTATACACTGGACCTTTTCCTGCTTTTAAACCATTATCTGATCCCGCATAATTTCTCCACTCTAAGTAGTAATAATGAGCTTTCTTCTCTGTCCCATCAGAAACAACAAAACCATTTAAATTCATTTTAGACTGTCCTTCTGCATCATCAGAAAATACAACTTGTCCATCAACAGTTACATTTACATTGTCCATCGCAAAACCTTTATATGTTACAGCCGGATCTGTAATATAGTCGAATTGTAGTTTCACTTTTTTGCCTTTAAATTGACTTAAATCATATGATTTATCAATCCATTTCCCATCTGTTGTATCTTTATCTCCTTGGACTACTTTTTCCCCAAGTCTATCAATTAATGTTTTCGTTCCATCTTCTGTTACTGCATGTACTTCGACGAAATCGCACTCTGCTTCTAACTCATAATTTGCTTTATAATCGAATTTTGCATTTGTTCCCTTTGTTAAATCAAAGAATGGTGTCTCTAACGTTGTATGCATATCATCGCCTCTTGTACTATAATATGCATGCTTTCCAAACTCCGGTTTAATCGTTTCAACACTTTTACCTGGTAAGTTAACACGTACAACGCCTGGACGATTTGATTTCGTAACACTTTGATCAATATAGGTAGGAACTCCCACACCACTCTTAATTTTATCGTAATCTACTTCTAATATTTTTGCCCAGTTGCCACCCATATTCTTTTGTAAGAAGTCTTTATTTTGTGGTGAAAAACTAGTCGGCTCTGTTCCTGCGATTTTCCCTGTCCAACTACCTCCACTCATTAATGACCAAGCTTCGACTGGTGAACCATTTCCAGTATATTTCGTGTCATATTCATCTGGTAATCCAAGATCATGTCCAAATTCATGTGCAAACACACCTACAGCTCCATCTTCTGGTTCAATTGTGTAATCATGTGCTGCTACTTTACCACCAAAGTAATCTACCTTTGATTTCGTACCTTCAATCGCTACTGGATCTACTGCTAATTTTGAACGATGTGACCAGATCGCATCATCACCTAATTTACCGCCACCAGCTTCTTGACCAACACCAGCATGGATTACCATTAAATGATCAATTACACCGTCAGGTTCATTTTGATTCCCGTCCCCGTTTGTATCATATCTATCAAATTGATCAAACTGAGATAAATCTAGTCCTTTCTCAGCAGCTGCATACAAAGCTTCTTTCACTAAATCACGTGCACCCTTTGGACCTTTATTATCGTGACCACTGCTACCATCAGCTCCATAATCAGATGCTTTTCCTGGAACAGTTAGCCACTCCGTTACATATCCATCTGTCGTATAACTACCACCAGACTGCTCTTCATAGTATTGTTTAAACGTTTTTACTTTTGAACCATCAAATAAAGTATACGGCTCATTACCGAACAACATCTTTTGATAATGTTCTCTACTAAAGTCTTTCGAATACATATAACCTGGTGTTTGATCAATATTATTATGTTTATAATCACTAAATTCAACGAGTAACACTAATACTTTATCCGATCGAACAGATCCCTTATATGGAGCTTGCTTTGCTTTTGAAGTTGGAACTTGCCCATTCAATTGCTTTTTATTTGGTTCTGGCTTTTGCTCAAGGCTAACATTTTTTTCAGCCTTTTTTACATTTTCCTTTTCTTCCATCTTTTTCTCTTTTACTTTTTTTGTGAAATCAGATGTTTCTTGTGAGTGAGCATCTGGAAGAATTTCTTTATTCGCCTGATCTCCTTGTTTCTTTTCAATATATTGCTCAACAGCTTTTTTCGTCTCTTCTTTAGAAGATGCTGGATTAATTGTTCCTCTTTCTTTCAGAGCTTCCGCTAAACGATCTTCTTGAATTAAATTGTAATCAATTGGTGTTGTAGATACACTATCTTTCTCTTTTGCTACCGTTTCTGCATATGCTAACGGAGCACTCATTACAGATGTACATCCGATAATTGCCGCAATTGCTAATGATGACAACACTTTAAATGGTGCTTTTCTTCTCATTCCATTTCTCCCCTTTATAAAACTTAAAATTCAGATAAATCGGTGCATTTTGTCCAAATCTCTGTTTACTACCCTCCCTATATAAAAAGACATAATTCTATAAACATTAAGCTTTTTGTTATAGAATCATGCCCTCCAGTTTTCTGGTCAGACCCTCTATCTTTTTATCCCTTGGTTCAATTAATAATCAGTGGGGGGATGAACAAAGCCCCCACTGATTAAAGTTTCACTTTATGTCGAAATATTAAAAATAAAGAGTTATGTGATATATATTAAATATCTTATATAACAAATTTAAAAGACAATATGCAAAATTGCATGAAAATTCTTTTAAATAAAAAAGAATCCTAGTCAATTAAACTAGGATTCTTACTTTTCTATTATTTCTCTTGTGTTTTTTCCCAATCAGCTAAGAATTTCTCAATTCCTTGATCTGTTAATGGGTGCTTCACTAATGAAGCAATTACGTTTGCTGGGATTGTTGCAATATGTGCACCGTTTAATGCTGCGTCAGTTACGTGAACGCTGTGACGTACAGATGCTGCGATGATTTCTGTTTCGATACCATGAATTGCAAAGATTTCTGCGATTTGACGAATTAAATCCATACCGTTATGACCGATATCATCTAAACGACCTAAGAATGGTGAAACGTACGTTGCACCAGCACGAGCAGCAAGTAATGCTTGAACTGCTGAGAATACTAATGTAACGTTTGTACGAATTCCTAAATCAGAGAACGCTTTTACTGCTTTTAAACCTTCTGTTGTCATTGGAACTTTTACAACAACGTTTGGAGCAATCTTCGCTAATTCTTTTCCTTCTTCAATCATTTTATCAGCTTCTAAGCTAATTACTTCTGCACTTACAGGTCCTTCTACAACGTTGCAAATTTCACGAATGCGCTCGTGGAAATCTACGCCTTCTTTTGCTACAAGTGATGGATTTGTCGTTACTCCAGCTAATACGCCTAATTCATTTGCCTCTTTAATTTCGTTAATGTTTGCTGTATCAATAAAGAATTTCATTTGTTGTTCTTCCTTCCTAATTTTCATTTTATATTTATTTATTTTTCTTAATAAGCTCTAATTCAATCGGAATAGATTTGTCCACTTTTTTACCTTGTGTTATCTCTTTTGCTGTTTGCATCGCCTTCTCTCCGATTAATTCTGGTTTTTGAGCGACTGTTGCAGCCATACGCCCATCGTTAACCGCTTTCACAGCATCTTCTGTTGCATCAAATCCAACAACTACTACATCTGTTTTTCCAGCAGACTTCAATGCTTCAAGTGCACCTAATGCCATCTCGTCGTTATGAGCAAACACGGCTTTAATATCGCTATTTGCTTGCAAAATGTTTTCCATAACAGATAATCCTTTCGCTCTATCAAAATCAGCCGCTTGTTTGGCAACTACTTTTAAAGACTTATCGGCTACGTTATGGAATCCTTTCCCACGTTCACGAGCAGCAGACGATCCAGGGATTCCTTCTAACTCAGCAACGTTTGCTCCTTCGCCGACTAATTCACGAATGTAATCACTAGCCATTTGACCACCTTCGATATTATTAGATGCAATGTGAGAAACAACCTTACCTGAATTCGCAACGCGGTCTACTGTAATAACAGGAACATTTGCTGCGTTTGCTGCACTTACTGCTGAAGCAACAGCATCTGAATCGGTCGGATTAATAACAACTACATCGACACCCTTTTGAATTAAATCTTCAACATCGTTCGTTTGCTTTGCTGCATCATTTTGCGCATCAACAGCAATCAATTCGATGCCACTATCTTTCGCTTTCTTTTCTGCCCCCTTTTTCAAAGTTACAAAGAAGGGATTATTTAAAGTTGAAACAGAGAATCCAACTTTAATAGTTTTATTTCGACCTTTATCGCTAGAATCCTTTGCCCATTCTGGCGGTTCCATTGAACAACCAGCAGTAATGACCATAATACATGCAACGAGTATAAGTAACCATTTCTTCATGAACTGTCCCTCCATTACGCTTCTTTTCTACGATCAATTAATACAGCTAATAAGATTACAAGTCCTTTTACAACTTGTTGGAAGAAAGAAGATACACCTAATAAATTTAAACCGTTATTTAGTACACCGATAATAAGTACACCGATGAATGTACCAACAATCCATCCTCTTCCCCCAGAAAGACTTGTTCCACCTAATACAACTGCTGCAATTGCATCTAATTCATAAGAAGTACCTGCAGTCGGCTGTGCAGAATCTAATCGTGATGTTAAGACAATACCTGCAAGCGCTGCCAAAATTCCGGAAAGACCGTAAATCATTACTTTAATTCTCGTAACATTAATACCTGATAGTGCTGCTGCTTCTTCATTTCCACCAATTGCAAATGTACGGCGACCAAATGTCGTTTTCTTCAAAATGAAGTACAGTACTGCGAAAGCGATCATCATTGTAACAGCTGGTACCGGAATACCAAGAAAATAACCGCGGCCAAACATTTGGAACATTAAATGATCACCAAGACCAGTGATCGGACGTCCGTCCATATAAACAAGCGTCAACCCACGAAAAATAGTCATTGTTGCTAAAGTTGCAATAAATGGAGCTACTTTTCCTTTCGCAATGATGATACCGTTTACAATTCCCATTACAAGACCTGCTAATAGTCCAACTGCCATTGCAAGGAACGGATCCATGCCACTTGCCATCATTCCAGCAACAAGTGCACTTGATAATGCTAAAATAGAACCTACCGATAAGTCAATACCCCCTGTTAAAATTACGAAGGTCATTCCAAATGCAATAAGCGCATTAATCGATACTTGACGCAGTATATTAAATAAATTTGGAATTTCAATGAACGCTGGATTTAAAGCTGTAATTACGACGATAATTAATACTAAACCGATTAAAGAACCGAGTTGTTGTAATACATTCCCCTTCTTAGCCATCCTTACTCTCCCCCTGTAGCTAGTGCCATAATAGACTCTTGTGATGCCTCATCTTTCCCTAAAATTCCGCCGACTTTTCCTTCATGAATAACAAGAACTCGATCACTCATCCCTAAAACTTCCGGAAGCTCAGATGATACCATAATAACGGCATCGCCTTGCTCTGTAAGCTTATTCATAATAGAGTAAATTTCTTTTTTCGCTCCAACATCAACACCTCTTGTTGGCTCATCTAAAATGAGTAATTGCGGATGAATGCCTAGCCATTTTGCGATTACAATCTTTTGCTGATTTCCACCAGAAAGAGATTTCACTGCCTGCTCCCCGCTAGATGCTTTCACATTAAGAAGCTTCATCATATCCTCTGTAAACTGTTGTTCTAGCTCATTGCTTAGAACACTTCCCTTTGAAAGATTTTCTAAATTCGGTAAAGCTAAATTTTCTCGAATTGAAAAATCTAACACTAATCCTTCAGACTTTCTATCTTCTGTAATGAAAGCAATTCTTTGTCTAATTGCATCTATTGGACTATCAATCTTTACTTCTTGTCCATTTATAAAAATTTGTCCAGAGTCTAAAGGTTCATAACCAAATATCGCTTTCATAATATCAGTGCGACCAGCCCCCATCAAACCAGCTACACCAAGGATTTCACCTTTCCTCACTTGAAACGAAACATTTTCAAATTTCCCTTTCTTCGTTCCATTACGCATTTCAAAAATGACATCACCAATTTGACTATTTCGCTCTGGGTAACGTTCACCAATGCTGCGCCCCACCATCATACTCACTACTTCATCAAATGATGTTTCTGGAATTAATCTCTTTCCCACGTATTCTCCATCACGCAAAATCGTAATAGCATCACATATTGAGAAAATCTCTTCCATACGATGCGAAATGTACACGAATGAAACACCTTCTTTACGTAACTTATTGATTACTGTAAAGAGCGTTTCGATTTCACGATCCGTCAGTGCCGCAGTAGGTTCATCCATAATAATAACGCTCGCGTTTGTCATTAATGCTTTCGCAATTTCGATAATTTGCTGTTGTCCAACCGATAATTCCTCTGCTAACATAGCGCCTCTTACATGCAGCCCTAGCTCTGCTAGTTGCTGCTGCGCAATCGCGTTCATTTGTCGAGTGCGTAAAATACCTGTTTTCCCATACATTAACTCTTTACCGAGAAACATATTTTCAGCTACTGTTAAATTCGGCAATATGTTTAGTTCTTGATGTATAAATGCGATGCCGTACTCTTCAGCTTCTTTCGCATTTTTAAAGGTGCGCTCTTGCCCATCAATCTTGATTGTCCCACCATCTTTTTTGTATACACCTGTTAAAATCTTCATGAGCGTTGATTTACCCGCTCCATTTTCCCCCATCAATGCATGGACTTCTCCTGTTTCAATCATAAACTGTGCATTCTTCAAAACAGGATTGCCATTGAACGCCTTTGAAATGTTTTTCATTTCAATATGCATTCCCATCACTTCCCTTTATTAAAAAATCACGCCTGCATGTAAAATTACATTTGCATAAGGCGTAGCCTCGCCTGTACGAATAATTGCCTTCGCTTTCTTTGTATGCTCTTTAAATTGTTCATGAGATACATACTCAAATGCTGGCTCTATTAATTTCTGTTCGATCTCTTTATTTACTTCCGCATTATTTATAATGACTTCTTCTGCTAACGTCACTTTTTCGATTGCCATATCATCAGCTACAACTTGTAACACCTCTAAAAAACTCGGTTTTCCAATCTCAACAGCTAAATCAATTCGTTTTACTCCGTCAGGAATTGGTAAACCGCAATCAGCAATTACAACCGTATCTGTATGCCCAAGTGAAGCAAGGACTGCCGCGATTTCACTGTTTAATACACCATGCTTTTTCATCCAACAATCACCTGCACTTCACGTACTCGATCTCTCGTTGGCATACCGCCCTGTGCCCCAAGTTTCGTTACAGAAAGACCACCGGCAATATTCGCGAAACGAATTGCTTTTTGAAGTGTCTCTCCTTCAGAAAGTGCAACTGCTAACGCACCATTAAATGTATCACCAGCTCCAGTTGTATCCACTACATCAACAGCAATGCTAGGAACATGTACAATCTCTGTTCCATTATGGAAACGAACACCGTTAGAACCTTCTGTCATCAATAATTTATTTGGATACTTCGCCAATAAATCTTCAATTGGTGATGTAAAATCATCTAATACGATGCGGCACTCATGTTCATTTGGCGTAATATAAGTTGCTTTTTCTAAAATTTCTTCTGATAAAACTTGTGCTGGCGCTGGATTCAACATAACAGGAATATTATGTTCCTCACAAATAGCCAATACATATTTTACTGTTTCAAGTGGAATTTCTAGTTGAAGAACAACCATATCCGCTTTTACAAGAAGGTCTTTGGAGCGATCTACAACTGACTTATTTACAAGAGCATTTGCCCCTTGTACGACAACAATACTGTTATCTTCTTCTGCTAAAACGATATGAGCAATTCCTGTCGTTCTATCTGTAACCGGTACCACATAATCGATAAAAATGCGTTCGTTCTCTAAATTTTTTCTAACTACTGTTCCATAATCATCATTTCCTACCGCTCCAACCATTGCTACATTTGCTCCTAACCTAGCTGCAGCAACTGCTTGGTTTGCCCCTTTCCCTCCTGGGATTGTATGAAACGCTTCACCAATTACTGTTTCTCCTGCTTTCGGCCGTTTTTTTGAAACAGCCACTAAGTCCATTGAAATGCTTCCTACTACTGCAATATTTGGCATCTGTTTCATCTCCTTACTTCGTTGTATTTCGTTCTATAATTTCAATTGGCAAACGATAGTGTTTCTCTTCTAATGTATTCCCTTCCATTTGCTCTAACAACAACTCTGTTGCAATTTTCCCCATTTCATATATCGGTTGTGCAACTGTTGTAATAGATGGATACATCATTTCCGTTAAAGAAATGCCATCAAATCCGATAATTTGTAAATTATCTGGAATGGCAATCCCCTTTTGAAGTGCAGCCTTTACAATACCAATCGCAATTAAATCATTCCCAGCAACAATACCATCAATATGCGGGTATTCTTCTAATAATTCCATCGCTACACGCTCACTATTTGCTGGCTCAAACGTACTCTCCGCAATCATATACGAAAGATTATTTTGCGTAATAACGTCTACAAAACCTTCAAAACGTTCATTTGCAGTACTCACATCACGTGGTCCGCGAATATGTGCAATATGTTTACATCCTTTATCTAGTAACAACTTTGTCGCAGCCTGACTTCCTGCATAGTTATCTGCATATACAGTAGGAATACGCTCATTAAACATACGGTCAATCGCAACAACCGGAACAGATAAATTCATGTAATTAACACTATTTTGTGGATTCGTTGCTACAATAAATCCATCTACATTATTTTGTCTAAGTACATCAATGTATTGTTTCTCTTTTTCTAAACTTTCATCAGAGTTACAAAGAACAACTGTGTAACCTTGTTTATGTGCTACATCTTCTACGGCACGTGCAACTTCTGGAAAGAACGGATTCACGATATTCGGAACAACTAAGCCAATTAAACGAGACTTTTTATTATACAGTGAACGCGCTACTGTACTAGGCTTATAATCTAACATCTCTATTGCACGCTCTACCTTTTTTAATGTATCTTCATGAACATATCCATTTTTATTTAGAACTCTGGAAACGGTCGCAACAGATACTCCCGCTAATTTCGCAACGTCTTTAATCGTACTCATTCTCTTTTCTCCTCATTTCATGTAACCGTTTACAGAAAATAATATAACGTATTTCTAAAAATACGTCAATCATTTCTCACTAAAAAGCTTTTAAGGTTATACTCAAAAAAGCACCGCCATAAGGCGATGCTTCTTCATTACGAGTATGATACAGTTTTTTCTTTTTCTTCAACAGCAGGCTCTTCAGCATCTTTTTTACGATCTGATAGTTTAATTTTTTGTAAGAAAATCGTAAAGATGGCACCTACTACGATAAATACTAATCCTGTTAAGAATACAGTATGAAGCGAGTCTACTAAAGAGTTTTTCAAAATAGGTACAATGCTGTTAGCAAACGCTTCTGGCATTTGTTTTAATGCCTCTGGGCTAAATAGCATCGAATATAAACCTTGTGGATCTGTGTGAATCATATCTTTAAATTTCGTTACCATTTGTCCCGCTTCTTTCGGGAATGTATCTAATACAGGTACTAATTTATTTGTTAACGTTGTACCTGAAGTGTTATTCATAATTGATCCTAAAATTGTAATACCAAATGTTCCACCAATTTGACGGAAGAACTGACTTGATGACGTTACGACACCAAGGTCTTTTTTCGGGAAGCTTTCTTGTAACGCTAATGTTAATGTCGGCATTACAAGACCCATTCCTAAACCGATAACCATCATATAAGAAGTAGCTGTAAGCTTCGTTGTGTGCATATCCATCGTTGTTAATAACCAAAAACCACCGGCCATAATAAGCATACCTGCGATAATTTGTGGTTTTACACCAACTTTTAATACAAGTTGCCCACCGATAATACTCATTACAATCATTGTAATCATCATTGGAGTCATAATTGTTCCTGATTCAGCAGCACTTACTCCTACAATACCTTGCATGAAGAATGGTACGAACATAATCGCGCCGAACATTCCAATACTCATAAAGAATCCAATCGCATTCAGTATTGTAAATGTGCGATTTTTAAAGAAATGCATTGGTAAAATCGGCTCTTCAGCTTTCGTTTCAACAATAACAAAGCTAACGATACCAATTACAGCTAGTGCGAATAAACCGATAATTTGCCAAGAATCCCATGCATAATCTTTTCCGCCAAACGTTAGCGCAAGTAATAAACTTACAACACCTAGAATCATCGTAAAGATTCCAGCGATATCAATTTTAATTGGTCCTGTTTGTTTATGTGATTTTAATCCCATTGCAATAAAGATTGTTGCTAAAATACCAACCGGTAAGTTAATGTAGAATACCCATCTCCAGTTCACTGCATCTACAATCCAACCACCAACTTGCGGTCCAATTACAGAAGCAAGACCGTATAACGCACCAAAAATACCTTGCCATTTCGCACGTTCTTTTCCCGTGAACATATCTCCAATAATAATCATAGCCATTGGCATCATAATACCGCCACCAAGACCTTGAATACCACGGAAAATAATTAATTCTGTCATACCATTCGCCATACCACATAACGCCGAACCAATCATGAAAATAACTAGCCCTGTTATATATACGTTACGACGACCAAGTAAATCCGCTAATTTACCTGCAATTGGTACAACTGTCGTTGATGTTAACATATAAGCTGTCGTTAACCATGTCATTAAACTTAATCCGCCTAGGTCACCGACGATACGTGGCATTGCTGTACCAACAATTGTTCCATCTAATGCAGCAAATAGCATCGCGATTACTAAACCGATTAACAACAACTTTCTATTTTGATTTTCTTGTTGCTCCATGTAATCTCCTCAATTCCTCTTAGTTATTCTCTTTTTTCTCTTGTGTCCCGCAAATAATGGTTTCTAACTTCTCAAAGAGACGTAATAAATCTTCTCTTTCTTGCAACTCTAAATGTGAAAAGTATTTTGCAATATGCTCGTTGCGAGCTGTCATTGCCTCTTCTACTCTAGCTTTCCCCTTTTTCGTTAACTCGATGATGACAACACGACGGTCATCTTTGTCGTGATAGCGTTCTACAAGTTCTTGATCGATTAGACGATCAATCATCACTGTAATTGCGCTAGGCTTCACATACATCTTTTTTGCTAATGTTGTCGCTCTTGAAGCCCCATAATGATCTAAAATCTTTAAAATATAAAACTGCGGTGGTGTAAGTCCTGTTGCTTGCATTTGTTCTAATAACTCCGTCTGCATTTTCTTTCCAATCGAAAAGGCAAGAGCTTGAATTTTATCGATATGCGTCATATCATTTGGCATGTTATCCACCTCTTATTTAAACAATAAAATATTTAACGTATTTAAATATTAATCCCGCGAACAAAATCCGTCAATACTTTTATTCATAAAAACGTTTACATTTTTGTCACAAAGTTGTATAATTTTCGACGAAGTTAATATTGACAGTCACGGAGAAACGGAGTACACGGCTATGAATCATAAAAAAGGAAACTTTTTTATATTTCATGGCCTTTTTATATTCTCTGTCTTAAAACGCTTCGAATTAATTAGGGGAGGATTTTCATTTTATGTTTTTTACACAATTATTTAAACCTGCGCCCCACGCGGAACGCTTACCAGCTGATCGCGTTGATAGCGAATACCGTAAATTACGTTTACAAGTATTCTTAGGTATCTTCATCGGTTATGCAGGCTACTACTTTGTTCGAAAAAACTTTTCACTAGCAATGCCATACTTAATCGAGCAAGGCTTTAGTAAAGGGGAACTTGGGGTTATCCTTTCAGCAGTTTCTATTGCTTACGGATTAAGTAAATTTCTTATGGGTATCGTATCCGATCGTTGTAATCCTCGCTACTTTTTAGCAGCTGGGCTATTTTTATCAGGTATCATTAATATTATTTTCGGCTCATTTTCTTTCATTACAACGAGCATTATACTTATGTTTGTACTTCAGTTTTTAAATGGATGGGTACAAGGTATGGGATGGCCTCCTTGTGGTCGTACGATGGTTCACTGGTTCTCTATTAGCGAACGTGGTACAAAAATGTCTATTTGGAACGTCGCTCATAATGTTGGCGGAGCGCTTATGCCTTCCCTTGTAACATTAGGCTTATACTTCTTCGCAGATGACTGGAAAAGTATTTTTTACTTCCCAGGTATTCTTTCAATTTTAGTTGGTATTTATGTATTAATTACGATGAAAGATACACCTCAATCTTGTGGACTACCTTCTATTGAAGAACATACTGGGGAATATCCACCAGATGAAAAAGTAAAAGATCGCGAACGCGAACTTTCAGTAAAGGAAATTTTATTTAAATACGTATTAAACAATAAGTTTTTATGGTACATCGCTATTGCGAACGTTTTCGTATATTTCGTACGTTACGGCGTTGTAGACTGGGCTCCTACTTATTTAGTAGAAGAAAAAAGCTTTACTCATAGTAGCTCACGTACTGCTTACGCTCTATATGAATGGGCTGGTATTCCAGGTACACTTCTTTGCGGATGGATGAGTGATAAACTATTTAAAGGACGTCGTGCACCTGCTGGTATTCTATTTATGGTTGGTGTATTTATCGCAGTTCTTGTTTACTGGTTAAACCCTCCTGGTAATCCAATGGTTGATAGTATCGCACTTGTCGCAATTGGATTTTTAATTTACGGACCGGTTATGTTAATTGGTCTACACGCTCTAGATTTAGCACCAAAGAAAGCTGCTGGAACTGCAGCAGGCTTAACTGGATTCTTCGGTTACTTAGGCGGAGCAGCTTTCGCTAGTGCAGCTATGGGCTTTATCGTAGATGCATTCGGATGGGATGGCGGATTCATCTTATTACTTGCATCTTGCGTACTTGCAATGTTCTTCCTTGCTCTTACTTTAAATACAGGGTCAGTAAAATCAAAACAAGCTTAAATAATATATAACAAGCATAAAAATAGCTCTTAGCATTTACATACATGCTAAGAGCTATTTTTTATTTTCATTGCTGTTCCTACTAATGATAACAACCCATTCCTTCCCTACTATAAGATTAAAAGATTTGATGAAACACCTTTATTAAAACGGCTAACGTAACAGATGCAGCAAATCCCCCTAAACAAATAAGACTGACACCTTGGCTATATGACAAATTTTGAAATGATTTCATTGCTTCCATCCTCCCTATCTCCCCTTTGATACTTTTATTTTACCAATGGGAAAAATTTCATAACATCGATTTCTCTAACAACTAACTTACAAATTTGTAAGTTAACATCTTTTCAACTTATATATCTAGTATTTCCACAGATAAGAGTCATTTATACATAAAAAAAGACCTCAGTTATACTAAGATCTTCGTTACATTCTATTTCATTTTACAATCATCACTGGACATTTCACACGCTTTGCTATTTTATGACTTACACTTCCCAGCACCATTTCTTGCAGTGTATTGAGCCCTCTACTTCCAGCAATGACAAGATCTATATCTCCTGTATTCACATATTGAACAATTGTATCTCCAGGATCACCATGTAATATCGTAATTGTATAAGAAATGTTCTCTTTCTTTAATAAACCTTCAATCTCTTTTAATTTATCTTTTCGACTAGCTGATATTGTTTCTAAATCTGTTTGACCTTGTATAATATCTGATTTTGCCGTTCTATTATCTACTACGTACACAACTTCAACATTTGTTTCTTCGCTACATTTTGCAATATATGTTGCATGTTCCGCTGCTCGAAGTGCATGTTCAGAACCGTCACATGCTAATATAATTTGTTTGTACATATGCTGAATCCCCTTTTCGTTATCCTACTCGTATTATATAATAAAGCCCCCTAAAAAGGAGGCTTTTAACTAGCAATTCTTTTATTATAAGTAGCTAAATTTGCAACAAGTTTTGAGCTACGTTCATTTAATCCTGTTATACTTACTTTCACGCCACTTTGTTCATATTTCATAATAACTTTATCAATTGATGCCACTGCCGAATCATCCCATACGTGCGCATGAGTAAAGTTCATTTCGATTTCTTTTATACCTTCATCCAATGAAAAAGCATTTATAAAATCTGCTGTAGATGCAAAGAAGAGTTGACCGTGAATTTCGTATATTTTCTTATTTTCAATATATAAATGTTTCACGTGAATCTTTGCCATATTGAATGCAAATAAAACCGCACTAATTACTGTTCCGATAATTACACCTAATCCCAAATTATGAGTGATAAGAACGACCACGACTGTTACGATCATGACGAATGCGTTCCCTTTTGGCACTTTATGAATCGTTGCTACAGAATTCCAATCAAACGTTCCGATTGAAACCATAATCATAACCGCAACTAAAGCTGCCATCGGAATATGAACGACATAATCTCCTAAAACGAATAGTAATACGATTAAAAATCCGCCCGCTACAAATGTTGATAGGCGACCTCGTCCACCTGATTTAATATTAATAACAGATTGACCGATCATTGCACAACCTGCCATTCCTCCGAAGAAACCAGCAACAATGTTTGCGATCCCTTGTCCGCGTGCCTCTTTATGCTTATTACTTTCCGTATGCGTCATATCATCTAAAACTGAAGCTGTTAATAATGATTCTAGTAAACCGATAATTGCAAGCATAACTGCATAAGGTAAAATAATCCCTAATGTCTCAAGTGTAAAAGGCACGTCAGGAATACTAAAGAACGGTAATTCTTTCGGCAGGCTTCCCATATCTCCTACTGTTTTCAACTGTAATCCGCTCATAAGTGCAATACTCGTCACAATAATAATTGAAATAAGCGTAGAAGGTACAACCGTTGTAATACGTGGAAATAAATATATAATTGCAAGTCCTAATACAACGAGTGCATACATTTGCCAAGTTGCATTTTTAAAATGTGGCAATTGCGCTGTAAAAACTAAAATTCCAAGTGAATTTAAAAAACCACTCATAACAGATTTCGGAACAAACTTCATAAATGAGCTCAGTTTGAACACGCCAAAAACAATCTGGACAATACCTGTTAATATTGTTGTAGCAAATAAATATTGCAAACCATGATCTTTAACAAGCGTTACCATTAATAATGCCATTGCACCTGTTGCAGCTGAAATCATTCCAGTTCTTCCGCCAACAAATGAAATGGTAACTGCAATACAAAAGGCTGCGTATAGTCCAACTGTCGGATCCACGCCTGCAATAACAGAGAAGGCTATCGCTTCAGGGATTAACGCTAAAGCAACGACAATTCCTGATAACACGTCCCCTTTCACATTAGAAAACCAGTCATTTTTTATCGTTTGAAACAAAGTATCACTCCTCTACTCCTTTATAATTTGGTTTTCTCCATAAGAAAATCTAGCCGACTGCACGAAAGCTATTATATAACGAGTAGAAGATTTTTTGCTATGTAAAAGTTTCCTAAAGAAAAAGACACTACCTTAGTAGCATCTTTTCTCATTTCATTAATGTCCACCGTGTCCTTGACCACTTTCCTGAACAATTTCTAACCTCTCATCTAGTATTCCTTGTGTTTCAAATGAAATATCACTCGTATTTCCTAATAAGAAACCGTGATTATATGGTCCAAGTGTTGGATCATCTTTAAACTTCGGCTGAATGCTTGCAAGGAAGTCATACACTGTTTGTGAAGCTTTACCTTCTTCTAATAATACAACAGGTGCATGTTTACCCATATGTGAAAAAGGTGCCCCAGCAACTGCTAAATCTGGTGTTTTACTTGAAACAAATGATAAACCGTGACCAGGTTTTGTGAATCCCCAGCCAAATTTTGTTTTTTCATCTTTAAATTTAGCGAACGCAATCGAGTTTTCTGTAGGGGTCTCTCCACTAATACGCGTTACTTTCCCGTATTTGCTTAGCTCTTTTTCTACTTCTTTTGAAACAATTTTTTCTGGCCCTAATACATATATATTTGCTTTATCTTTTCTCATTTTTAGTGCCTCTATTGTCGCTTCTGGCACTTTATTCTTTTCTGTATAGAGTAGTGGTTCCGGCATATGAGAAATCCAATTTACAGCGGGGGTTGTATATAAACGTCCTTCTTCTGCAGACGAACCGATAATAACACTATTTGGGTAGCTTCCTGTTATATCGGCATACTCCTTATCAACATCCTTCGCAAATATAGCTGGGTCCGTTTCTTTTATTTGTTTTACTTTATAACCTTTTAATTGTTCAAGCGCGCTAGTACCTACATCTCCCATCACCATAATTTGTGTTCCATCTTTCGTTCCGATTGGATTTAATCGTTTTATTTCTTTTAACGTCATTTCCGGTATCTTTTCTTTTTCTATAAATAAAATCGGCCCGTTATTCGGATGATGAATAAAATCTGCACTCGCAATACCTAATTGCCACTCGCTTGCTGGTACTAAAATAACAGCACCTGGCTGGTTCTCCTTATGGGTTGCTGGCCATATCGTTTGCGAAGTTAATACTGCCATTTGCGAAGGATCGTTTGTGTTTAATCTCGTTACATTTTTTAAACTTGTCGTTAATAAATCATTAGATGCACCTTGGTTCATTTCTTTTGGCGCCGTTACCTCCTGATTCATTTTCATTTCCTTTTGCTCTGTTTTCTTCTCTTTTGTAGATTCATGGTTTTTATGGTCTGTATTCGTTTGTCCGCATGCAGCAAGACCAACTGCTGTAATTATTGTTATCCCAAAAATTCGGGTCATTTTTTTCACTATACCGCCTCCGTATTAATCATTTTTGAGCCAATATGATTACCTAAAATGTAATTTCAACTCCACAATAACAAGCAATTCTGAAGAAATTATGCAGACACATCATAATCTGCACCATTTCTTCATGATTTTGCATTACACTTTAAGTAACGATTATAAATATGGAGGGCTCTCTATGATTGATATACTGCTCGTAGACGATGAACCGAGAATGCTTGAATTATTAACGCTTTATCTTACACCAATTGGATATAACTGCGTATGTGCGACTTCAGGAGAAGAAGCTATTTTACATATAGAAAATCAAAACTTTAAATTTGTTTTACTCGATATTATGATGCCAAAGATGGACGGATGGGAAACGTGCAAAAAAATCCGATCTTTTAGTAACATTCCTATTATTATGGTTACAGCTCGTGATCAAACAGTAGATGTCGTTCAAGGATTAAAAATTGGAGCCGATGATTACGTAACGAAACCTTTCCATGAAGAAGAACTTTTCGCAAGAATTGAAGCCGTTTTAAGACGTACAAATGAACATAAACAAATCCAATATCACGGTATTGTATGGGATGAAACAAAACACTTCGTTTCTGTCCATAATGAAGAACTCCTTCTCACACCAATTGAATTTTCTTTACTCGGATTATTTTTACGCCATGTGAACTACGTATTAAACCGTGATCAGCTCATCGAACGAATTTGGGGGTTAAACACAAATACAGAAGATCGCACAGTCGATTCACATATTCGTAATTTACGTGATAAATTGCGAAAAGCAAATTTCCCTATTGATCATCATTTAAAAACCGTGTATGGAGTAGGTTATCGATGGATTAATACTGAACAGTAAGGGGCAAAACGATGAAACGAATTTCAATTCAATTCGGATTTTATTTTTTAATTGTTACACTTTTAATTGAAAGTGTTCTCTTTATTTTGCTCTATTATAGTCTTGTAAACACTAGAGTAAATGAAGAAATGACAGCTTTATTAAAGCGAGGAAATAGTCATCGAGATGTACTTGAAAAATATTACGATGAGCAAACCATCTCTCACGTAGCATTAATGGAATCTGAAGCTGAAACAACTGTCGTTATTACAAATGCAAATAAAGAAATACTAGCTAAATCTAACGAAATAAACACGACTATAAACGATCATATTAGTAAAATGCAAACTCGAACAGACCATAATGGAGCGATTATAGAAAATCATTGGAAAACATCTAATTATATATGTACAGTTAGCCCCATTGTAGTAGATGGAAAACATGAAGGCTATGTGTACATGTTTCTTGGAACAGAATCAATTGAAAAGTTAGTTAATGGATTAACGAAACAATTCATTATTGCTGGTGCCATCACGTTTCTACTCACAGTCATCACAATTTTCCTATTATCTCGATTATTAACAAAACCATTGTTACACATGAAACATGCCACTGAAAAAATGAGTAAAGGTGATTTATCTGTTTCATTAACAACTACTCGAAATGATGAAATTGGTGAACTAGCATCATCTATTCAGACGCTCGCAAATGATCTACATTATATGAAAACAGAGCGAAGTGAATTTCTAGCAAGTGTTGCTCACGAATTACGAACACCGTTAACATACGTAAGAGGTTATGCTGACATTGCTTTAAAAGAAAGCACCCCTTCTGAACAACGTTTGCGATATTTATCAATTATAAAAGATGAGTCTGATTACATTACAAACTTAGTTCAAGATTTATTTTCACTTGCACAAATGGAACAACATAACTTTTCTATTCAAGTAAAGGAAGTGCATTTACACACCTTCCTTACGCGTATATGTGAAAAAGTAAACGCCATGTATAAAGAAAGGTACATTAAAGTTTCTTTCTCTTGTCCTCCTACACTGCTAGTAAACTTAGATGAACAACGATTCGAACAAGTTGTTGTGAATATTTTAAATAACGCTTATAGACATTCAAAAGAGCATTCTCATATAAACATTTCTGTTACAGAAGAACATAAACATATTTCCATTGCAATTGAAGATGAAGGCGAAGGTATTCCGCTTGAAGACCTCCCTCACATTTTCGAACGCTTTTATCGAGTTGATAAAGCAAGATCACGAGCTACAGGTGGAACTGGTTTAGGACTATCTATCGTGAAAGAAATTGTAGAGCTACACGGCGGGACGATTACTGTCACGAGTGAAGTTGATCATGGATCTTGTTTTATCATTTCATTACCATCTGTAAAGAAACACGACTACCATCAGTAGTCGTGTTTCTTTATCCCGCATTAACGGGCAGTAAGACCCCCTACATCAAAATTCAGCGGAAGCAAAGAAGTTAGGTGGGGGATCAACTGCCCGTAAAAGCCCGATTGGTTCAACTAATAATCAGTGGGAGATGAACAAAACCCCCACTGATTAAAGTTTCACTTTATCATTTTACTTTATAATATAAATTTACAAATTGCCCAAAACGTTTCGTATCCGTTAAAGTTAAATTAATTTCTGGATTCTTTTCTTTAAATAATGGGACACCTGAGCCTAATATATGCGGTGTAATCGTAACAATATATTCATCAATTAGATTATTTTTAAAGAATTCTCTCAGTAGCTCTCCTCCACCAACCATCCATATTTTAGACCCTTCTTGTGCTTTTAACCTTTTTGTAAACTCCACTACATCTTCATTTACAAATTCCACGTTTCCGTCTGAACCTTTTTCTGAACGAGAAAAAACATAACATGCTTTATCTAAGTACGGGAATGTTTCCGTATGCTCTACTACATAATCGTACGTTTTCTTTCCCATAATTATTGTATCAATCGTTTCGTACATTTCTGTATAACCATTATCTCCCTCTCCTTCCGTTTCCATTAACCACTCTAAATCATCATTTTCTTTCGCAATATATCCATCTAAACTCGCCGCTATAAATAAAACTATTTCACGTGACATATCTTTTCCTCCTTGTATCTCATCTTGATAACATATGATGTAAACAATATACTAACAATAAAACATGACAATTTATGTCACGTTAAAAAGAAAAGGTGATACATTTGTCAAAAGCTAAACGCTTATTAGATATTCTTATATTTGCTTCTGCGAAAAAAACATTTACAGCTCAAGAAATAGCTGATGAATTTAATATTTCCGTTCGTACGGTTCATAGATACATTTTAGATTTAAGTGATATGGGGTTGCCCATTTACGCAGAACAAGGTCGTAACGGCGGCTATAAAGTATTAACGAATAGAGTAATTCCGCCTATTTTATTTACGGAAGAAGAAGCAGTCTCTATCTTTTTTGCTTTTCAATCTTTAAGTTACTATCGCGACTTACCTTTTAACACAGAAATCAATTCCGTTACACATAAACTGTATAGCTCCCTACAACATGATGCGAAAGTGAAAGTTGATAAAATACGTTCTTACATCGCTTTTTGGAATCCGAAGCGCACAATTGATACACCTCTTTTAAACGAAGTGTTAACCGCGGCTATTGAAAATAAAAATTTACACTTTCAATACGAATCTAAATCGGGGTTAAAAACAAAACATGTTCATCCTATCGGTGTATATGCTCATGACGGGCTATGGTACTTACCGTCCTATGACTATGGCAGGAAAAAAGTATTACTATATCGCATCGATCGTATTCTTTCCATATTATCAACGGAAGAAAATGAGGATACATTCATGAATTTAGAAGAGTGGTTTGCCTCTAACTCTAACGTAGTACACATCCCTACTCAGTTACATGTTTTACTGACAACAGAAGGCGTACGCCAATGTAAAAGCGTCCCTTATCTTGAGGAATTCGTTATAATAAACGAGGATGGGACAGGATATATAAATTCAACAATTGATAAAGGAGAAATCAATTTTATTACCCCTTTATTTTATAGACTCGGAAAAAATGCAAAAGTTTTAGAACCGACAGAATTGATAGATGGTTTACGTATACGTGCGAAAGAAATTTTACATATGTATGGAGACGAAAAAAGCTGCTAAATATAAGCAGCTTTTTCGTCGATTTGTTTCTATTATTTTGATTGTTGACGAATATCGAACCACCAACGATTTTTCTCATTCATATTCTCATTGCCACTAAACCCACTGTAACGGAAAGCATCAAGGAAGATTGAATCTAGCTTATCCTCATCTACAAAATAACCTAAGTTAACCTTCACCGTTTGTCCTGGTGTGATACTGCCAATATTGTAAAAGCTTTTCCCTTCTCCGTGAGGTTCTAAATAATCAACTTCGCCCGTCATAATATTTTTTTCTGTAATTCCATCTCTTTCAGCGTAATTCCATACATTCCCCTTACTTTTAAGCACTTGTATGGATGGATGCATATAGATTTCTTCTGTCGCCTGTTTACCTATATTTTTCACTGTTGTTGTCAGGTAGACAAATTTAGGATGAATTAATTTTGATTCTACTAATTGATCAATTGAATCTTTACCATTTCCAACTTTATATTCATCCCGTCTATATGGTATCAATTGTCCAGCTTGATCCAAAGCCTGATTCCTACTTAGTATTCCTAAGCCCAGTTCATTAAAGTTTTCTTGTTTAAAATCTTTGATTGAATCAAAAACTTCAACCTTTTCTATCACATATTCAATTTTGCTGTTATCCATGATAATCGTTACTGGAACTTTTTGTCCTATATGAAATAGTCGTTTACTATCTTTTTTCAAAGGAATCACCTTAGTTTTTTTAGGCTTACTTTCGTCGCTAAAATACTTTTTATCATAATCTGTTATATGTGATGCCTTTTCTTTTGACGTAGGCTCAAGTGAAATACTCCCTAACACATCCACCATTTGTTCTTCATTTATATCGTTTCCAATATAACTTTGTAACATGATCCCTTCTTCCTCAAAGAATAGAAAAACTACCCTGTCCATCATTAAATCTTTGTTACCAGTTTCTCTATGGACAATTACTGCCTTCTTACCATTTATCTCTTTTTCTTCATAACTTTTCGAGTACAGAGTTGGAAAATCTGAATTTCCCCCTACTCTCCAAAGAACGAATGAAAAGCCTCCATTTGCATAGTTATCTTTAAATGAATATTTCATAGCAGAGTCATCAATTGCTTCCATATTTTCTGGCAATTTACCAACCTTCAACTTATACCACTGATCACTCTTTTTCGAATCCTTATTTGTTAAGGAAACATTTACTTCATAATTTTGTTTTTGAACAATCATATTATAGACTTTTACTGCACCAAAAACGGTTGTCGGCATACCAATCAATAAGCAGGCAGCAGCGATTAACATACGATGTCTTTTACTCTTTTTCTGTGGTCGCTCGCCCTTCAGCTTCATTTCCTCCATAAACAGTTTCTTTTTGCGCGTATATGTATGTGAAAATTCATGTTGTTCTTCGGATTTATCAAAATCATCTAAAGCAATTTTTTCAGCAAGTTCATATATTTCTTTGGAGTTCTTTGAATTCGTCATGTTGTATACCTCCTATCATATTTTGGACTCGTTTTCGAGCGCGTTCAAACTGCTTGCGGACATTAGCCTCCGTAATCCCCATTACACTTGAAATTTCTTGATACGTTAAGTTATAGAAGACTTTATACTTAAACACCTGTCTGTTAGATTCATTTAACTCTTTTAGCAATGTATCAATTTGAACCTCAGACATTTTACGTTTTTCCCACTCTTCAATATTTTCATCTACTGCTTCTATTGATTCTCTTTCATATTCTTCTAAAAATGTTTCATGTCGTTTATTTTTCCGGTAACTATCAATCGCCTTGTTTTTCGCGATCCTCAAAATATAGCGTTTAAGCTCTTCAGTGCTCAAGCTATGGAGCTTTTCCAAGTTCTTATAAAGAGTAATAAACGTCTCTTGAACCGTATCTTCAGCCTGTTGAATATTATTTAAAATAGAATAAGCTACATAATAAATTTTTTGTTCATACAACTCATATAGCTCTTCCATCTTTTCATAATCTTTGTTTGTAACTTTCATATAATTCCTCCTCTCACTCTATATAACGAATGAGCACTGTAACTTTGTGACACTGCAAAATCTTTTTATAGATAAAATTTAATAATAGAATAAACAAAAGCCCAATTTCTCTATTTTAACTGAGAAATTGGGCTTTTTAATATTAGAATTTTCCTGACTGTATCTCTAAGAAAAATTCTTTTACACCTTTTCAATATGTATTATTTGCTCTATCGCTTCTTTTAACAAATGCTTTGTCTCTTCAAAGTTATGATTCTGTTTTTCTCCCGATTGTACCATATAAAACTCAGCAAACGGGCGCTCTTTATATCTTGGTACGACATGCATATGGTAATGTGTTAACTCGTTAAATACTCCACCATTTTGACAAACTGTAACTCCATCTGGTTTGTATAATGCCTTAATCGCTTTTGCAATCAGCTTAGAAGCATCCATAATGGATTTTGCTACAACATCATCTAATTCGTCTACTTCTACAACATGTTGCTTTGGCACAATTAAAGTATGTCCTGGGTAGAAAGGCGCATGATCTAAAAAGCAAGTTACATAATCATCTTCATATACTTTATATACTTTATATATTTTTTTCTCTTCGTTTGCTAATTTACAACCTAAACAGCCCACTACACTTTCCCCTCTTTCTAAAAACATAAAAACGTGAGAATACGGCTCTCACGTTTTTATGTTTCATTTTATTAGTTCAATTGTTTCCGTAACCTTTATACTATCTTTTACAGATTGAACAATCGTACAATTTTTCACTGCAAGTTGCAGCGCCTTGTCCAGCTGCTCTTCTGTAATGTTTTCTGCTTTAATTTTATAGTGCAAATGAACACTTTCAACTGGCTTCGATAAAGCTTCACTTCTACCAATTTCAGTTTCGATTGTAAACGTATCATATGTAATACGTTTCTTTTCTAAAATTGTTCGAAAGACAATTGCACTACATCCTGCGATAGAAGAAATGAGTAATTGTAACGGTGAATACCCGTTTTCTTTTCCAATCACTAATTGACCATACGATAAATCTGCTTCTATATCATCGTGTTTGATTGTTAGTTTCATTTGTTTTTTCCATCTCCACTTTCATCGGTTTCTGCCGTTTCTTACTAATATAATAATATATATAGCAGAAAATGATAAATGGAATACCACAGTATAACGCCATTCTTTGTTCAGGAATAAACGCTAAACTAATAACAACGATGCTATTTGTAATTAAGGCTAAAATTGGGACAATTGGGTATAGTGGTGTTCTATACTTTAAGTCCTCTAACTTTCCTCCGCCTTTTATATACTGACTTCTAAAGCGAAGTTGCGATAGAGCAATAATGATCCAACTTGAAACAGCCGATAAACCAGCTATCGATAATAAATACATGTATACTGTATCTTCTGCAAGGAAACTTGTGAATAGAGATAATCCAGCTACCGCAATCGTTACGACTAGCGCTGTAATTGGAATACCACGCTTATTTACTTTCTGGAAGGAAGTTGGTGCCATTCCCTCATTTGCAAGTGACCATAGTATACGCGTCGCTGCATATAATCCAGAGTTCGCTACAGATAATAACGCAGTAATAATAACGAAGTTCATAATATCAGCTGCGTATGGAATACCAATTTTATCAAATACGACTACGAATGGACTTTCAATTACGCCTGCTTCTTTCCAAGAAATTAATCCTACTAAAATCGTCATTGTTAAAATGAAGAATAACATAATGCGCCATACTGTATTACGGATTGCACGTGGAATTGTTTTTTCTGGATTTTCACTTTCTCCCGCTGCAATTCCGATTAACTCTGTTCCTTGGAACGAGAAGTTAACTGTAATCATTGTAAGTAATACGGCAGCTAGTCCATTCGGGAAAAGTCCACCATCGCTTACAAAGTTAGAGAAAAGAGGTGCTGCTTCTTTTCCGTCATATGATATAAATCCTAATAATGCACTACCACCAAGCACAACAAATGCAAGAATTGTAATTACTTTAATACTAGAGAACCAAAATTCTAATTCGGCATAACTTTTCGCCGAAATTGCGTTTGAAGCATATAAAATAACACCGAATACAAGGCACCATACCCAAACATCAACATTTGGAAACCATCTTTTCATCATTAAACCGATTGACGTTAATTCTAGACCCACTGTTACTGCCCAGCCGAGCCAGTATAACCAGCCAATCATAAAGCCCGTTCCTGGTCCAATAAACTTCGTCGCATACTTTTGGAAAGATCCTGAAACCGGCATCGCTACCGTTAACTCTCCAAGACAAAGCATTGTTAAATACATAATAAATCCGCCTACTAAATATGAAAGGATGGCTCCCCCTGGTCCAGCCTGATTAATGGTGTAACCTGAACCTAAGAAGAAACCAGTTCCGATTACACCACCAAGTGCGATCATAAATAAATGTCTACTCTTCATCGTACGATGTAATTTCTCATTCGTTGGTTGCTGCATCTAAATCCTCCCCCTACCATACCCCTATATCCTGTTAAAATTTTCTGATAATAAAAATATACACGAAAGCGATTACATTTTCTATATAAAATTAAAACTTTTCTGATAAAACAATATAAAAATCGAATTATTGCAAGATTTAGATTCTATTTAGAGGAAAATAAGGAGAAACAAGGAAAAAACCCTTACATATATTGTAAGAGTCAACGGAGTTCTAATCTTCTCGATAAAATTGATAAACTATAATTTACGATAAAGTACATACAAGCTACTACTATAAACGTCGGAATCATGTAATTCACATTTTGCCCGCTAATAATTTGAGCATTATGCATAAGCTCAGGGAGTGATATAACAACCGCTAGCGACGTATCCTTCAGCAATGAAATAAATTGACTGACAAGCGGCGGAACCATTCTCCTTAATGCTTGTGGCAAAATAATATGCCAAAGCGCTTGAACATACGTTAATCCCGAAGATCTTGCAGCTTCAACCTGCCCTTTTTCAATAGACAATAGACCACTTCTAACAATTTCAGATATCATTGCTGCCTCAAATATTGTTAAAGCAACAATTGCAGCTGTTATAATTTCTAATTTCAAGCCTGCTTCTGGAAGTGCAAAATACGTGAAAAATATAATTAACAGTAGTGGTAAGTTTCGAATCACTTCAACTATAACTCCTAATACTTGTGAGACGACAGGTATTTTCGTGTAGCGCAATATACCGATTACACTTCCAATAATAAAACTAAGTACAATTGCTATGAGCGCTACCTCTAATGTTATAAGTAATCCTTTTAATAAAAATAGAATATGATCTCCTGTAATTGCTCCCTTGAAATCCATTTACACCGCCTCCTTTGCTAAGCGTTTTTCTAAATAACGCACTAGCATACTGAGCGGAATTGTTAATATTAAATAAAACATCCCGACAAATATATAAACATCAAACGTAACAAACGTCTTCGTTGAAATTAAATCTCCTTGATACATTAAATCAGCACCAGCAATAATTCCAAGTATTGAAGAGTTTTTAACTAAATTGAGAAACTGGTTTCCTAAAGGGGGAATTACAATTTTCACTGCTTGGGGTAAGACAACATAATACATCGCCTGCACATACGTTAGCCCTGAAGAGCGAGCAGCTTCCATCTGCCCTTTCGCAACTGATAAAATACCAGCGCGAATTACTTCTGCAATAAAAGCTGCCGTATATACCGTAAGCGTAACTGTTCCTGCTACAAAACCATTTAAAGTAATTCCTATTACAGGTAAAGCAAAATAGAATATAAATGCAATTAATACAAGTGGAATATTTCTTACAAACTCCACAAAAGCTGATCCTATCCAATTTAAAATGCGAATAGGTGCAATACGCATTACTGCCAAAATTACTCCTAAAATAAAACTACCTATCAATGCAATTACACTAGACATAACTGTATATTTAAACCCTTCTAAATACATATCAATGTTATTCGTTAATATAGAAAAATCAGGCACATATTCTCCCCTCTTTCTTTACAAGAAGAGGATGAGTACTCTCATCCTCTCACTTTTACTATCTACTTTTCTGGTTTTTGTCCAATCCACTTCTCATATAATTTGTCATACTCCCCGCTTGCTTTCATGTCTTTAATTAAAGTATTAATCTCTTTCGTTAAATCATCTGCCCCTTTTTGCACTGCAATTCCATACGGTTCATCTGTGAAAATTTTTCCTACTACTTCATAATTAGAATCTTGTTTTGCCATTCCGTAAAGGATCGCATTATCTGTCGTTAACACATCACCTTTACCTGCCTTTAACGCTGTAAATGCCTCACTATAATTTTCAAACTCTAATACAGTCGCTTCTGGTGACTTTTGACGAATGTTATTTGTAGATGTTGATCCTTTTACAGCTAATACTTTAACGCCTTGTTTTATATCATCGACGCTCTTAATATTGCTTCCTTTTTTCACAAGTAACGATTGTCCTGCTTTAAAATATACATCTGAAAAATCCACTTCTTTTTTGCGTTCTTCCGTAATTGTCATTGTTGCAATAATTGCATCAATATCACCATTTTTCAGCATTGGAATGCGTGTTTTAGACGTTACTTCTTTCAGCTCTAGCTTCTTTTCATCTCCAAGAATCTTTTTCGCCAGTGCCTTGGCGACATCAACATCGAATCCTTCTACCTGCCCTGTTGAAGGATTTTTTAATCCAAATAAATTCGTATCATTCTTCACCCCAACTACTAATTTCCCTCGTTTCTTAATTTGCTCAACAGCCCCGCCTTGCTTCGTATTTGTTTCCTTTGCCTCATCTTTCTTACTTCCGCATCCAGCAACAACAAGCACGAATAAACATGAAAATACGATTAAAGTAAATAACTTTTTCATTTTAAGCATGAAATTCCTCCTCTAATGATTTAGCACCCGACTTAAAAATAAACGGGCTCTTTCTTGTTCAGGGTTTGCAAAAAAGTTCGCCGGTGTTGTATCTTCAATAATTTGGCCATCATCCATAAATAAGATCCTATCTGCTACCTCTCTAGCAAATCCCATTTCATGCGTGACAACGACCATTGTCATCCCTTCTTTAGCCAGTGCTTTCATAACATCAAGTACCTCTCCAATCATCTCTGGATCAAGAGCAGACGTAGGCTCATCGAATAGCATAATTTCCGGCTGCATTGCAAGTCCTCTAGCAATTGCCACCCGTTGCTGTTGTCCTCCGGATAATTGATGTGGATATACGTTAGCCTTCTCAGGGATTCCTACTTTCTCTAAATAAAACATTGCTGTTTTCTCTGCTTCTTCTTTGGAAACTTTATTTACTTTAATCGGTGCTAATGTAATATTTTGAAGAACCGTTTTATGTGGATATAAATAAAAATGTTGAAAGACCATCCCAATATTTCGCCGCAATTCATTCATGTCCGTTTTTTTATTGTGTACCTCTGTATTTTGTACAATTAATTCTCCATCTGTAATTGCCTCTAATTGATTTATACATCGAAGCAATGTACTTTTTCCTGATCCTGAAGGCCCGACAACTACCACCACTTCGCCTTTTTTCACTTGCATATTAATATTTTTCAAAACTTGAAAGCTACCATAATATTTATTTACATTACGAAATTCTATCAACATACTCCCCCTTCCCCTAACAATGCATGTACATTCTTTTTATATTCAAAAATAGGCAAAAAAATAACTTCCAGCCTCATTTTGTCCATAAAAAAAAGCAAAGGCATTTTCCCTTTGCTTTTTCATTTCTATTCTATTAAGTTAAGATACTTCTTCTTTCTTATCTTTCCCGTATTCATGCTCCCAAAAATCAGCATTTTTAATTCCTAATGGCCCTGGATCGAATACTGGATCTTTTCCTTCTTTTTTCTGTTTTTCATAATCCTTTAATGCGACTAATGCAGGTTTTTGTAACAATAAAATCGCAATGATATTTACCCATGCCATAATTCCTACCCCAATGTCGCCTAAAGCCCAAGCCGTTGCTGCTGTTTTTATACAGCCGTAGAATACAGCTCCTAAAAATACAAACTTTAGTACCATGGACATCCAAGGGCGATCTTTATCACGATTTAAGTACGCGATATTCGTTTCTGCAATGTAATAATACGCCATAATTGTTGTAAACGCGAAGAATAATAACGAGATTGCAACGAAACCATTTCCAAATCCAGGGAAAACAGATTCTACCGCCGCCTGTGTATATCCTGGTCCTGGCTGAGCGCCGTTTAGTTTATTAACGATAAAGTTTTTTCCGCTTGCATCAAATACGTTATACATGCCTGTAATAATCATCATAAATGCTGTTGCTGAACAAACAAATAATGTATCAATGTAAACGGAAAATGCTTGTACTAAACCTTGCTTAGCTGGATGTGATACTTCGGCTGCAGCTGCTGCGTGTGGTCCAGTCCCTTGTCCTGCTTCATTGGAATAAATACCACGTTTTACCCCCCAAGAGATTGCTAAACCGATAATACCACCGAAAGCAGCTTCTAATGCAAATGCACTTCTTATAATTAACATAAATGCTTCTGGCAATTTTTCAATATTCATAGCAACAATGACGCAAGCTACTAAAATATAGCCTATTGCCATAAACGGTACGACAACTTGCGCTACGTTAACAATTCGCTTTACTCCACCGAAAATGATAAGAGCTAATACGACAACTAATATAGCCCCTGTTACGGTAGTATTAATACCAAAAGCAGTTTCTAAACTTACAGCAATACTATTTGCTTGTACACCTGGTAGTAAAAGCCCCGTTGCAAGAATTGTCGCTGCAACGAATACTAAAGCATACCATTTCACACCTAAACCTTTTTCAATGTAATAAGCAGGTCCACCACGAAACTGCCCTTGATGTTTCGTCTTATATATTTGCGCGAGTGTTGATTCTACATAAGCTGATCCTGCTCCTAAAAAGGCTACTGCCCACATCCAAAATACAGCTCCTGGTCCACCGAATGCAACCGCTGTTGCTACCCCAGCGATATTCCCTGTTCCAACACGTCCTGATAACGAAAGTGCTAACGCTTGGAATGAAGAAACACCAGCTTCTGATTTTTCCCCTTGAAATGTCAGCTTCACCATTTCTCCTACATGTCTTACTTGTAAAAACTTCGTTCGAATAGAAAAATATAAACCTACTCCTAAACATAAATAAACAAGTGCTGGACTCCAAACAATATTATTTAACCAATTTACGAAAGCTTCCAACATTCCCCCTCCTTTTTATAAAGAATATTCAGAATATATATAAAATTATAAGTGTATACCGAATCTAGGACAATATTATTTTAATAAAGTAAACATATTTTTGTATAAAAAAACAAAGTATATATTTGTTTTATATACTTTGTTTTGAACTAAATGTATTATATATTCACAATTGCTTCTCTTTTAATAATTCTTTCGTATAGCTCTTCTGATAATTTCAAGAAGTTATCAGGCATATCTTTCCCTTTAAACTTCTTTTGAAGCGTTCCATATAAACCTATATCACGTAAACGTAAAAATAGTGGTAACGATTCATACCAACTATCCGCCAGCCTGTGCTCATACTCATATCCTTTTCGTAACACTTGTAACTGTTTACGAGCAAAATCTGTCTTCTCTTCTGCTGTCCACGGTGTAAATAGAACAGAGTAGTATAAAACCATCGCTAAATCATGTATAAAGTAATTATAAGCAGCATCATCAAAATCAAAGATTGTTAGCTCTTTACCATCATAATGAAAATTGCCTTGATGAATATCACCGTGCATAAGACCGAACGTTTCTCTTTCAACTGGAAGAGCCTTAATTTCATCCATTAATACCGCTGCAATCTCTTTCACTTGACCATCTTCTAATTCATTAACAATTCCACTTTCGTCTTCTTCCCACGTATCACGGTAGTCTGTTTTAGGATAATCCATTGTAAGGCGATGCAGTTGCCCAATCGCTTTTCCCCACGCTTCAAAATAAGCATCTCCCCAATAAGGCGATTCTGCTCCTTTTACTTGCTCACCTTTTGCATATATAAATAAAGAAGCGAAAAAGAAAGTCCCATCCTCTGCTACGATTTCTTCTACGAGATTTCGAGACGTTGAATAAAGAGGTCCTGCTACCTTTGCCCCATTCTCCGCAACATATCGTAAAAAATCTAGTTCAGCCTCTACCTCTTGTTTAGAACGATGAGAAGAATGTGTTAAACGTAATACATAATCTTCATCATTATCACCCTTCGCCTTAAAAATATAATTCTCAAAATCTCCAAGTGGCTTTTCTTCTACTGTTACATGAAACAAATTCGCTGCTCTTTTTAAAATCTCTTTCGTAAAAACACGTTCTACAGCTATTTCCATATATATCCCTCCTATATATCTTCTTAATTCGACACAAATGTTAGAAGTACTGCTATGAAATTGAATAATGCGTGGGCAATCATAGCTGATAAAATAGAATTTGTTTTCTCATATAACCATGCAAATACTACCCCACTCAAAAAATTCACCAGTAATGTGTTATATGTAGGGATATGGACAACGGTAAATATTATGGAACTAATAAACATACCGCCCCACATGCCATATCTATCACGAAAAAATGTATAAAAAACACCTCGATATAAAATCTCTTCATAGATTGGTGATATAATTGCTGCTCCAATTACCACGATACAGAATGAATAGATTGATTTATCATTTTGGACCGTCTCCGTCTTACTATTTTCAAAGGAAATACCCATTTTCTCCATTATCACTAATACAGCAATACTAGCTACAATTAAGAAAATAACCGCTCCAACTGTCCATAAAAGATCTTTCCATGAAAGCTTCCGAATTCCAATATCTTTCCACGAGAGTTTATATCTTTTGATACAAAAAAGATAAACTACAGTAGTAAATATCACTGCCATTATAAAGCCCATTAATACTCCAGCATATAGTGAGTTACCTATTATTTCTAAAATATATTTATAAAAAAGAGATTCAACAGTTACTGGAACAATAACAAATACAAACATAAATAAATATAAAATTTCTTTCCATCCCCACATATCCCTCAAAGTCATTTATATCATCCCCTATACCCTATTTTCTATAGTATAAAAGATGACGTAACGTAACTTTCAAGCTACTTTGTCAAAAATAATCCAAGCATAAATTTCTCACAAAAAGCAAAAATTAACAGAAGTAACTTTATCTAAAAGAGGTGGAAATTATGACAGAGAAAAAAGAACAACAAGAGAGTACGGGCCAAAAGCATATGTTTCCATCACTTCCGGAAAATATTAATTACATTGAAAATAAGCTATGTCACTCAGATGATATAAAAAAATTAGATGTCCCATTTCAAAACGGAAAAGGAACAATCTTATATATCGAATCTTTAGCAGACCCAAATTTGATTCACCAATTAGCTCTTGAGCCTTTATTAACTCGGTCGGATTTGGCTTTAGATAAAGCTTTTGCCACATTAAATATGAAAAAAGAAACGAATTTAAATTATGGTGTGCAGCTTTTATTACAAGGTAAATCCTTATATTTTCATGAACACGTCGACAGTTTTTTTATTTTCGAAACAGCTTTATCTTTAAAGCGAGATATAGCAGAGCCTGATAATGAAGGGATTGTGCGCGGTCCACATACTGGTTTTGTAGAGGATCTAGCAACTAATTTAGCTTCGATTCGTAAGCTCATAAAAAGTCCAAATATCGTCGTTAAATATTTCACACTTGGTGAAGAAATGCATACGAAAGTGGCAATTGCTTATATGCAAAACATAGCGAATGACGATTTAGTTACAGAAGTAAAAAGAAGGTTAGAAACGATTAAGACAGATGCACTTATGCCTCCAGGATATATACAAGAATTTATAGAGGATACGTCTTTCTCACCATTTCCGCAGCAATTAAATACAGAGCGTCCAGATAGGACCGCTGCAAATTTAATGGAAGGACGAGTTGCTATTTTATCTGATGGAGATCCCACAGCGCTTATCGTTCCTGTTACGTTATTTGCTTTCTATCAATCACCAGACGATTATAATAACCGCTGGATTGTCGGTTCTTTCGTCCGAATGATTCGCTTAGTGAGTTTCTTGATTGCTTTTCTCTTACCAGCTATATATATCGCAACCGTAGCCTTTCATCCTGATGTATTGCCGCTCGAACTTGTGTATACAATTAAAGCTTCATTAGAGAAAGTACCACTTCCTCCTATTTTTGAAGCTCTCTTAATGGAATTAATCTTTGAATTATTACGGGAAGCTGGTATTCGCTTACCAAGCCGAGTTGGACAAACAATCGGTATTGTAGGTGGTTTAGTAATTGGTGATGCAATTGTAAAAGCTGGACTTGTTTCTTATACGATGATTATTGTTGTAGCTTTAACTGCCATCTCATCTTTTCTCGTTCCATCAAACGATATGAGTTCAGCAGTTCGAATTCTTCGTTTTCCATTAATGATTCTTGCTGCTATATTCGGATACGTCGGAATATCATTCGGTCTAATTATAACTTTCGTTCATTTATGTCAATTACATTCATTTCATACGCCATATCTTTCTCCTGTTGCCCCGATGCGGATAAAAGATATGAAAGATTCTTTCGTAAGACTTCCAATTTGGTCGTTTTGGGAACGACCACATGATCCAAAACCGAAAAAAATGCAACGACAACATGTAACGAGAGAGGATGAGGACGGTGACAAACACGCAAAGTAAAATTTCGCTCGTTCAATTTACCTTTTTCGTTATTCAATGCCAAATCGGAGTTGGTATCCTTTCTCTACCTAACCGTCTTCACCCAATAGCAAAAGGAGGTGGATGGATTTCCGCTCTCGTCGCTGGGCTTGCAATTCAACTTATTATTTTACTTATGTGGCTTTTCTTAAAGCGATTTCCTGATGCAGATATGTATGAAAGCGTTTGTATGCTATTTGGTAATAAGTTTGGAAAACTATTAGGTTTTGCTTATGTTTTTTATTTTACGCTTATTGGTATGACGGTTATGTTGAATGCTTGTAATGTCATTAAAGTATGGATATTACAAGCTACTCCTTGGTCTGCCATTCTCATGCTATTTACGATAGCTTGCTGCTATATAGCCTATAATACATTTAAAGTCATCGTACGATTTTATGTCATGGCCTCTATCCTCATTATTCCAATGGCCCTTTTAATTGCCCTAGGGCTTTCCCGAGCTGATTTCTCTTATATTTTTCCCATTACAGAAGCCGGCTGGTGGAATATAATTCAAGCATCCAAGGAAACAATTACAGCCATGTATGGTTTTGAAATCATTCTTATCGCTTTTCCAAAAGTAAATGGCAGTTCTGTCGCAAAACTGAAGGCCATTTCTATCGCTAATGGATTTGTAACACTTTTTTATACTTTTACTGTTTGGATTTGCTTTATCGTATTTAGTCCAAAACAAATTGAGCTTATTCCAGAACCAGTTGCTTACTTATTACGCTCCTTACATATCGGAATTATAGACCGAACTGATTTACTATTTATACCAATTTGGATGATAACTGTTGCAGCTTCTATCGCTAGTTATTATTGCGCTGCTTCAATCGGAATAGGACATATATTCAATCTTGCTAATCATAAAAAAGCTGTTCCAATCATTGGTATTATTGCTTTTAGTGTAGCCTTATTTATAGATACACCTGAAGAATTAAAAGTAATCTCAACTTTCACTGATAAGTTCACCTATATTTTCATAGTTGTCCTTCCTCTTTTATTTCTACTTTATTCTGTGATACGAAATAAGAAAGGAGAACAGTATGTTCAAAAAAAGAGTTAAATTACTTTTTGTATTATGTAGTAGTTCCCTCCTTTCTGGATGCTGGGATCAAGAACCATTAAGGGAGGCAAGGTTAGCTTATAGTATTGGATCTGATATTACGGAAGAGAATCAACTCCAGCAAACAATCGAGCTCGTAAAAAGTTCAAGCGGAGAGCAATCTTCATTCGAAAATGAAATACATTCAGCAACGGGGCATAACATAAGGGATACAAGCGATGCCCTAAAAAAAAATGTTACTGGGAATATTCGTTATTTTAAATATGGTGTTCAATTACTAGGAACCAAAATCCTAAAAAAAGGTATATTACCTTTTTTAGATGTCAGCTTTCGGGACCCAACAAACCCAACTGCTTTAGTAAAACTTATTGCAGTAGATGGTGAAACATCCGAGATACTAGAAAAAAAGAAAGTAGGAAATTTACTAATTGGAGATTTTCTAAAGAAAAAAGTGAAAAGCTTAGAAGATATGAGTGTATTTCCAAAAGAAACTTTAGAGACAGCTGCTACAAAAATGTTAGATCCCGGTAAAGACTTTACCCTCCCTTCTATAAAAATAAAAGGAAAAGAAGTAATTACAAACGGTCTAGCTTTATTTAACAATGATAAATTAACTGGGCATTTACCTTTGAAACAATCTGTTTTATTCGTATTATTAACCGGAAAAATGGGAACAAGTGCCCGTATAACCCAGAAGCTTACTAGCGATGAATCAGAGAAAACATCTGATTATTTAACAATGGAAATTAGCAACCGAAAGTTAAAACGAGACTTAAAAATAACAACAGATAAAAAAGGAAATGTTTATGCTCACATTAAGCTCCAACTAAAAGTTATAGCGCTTGAAGCTCCGAGAGATAATCTTTACAAAATGGATGAAAGAAAAAAACTAAATAAAGAATTGTCTAAACAACTTACGAAAGAAGCTAAAAAGATAACGAAAAAGTTACAAAAAGCAAACTGTGATGCTTTCGGTATCGGCAGACACCTTATCGCCTACCACCCTGACTTATGGAAGAAGAAAAATTGGAATAAAGATTATGCAAAAGTAAAATTCAAACCTGAGGTAGAGGTAAACATTTTGTACAGTGGTGTCCTAAAATAAAAGGTTGTATGCCGCATGGGCATACAACCTTTTTATTTCGTATATCGATACACAATTGATTCATATGGTCTTAAGCTAAGTTTTGTAATATCCTTGCTAGCATCTTTATAATTCGACAGTAGTATTTCTTGTTTCATTCCATCTAATTGAACGTGCGCTGGTACAGAGTACGTTATTTCTTCTCCATAGAAGTTATTTATAACAAGCAGCACTTCACTTTCTGTAGTACGAGTATATGCCCAAATCTTAGGATCATTTTTATCCAAAATAGCATATTCTCCTTCTGTAATTACATCATACGTTTTCCTAAGTTCTATTAACTTTTTATAATGATAAAATACGGACTCTTTATCTTCTAATGCCTTCTCTACGTTTATTTCTTTAAAGTTTTCAGCCGCTGAAATCCAAGGTGTACTTGTTGTAAAACCACTGTTCATCTCTTCATTCCACTGCATCGGAGTGCGAGAGTTGTCACGAGATTTTTGCTTTAAAATCCCGATAATCTCTTCTTTTGATAGCCCTTCTTTTAGCTTTATATCGTATATATTTAACGATTCCACATCACGATATTGCTCGATGGACTCAAATTTAGGATTCGTCATACCGATTTCTTCCCCTTGATAAATATAAGGCGTTCCTTGCAGCATGTGCATGGCTGTCGCTAACATTTTTGCAGATTCGTTTCGGTACTTTCCATCATCACCAAAGCGTGACACGATGCGAGGCTGGTCATGATTACACCAAAATAACGCATTCCATCCTCCGCCCTTTTGCATTTCAATTTGCCAGCTAGACATAATCTCTTTTAATTTAATAAAATCAAAATCAGCCTTCGTCCACTTATCACCATTCGGATAATCTACTTTTAAATGATGGAAACTAAACGTCATACTTAATTCATTACGCTCAGGGTTTGAATATTTAATACAATTATCAATTGTCGTAGATGACATTTCTCCAACTGTAATTACATCTTTTCCTGCAAAAACATTTCGGTTCATCTCTTGTAAATATTCATGAACACGCGGACCATCTGTATAATACTTGCGTCCATCACTTGTCGCAGTACTACCTTCATCGTTTAAGAAACATTGGTCTTTTGAAATTAAGTTAATGACATCTAATCGGAATCCTGTTACTCCTTTATCCAGCCAAAAACGCATCATATCATATACTTCTTCACGAAGTTTTTCATTTTCCCAATTTAAATCAGCTTGTGTTTCATCAAATAAATGTAAATAATATTGCTCCGTCTTCTCATCATATTTCCAAGCAGATCCACCAAACTTAGACTGCCAATTATTTTTTTCATCACGCCAAATATAGTAATTACGATATGGACTATTTTTATCTTCCTTCGCTTCTTTAAACCACTTATGTTCAGTCGAACTATGATTTACAACAATATCAAGCATAATCTCAATGTTACGTACTTTCGCTTCTGCTAAAAGTTCTTCAAACTCTTCCATCGTTCCGTAAGATGGATCAATGCTGTAGTAATCACTTACATCATATCCATTATCATTTTGTGGTGATTGGTATATCGGTGTTAACCATATATAATCCACTCCGAGTTCTTTTAAATAATCTAGTTTCTCTGTAACACCTTTTATATCCCCGGTTTCTCTATTGTAATAACTATTAAAGCTCTTCGGATAAATTTGATAGACTACACTTTTATGCCAATCCTTCATGTTTAACTTCCTCCTACTTCTGTTTGACTCTTTTTGCAAATAACCATGTTAAAGTAAACGGGATTACAACTGCAATAATCATTCCTACAATAAACATTGGAATCGATTTCGGAATGATAGAAATAAATGCTGGCAATCCGCCAATTCCGATAGCAGGCGCTAATACACCATTTAATGTAATGAATATCGCTGCCACAGCAGATCCTATAATCGCTGCATAGAACGGGAACTTATTTCGTAAATTCACCCCAAACATCGCTGGTTCTGTAATACCGAAGTATGCTGAAATGGCTGATGTTGATGCCATACTTTTATCATTTTGATTTTTAGAAATCCAGAACATCGCAAGTGCCGCACTACCTTGCGCAATGTTAGAAAGAGCGATCATCGGCCAAATAAATGTCCCGCCATGTTGTGCAATCAATTGTAAATCAATTGCAATAAACATATGATGCATACCTGTAATTACAAGCGGTGCATATAACGCTCCAAATAATACTGCTCCAACTACTGGTACTGTTTCATATACACCTACTAATCCTACTGTTAATAAATCTCCAATATGACGTGTAACCGGACCGATAATTCCTAGTGCTAACACACCTGTCACAACGATTGTTGTAATTGGTACAACTAATAATTGAATTGCATTTGGTACATGTTTCTTTAAGAAAATTTCCACTTTACTTAATACAAATGCTGCTACTAAAACAGGTAAAATTTGTCCTTGATATCCTACCTTCTCAATTTGGAATAGTCCTAAAATATTGAAGTACTCAATCTTTTGACCCTCTAAACCAGTCGCTGCTTTTCCATAGTCCCAAGCGTTTAATAAGGCCGGGTGCACAAGCATTAATCCCATAACAATCCCTAGTATTGGACTACCACCAAAACGCTTCGTTGCTGACCAACCGACAAGTGCTGGTAAGAATACGAATGCTGTATTGGCCATCATATTAATTAAATCCCAAAGCCCGCCTAAGTTCGGATAAACATCTAATAAATTTTTCCCATCAAAAAATAAGTCCTTTGCGCCTAATAGATTGTTAATACCCATTAGTAAACCAGCTGTTACGATCGCTGGTAATATCGGCATAAATACATCCGAAAATATTTTTACAAACTTTTGAGCTGGATTTAACTTCTGATTTCCAGAGTCTTTTACGTCCGCTACAGTCGATTCTTTCATACCTGCAAGCGTTATCAATTCAGCGTAAACACGATCTACATCCCCTGGACCAATTACAACTTGAAATATACCAGCGTTATGAAACGCTCCTTTCACTAATGAAACAGACTGTAATTTATCATTATCTATTTTACTTTCATCTTTTAAAGCGATACGGAGCCTCGTCACACAATGTGCAGCTTGTTCAATATTGTCTTTCCCACCAATATACTGCAACACTTCCTCTGCTGTTTTACGATAGTCTTTCCCCATATTCCCGTCCCTCTTTTCTTTTTTTGATACCGTTTACAATTACATATTAACTCGTATATATAAGTTAGTCAACACTCGTATATACGAGTTTGTGTTTTTTTTATAAAAAAAAGAGATGAAACAATATTTTGTTCCACCTCTTTACTTCCTGCGTGCCACATCCGAAAAGTGAAAAATATCTAAACGGTGGCGTGATTCTGTATATTCAAACTGACTTCCATCATACAAATGTGTAAAGTTTTTCACAACGACAACATAGTCTGTTCCATTTAAATCTAAATACTTTCTGTCATCCTCTGTACATGGCTGTACTTCTATTACCCTCTGCGAATAACTAATATGTAGCCCAAGCTCTTTCTCGATGTATTTATAAATCGATGCAGTTGCAATTTCTTTCGTTAATCCTGGAATAAACTCAGATACAAAATGATTTATATCTAAAATTACTTTTTCTCCATCAATATTTCGTACACGTTTAATATGGTCAATCTCTGTTTTTTCTTTTACATTTAATAATTTCGCAATGTCTTTTGTGGCTTTTTCTTTGTCCATTTCCACAACTTCCGTAATACAATGACGTCCTAAACGTTCATTTTCTTCTTGGAAACTTACAATACCGCCAAAATTAAATTCAATATTTTTTCGCTTTAAAACAAAAACACCTTTTCCATGAATTTTTTGCACATATCCACGCTCTTGCAGTAAATCTACAGCTTTTCTTACCGTGCCTCGGCTTGCCTCATACTGCTTCATTAATTCTGTTTCTGATGGGATTTTGCATCCCTCTTTTAATTGTTTATTATCAATAGATTTACTGATTTCTGTATAAATTTGTTCATACTTACTCATCATCTACAATAGCCCCTTGTCACCTTCTAATTCTATATGTATTATAACATGCTTCACTCTTCTGCCAATCTCTCACTTATTTTCCAGTACAAGAAAAATATAGGTAAATATTTAATCTTTAAAACGTATTTTTATAAAAATTTTTATATTTTTCTTTTCATTCAAAAAAACATGTAGTATACTAACTTCAAAATCAGAGGAGAAAGGGAGCAAAGAACTATGCTTACTTATACAACAACTGTAGTTACATTTGCACAAAAACATCATCATCATACGTAACCCTTGAAACCTAGCGGAAAAATTACGCGTAGGTACAAGGGTTATTCCCGTTGTACCTACGCTTTGGCGAAAGAGCCATGTAGGTATTTTTTTATCTACATGGCTCTTTTTTTATTGTCAAAAAGCTAGTAAAAAATGATGTTTAAGCAAAACTTACTACAAAGGAGTTAACAAAAATGGAAACGAAAAAATGGGGATTATGGGTTTTAACAGCATTTGTTATCGGGAATATGGTTGGCGGTGGCGTATTTATGCTTCCGGCAAATTTAGCACAAGTATCAGGGCCAATGGGTTCTACACTCGCATGGAGTATTACAGGCCTTGGCGTATTTATGATTGCACTTGTATTTGGAAATTTAGCGATTCGGAAACCAGAATTAAAAGCTGGACCACAAAGCTATGCTCAAGCGATGTTTCCTTCAAAAAAAGCTGGTAAAGTTGCAGGATATAGTATGGCATGGGGATATTGGGCTGCTAACTGGGCTGCAACAGCATCTGTTATTATTTCCTTTGCTGGATATTTATCAACATTCTTTCCAGTTTTACAAAGTAAGCAAATTCTTTTTTCAATAAATGGATTTTCACTGGAACTCGGAAAAGGATTAACTTTCCTCGTATGTAGCCTTATGCTGTGGGGAATTCAATATATTCTTTCTCAAAATATTGATCGCGCTGGAAACATGAATCTACTTGCTACCATTGCAAAAATTATTGGATTTACAATGTTTATTGTAATTACATTATTCATTTTCAACGCCTCTAATTTCGGAGACGGTCAAACCTTTATGAATGAAGCTGGACAATCAATCTCATTAGGTGGACAAATCAATTCAGCTGCTATTGCAACACTCTGGGCATTTATCGGTATTGAATCAGCAGTTATGCTTTCTAATCGTGCAAAATCACAGCGCGATGTAAAAAAAGCTACGATTTTCGGATTAATTATCGCTCTTCTTATTTACATGTCAATTACTTTACTTACAATGGGAGCTCTTCCGCAAGATGCTTTAAAAGAGTCTCAAAAACCATTAGTAGACGCATTAAATTTAGCAATTGGAAATAAAGGTGCATATATAATGGCTTTACTCGCTCTTATATCTTTATTTGGATCTACAGTTGGCTGGATTGTTGTTAGTTCAGAGGTACCTTACCAGGCAGCAAAAAATGGACTTTTCCCTAAGTTTTTCGGGAAAACAAATAAAAAAGGTAGTCCTGCAAAATCATTATTGATTACAAATGTAATGACGCAAATTTTCTTATTTTCAACGATTTCTGGTACTGTTTCAGAAGCGTATAGTTTCGCTATCGTCGTAGCAACATTAGCCTATTTAATTCCATACCTTGTTTCTACCTTGTACCAATTAAAATTAGTTATTACAGGAGAAACGTATGATATACTGCCAGGATCTCGAGTAAAAGATGGAATCATTACTACATTGGCGTTGGTATACTCCATTTGGGTTATCAAAACGGGAACTGCTGATTTAAAAACGTTCTTCTTAGGAATTGGATTGTTCGTATTAGGTCTTATTCTTTATCCAGTACTAATGAAAGACTCACAAAAAACGGATTAAATAAAGAGAAGCTGCTGGCTTCTCTTTTTTATTAAAAATCTGTAATTAACTTTTCTTTTAGCTCTCCTACAGATAAAGGTTTCGCATAATAAAATCCCTGTACATAATCACAGCTCATTGATTGTAACAAACTCTCTTGCTCTACTGTTTCTACTCCTTCAGCAACTACTGCTAAATTTAAACTATGAGCAATTTCAATAACGGATTTTACAATCGTTCGTTCTGGTTGTGCGTGATCATAATGAAATTCACGAATAAAATTACGATCAATTTTTACAATATCCAGTGGTAGTTGTTTTAAATAATATAAGGAAGAATAGCCAGTTCCGAAATCATCCAAAGCAATTAAAACACCCATATTTCTTAATTCTTGTAATGTAGCAATAATATAATCAAAATGGCGGACTGCAATACTTTCCGTTATTTCTAATATTAAACGGTTCGGAGGAAAACCAGTTCTCTTTAAAATGCTACGTACTGATAAAATAAAACGTTTCTGCATTAATTGTTGTATAGATAAATTCACAGATAACTTTAGTCCTTCTTGATAATTCGGCAATGTTTTAAACAAGCGACATGATTTTTCTAATACCCAGTCTCCTAGTTTTATAATAAGTCCAGACTCTTCAGCTACAGGGATAAATTCGCTTGGTGAAATAGGTCCGTCTTCTGTCATACAACGTACTAGAGCTTCTATACCAGAATATCTCTTCGTTTTCAAATCAATAATAGGCTGCAATGCTACATCTAACTCTTCATCACGAATTGCCTTTTGCAAAGCAAACTCAACTTTCATTCTACGATTTATTTTCGCGCGTAGCTCATCTGTAAAGAAACACGCAGCGTTTCTCCCCTGTTCTTTTGCACTATACATAGCTAAGTCAGAGTTTTTCAATAACGTTTCCACATCTTGTCCGTCTTGTGGATAAGAACAAAGTCCTAGACTAGCTGAAATGTATACTTCATGGCCTTCCAGCATAAATGGTGCCTGAAAACATGACAATACAGATGTCGCTAACTGACTCATATCATCTTGTCTATGATTTTTTGTTAACAGCACAAATTCGTCGCCACCTAGCCTAGCCAGAACATCTTTCTCTCCTAGTACATAATGCAACCTTGAAGCAACTTCACTTAAAAGTAAATCCCCTATCATATGACCTAATGTATCATTTACTAATTTAAAACGGTCCAAATCAAAGTAAATCATACCAAATTCTTTTTTATCTGCAATCAATTCGTTAACGGTCGTTATTAATTGTAAACGGTTAGGCAAACTCGTTAAAGCATCATGATAGGCAAGTTCCCTATAACGACTTTCACTTAGCCGCAATCTATGTTCCGCTTCTTTTCTACTACTAATATCATTTCGAATTGCGATAAATTGGTATGGCTCTCCTTTTTCATTTAAAAATGGAACAATTGTTGTTTTGACCCAATAATATGTACCATCTTTTGCTCGATTCCGAATCTCACCTGTCCATACTTTCCCATTCAAAATACGTTTCCATAAATCTTGAAAAAAGGTTTTTGGATGATGTCCTGAATTTAAAATACGGTGATCTTTTCCAATTAATTCTTCTCTTTTGTATTTAGAGATTTCACAAAATTTATCATTTACATATGTAATAAGACCTTTTCGATCTGTAATTGCAACAATTGAAGACTCATCTAATGCTAACTTTAAATCTCGCAATGAAGAGTCATATAATGCATGACCTCTCTGTTCTAGCATGCGCATCTCTCCTTGCTTCTATCTGACTAAAACACAACCTGTTTCTCTTCATAGAAATAGAGATATTTCATTTTCTAATACTAGCCCATTACATAAATTATCTTTTTGAATAGACCGATTAAAATAACATAATATTATTTGTAATAAAAAGCAATATTATACCGTTCTAATTATAAATAGTAGCTTCTCATCTCCCTAATTATTTCGTACCTTATTATACTGCAATCCCTTTAAGTGGCTCTATGCAAGCCTTGTTTCCAACTAATACCACTCACATCTGATCTCTTTGTTTTTAATAACGAAATAGAAATTAGAACATACTACATAACTATTCACGAATAATAATATAAAACTCTACATCAATGTATATGTTTTTGAATTACAATAACAAAATATTAACATATTTTCACCTTAATTTTGGAAGTATTTTATAAATAAATACCGTATTAAACTAAAAAAGAGGATAGCCTCTTTTTTAGTTTAATAC
>NZ_QOSA01000035.1:0-29732 GCF_008368795.1 Bacillus sp. BF2-3
CAATTGGGGTGCAGTTCATTTCTCCTTGGCTTTTAAGATAATTCTTTTCGTTAAAACGAAGAAATGCGTTGCTTCGTTTTTGGTACAATAATAAATTTGATCCAAAGTAACCCGATAATCATAATGATAAGGCTATGTAAAAATTGACCTGTAGCAATGAGTATAACAATTGAAAATACAACAAGTTGAATGCTTAGCAATATAAAGATTAAGTGAAGAAATTGATTCATTCGCTTTTCAGTATCAATTGGATATAATGCTACAATAATATTTCCCGAAAAATATTTCCACAGGGAACGGAGCTGCATAGAAATCATATATAGGACGATATATGCGATAGCGCCTTTTACGTATATGTTTGGTATAAAATATAAGGCGAAAGCACCGATCAATCCTAAGCGAATATATATACCGAAATAATCATTTCCACGTAAAAATGCTAATGTATGTAAATAGAAGAAAGTTGCTCGTTTTTTATGTAATAAAGGTTCAATCCAATTTGTAAGCCATTTTCTTTTATTTACTTGTTTATTCAGTTGCGGAACATCTGTGAAAATGCTAGCAAATTGATAAAAACGAACGTTCATTTTTTCTTCTTGCTCGATTATGTAATCCCACGGTATTCGTTTTGTAGGCTGTTTTTTCGTATATAGAAGTAGGAAAGCAAGTAGTAAGAGTAGTCCGCCCAATATGAGAACATTTGCGGAATAAAACAGCATGTAAATGATTAGGGCGTTACAAGTAATACGAATGATTAGCCATATATTTTTTTCGTGACTATCACGCCACATCCAATGTATGTACATGTTCCAGGCTTTCGTAATCATTAACACGATAAAGATTGTACATAAAAAAGGTACAGTTAATTGCAATGATTGCATAGCAAGTGGAACGAGAATAAGGAACGTAAATAATAATGGGAAAAGCTGCATGATGTAATTGTATAGAAGAGATTTTTTAAAATAAGATGTTAATTTCTCTTCTAGTGCTAGTAAATAGACAGCATCAGGTTTTTGAATAAATGTACGGATAGGGCATCTCGTTATAATGAATGTAAGTACAATCGTTATAATTATTAAAGATATTCCTTTAGAAGGAGATGCTTTTAGAAACTGAGCATAATAATATGCACCAACGCATGAAATAAAGATAAAGCTATATAGTAAACCGTTAATCATACGTGCAAAGTATGTAATGATATTTTGAATATGTTGTTGGAAGCGACTGCTCCATAGCGATTCGATTGACATGTTTTTCACCTCTTTGTTCTATTATATATGTTTTACAAAAGAAAAAACGAGCAAATTGCGTTATGCAACTTGCCCGTTTTTCTTTTCGTTATTTTTTTTCTGATCACGATTCATTAATGGATAGAAAGCAAATCCGATTACGAATAAACCAATTCCGAGAAGGAACGTTTTTATATCGGATGCGCCCGTTTTAATAACCCATAGTGCGTAGCAAAGTGCGATAACTGCGACTATGCCATCTGTAATTCTTGCCCGCATTTCATTTTTATATGTTTCACCAGTTGCGACTAGTTTTAACTGGAAGATTGGTGAAACGAGATATGGAATGAGGTAGGCCAGTGTCGATACGGTAATAACGAATGTATAAGCTTCCGCAATGGTTCCTGATAATGTTGAGAATAGGAATACTTGCGACATAATGTTTGTTAATCGTAATGAGTAAATTGGACTTCCTTTTTTATTTGTTTTTGTGAAGAAGGAAGGGAAGAAACCTTCTTTTGCTGCTTGATAAGGTACTTCTGAGCTTAATAAAATCCAGCCTAAGATAGAACCGAACAGGGAAGTAAGAGCAAGTAATGCCATCAGTTTCCCGCCGCCGTGACCCATTGCAGCGTTTAGTGCATCTGCTAATGGACGTTCAGAAGCTTGTAATTTATCAACGTGAAGTACACCCATTGTTAAAATTGTGATTCCTAAGTAGATGGCAACTGTAATAAGTAATCCCGCAACTGTTGCGCGTTTTACCGTTTTTGGAGAAACAGCACGGTTTGATAAAAGAACAGCTGATTCAATTCCGATAAACGCCCAAAGTGTTGTAAGAGCAGCTAAATTCACTTGTGAAAGAAGACCGTGTGATGCCCCTGATTTATCAATCATCGGTGTATACCATTGTCCAAATTTAGAAGCTTCGAATGCAAATAACGTAACGACGATGAATAAAAGGAATCCAGTTACTTTCGTTGTTGTTGCTAAGAAGTTTAGTTTTCCAGCTCCGCTTACACCGTTTGTTAATATAATATGAGTTCCCCAAAGTAAGATGGAACAAATCGTAAATGTAATTAGTTTTCCGACTTCTACGTTAAACGAGCCGATTGAAAATAGTAGTCGCGTATCTTTCATAATTGGGAAGAAGAGTGATAAATATCCCGCAAATGATGTAATGATGGCAACGTTACTTGCCCAGTTTGCAACCCAATATCCCCATACCATACTGAAGCCAGCCATTTTTTTCTTTTTTGGTGTTGAGAATAAAGCATATGCATGACTTTGTGGCCCTGTCGTTAAATCAGGACGACGAATTGCTAAATTACCGAAAACAAGAGCTAGCATTAAAACACCAAACCCTGTAGTTAACCAAGCTAAAGTGACACCGAGTGGGCTTGCTGTTTGTGCCAACGTACTTGGCACCATGAAAATACCAGCGCCAACCATGTTACCGACAACGAAAGCTGTTAGTACCCAAAAGCCCCATTTTTTTTGTTGCATAGAAAATACCTCCAAAGTTAGTATAACCAAGTCAAGCGAGGAGATATGTATGTCTTCCTGAGTCAGGAAGAAAAGTCCCAAACAAAACAAAAAAAGCACGTAATTTGCCGTTACATGCTTTCTATCTTATAAGAAACCCACGACATACCTCTCGATAGCTCTCCACAAACGAAACGTTTGTGACAGTTCTGCACTTATTAAATGCAGACCCAGCAAGCGTGCATGGTGGACACGACTTACTTCGGCAACCATTCCTTTCTCATTCCTTCATCAATGCCACTACATCTCCTGAAATGATACTCTTAATGATTGCAACCTCTACCTCACCGAGATACGAATGAGGATTTAAATATTAAATTAACGTCTTTAAGAGTAACAAATGTATTTTTATACGTCAATGGATATAGTAATAATCAGATTATAGAGAAGAGTTTGTGATTAAAAGTAAGAGGGATTGTTATGTGATATTTGAATTTTCGTAATATAATACATGTTATTAGCGCTAGATGATTGAAAAGGGGATGAAGTAAATGTCTGTATGTCATAAACATTCAGTAATAGGTGTGCTAGATTCGGGAGTTGGAGGATTAACAGTTGCGAGCGAAATTATAAGACAATTGCCTAAAGAAAGCATTTATTATATTGGTGATAATAAGCGTTGCCCGTATGGGCCAAGAAGTGTAGAGGAGGTGCAATCTTTCGTATTTGAAATGGTTGAGTTCCTCAAACAGTTTCCATTAAAAGCGCTAGTCGTAGCATGTAATACTGCTGCAGCTGCTGCATTGACTGCGCTGCAAGAAGCACTTTCCATTCCAGTTATTGGCGTTATACATCCAGGAGCAAGAGCGGCAATTAAAGTGACAAAGAAAGGGGAAATCGGGGTAATTGGAACTGTAGGTACGATAAAATCTAATATGTATGAAAAAGCATTACACGAGCTGGATACATATTTGGAAGTGCATAGCTATGCTTGCCCGACTTTAGCCACAGTTGTAGAAAATCAATTAGAAGATACAGCATATGTCACGCAGCAAGTGAAACAAGCTTTACTTCCATTAACGAAAGAAGATATAGATACGTTAATTCTTGGATGTACGCATTATCCACTTTTAGAGTCCTATATAAAAAAGGAACTAGGAGAAGACATAACGATTATTAGTTCTGCAGAAGAAACAGCGATAGAGTTAAGTACCATTTTACAGCACAAAGGAATTTTGTCTGACAATCTGAATCCGAAGCATCGCTTTTTTACAACGGGATCTGTTTTATCATTTGAACATATCGCTGAGCGATGGCTAGGGTATCAAATTTCTGTAGAATGTGTACATTTGCCTATGAAAAATGCGTGTATACATAATTAAGATTTAGTAAATTACTTTTTTTAATAAATGAGGTTCGTTTCATAAGAAGGAAAGAATAAGCTTTTAATTGAAGTGTTTAAGGGCAGTTCAATTAAAGGGGAGATTGGATTATGGAATTATTAAGATCTCAATTATTTGCTTTAGAGTATATTTCAAAATATGCAGAGAACGAAAAACGTGGGGCTAAAGCAACGATTAATCATATACTTAAAATGTCTAATATTACAGATGAAATATTTGAAGAAGCTGTCGCTAATTTAAAATCTCATGCAAGGATTGCTTTACACTTTCATCCAGACAGACTAGATTCGAATATGAAAAGTGTTGCTGAAGCACTGTTTGAGCAAGGAGTATATAAAAGTCAGTTTGAAACATTGCTATCTAATGGAAGCGTATCTGCTTACCCTGGTGGTGAACGTGACCTTTGGGAAAAAAGAATATTTGGAGGAGCATATCAATTAGAAGGCGTAACAAATAATCAACGGCCAAAATATGGAGCGCTAAATTTAATGTTACATCCAGATGGGCCGGCTCCGCGTTTTGGTTCCTGTTATTTTCTCTTATCTCCAAAAGTTTCTTCGCGCTCTACATATACGTATTTAGATTCGCATCAAGATCCGAAAGAAAAGGGGACTTATGAGGAGTTTGATATGATTTTAGCTGCTCTTTTGGAAGAGACATTTGTAAGAGATTTTGCAATTGGTGAAGGAAATTTGACTCCAACAATATTAATTAATCATTTACTGGCTAACCTGAGAAGGCCGTTTATAGATGTAGTAAGCAAAGAGCCAGCCCGTAATCTTAATCATTATATCGAAGCGCAAATTCATGGAGAGATTTCTCTTAAAGAAGACGTAGAGGTGCTTGTTGCAGATCCTTCATTTAAGGGTACGGATGTAGGAAGAGTTTTAGAAGAAATTTGCCTGAAGTATGCGATTGACTTGTATTGGCACATCGGTTTTGTACTTGCGGTAGACGAAGTTCCGATGGATTTTAGAGGTTCAAAAATGCCATCTTTAGCAAGACGTATTGCACGGAATCATTGCATCGATGCAAATATAATTGGCTCTGCTGTAGTGGATTTGAAACGCAATCCATTATCTTGGAGTGATCGTGGAACTTATGAAGAAGTGCTTCAGGAATTAAAATTATTATGGCATGTTTTAGTTCGATTTGGAAAACCAAATCGGAAGTAGAACGAAATACTCCGTTTTTCGGAAGTATTTATATAGAAAAGAAGCTGATCTAAAAATAGATCAGCTTCTTTTTATAAGATTAAACTAAGTTTAATACAGTTACTTTTTCACGTGTCATAGACTCAAGGCTCTTACGAATACCTTGTGCGCCCATACCTGAACCTTTTACACCGATGAATGGGAAGTGGTCAGGGCCGCGCTCTGTGCGTCCGTTAATTTGTACAGAACCAGTTTCGATTTTGTTAGCAATTGCAAATGCTTTGTTAATGTCTTTAGTGAAGACACTTGCTTGCAGACCGAACTCTGATTTGTTAGCAATTTCAATTGCTTGTTCATCTGAAGAAACACGGATGATTGGAAGGATTGGGCCGAATGGCTCTTCCCAAGCAACTTTCATCTCTTCTGTTACGTGATCGATTAATGTTGGGTAAATTAAGTTACGCTCACGTTTGTTACCGATAACGATTGTAGCACCTTTTTCTACAGCGTCGTCAACTAAACCTTGAACGAAGTCAGCAGACTTGTCGTCGATTAATGGAACGATTGTGCTGTCTTGTTCTGGAGATCCAACTGATAGTTCAGCTACTTGCGCTTTTAATAAGCTAACAAGCTCGTCCGCTACGTTTTCGTGTACAAGTACACGTTTAATAGCTGTACAACGTTGACCAGAGTAAGAGAATGCACCGCTTACGATATGGTTTGCAGCATCTTGTAAGTCAGCATCTTCACGAACGATACCAGGATCTTTACCACCAAGTTCTAATACAAGTGGAATCATTGAAGCTTTTTTCGCTAAATGTTTACCTGTGTTTGTACCACCTGTGAACGATACCATATTGATGCCTTCGTGCTCTACTAAGTAGTCACCAATTACAGAACCGCGTCCTGTAGCTACGTTTACAAGACCTTTTGGAAGGCCAGCTTTGTGAAGTGCTTCAACCATTTTAATACCACTAATTGCACCTTGAGTTGCTGGTTTGAAAATAACAGCGTTACCCATAATTAATGCTGGTGCAAGTTTTGCAGCAGATAAGTTTACTGGGTAGTTAAATGGTGCGATTGCTAATACAACACCAAGTGGTGCGCGTTGGATAATCGCAAGCTTAGATTTTGTACCGCCCGGGAAGCTATCGCCCATCATGCTTTCTCCGTGCATATGTAAAGCTTCTTCGATCGTGTAACGAATGAAGTCAGCTGTACGAACAACTTCTTTCTTCGCATCTTTATATCCTTTACCGACTTCTTTCATAATGATATCGGCAATTTCATCCTGCATATTTACGAGCTCATCAGCCCATTTATATAAGTATTTTGCGCGATCCTGTAGGGAAGCTTCGGCCCATGATTTTTGAGCTTCTTTTGCAGATGCAATTGCTTCATCTACTTCTCCGCGAGTAATTGCTTGTACTTGTCCAATTACTTCGTATAAGTATGGAGATGGAATTTCGATTGTTTCTCCTGAAGAGCTTTCTCTCCATTCTCCGTTTAAATAAAATTTGTACGTATTGCTAGTTGTCATGATTAGTCCTCCTAAAATAGCAACTTGTAAGAGTGAGTATAAGGTGATTGTAGGGGGTTTGATAACATTTTTCAAATGAAATGTTTGTGAAAACGATTTCTTATTCTTTTTTTATTTTGTATGCCCTTTCTTACAGAACATTCCCTTATTTCAAAATGGTGTATCATATATTTTTATTTAAAGTGTGAAAAAATAATTGACAGAATACTCAATAAAGTTGTAAGATTATAAATGGAAAATAAATGAAAGGGGTGTGCGTAATGATTGTAATCGTAAATGTAATGGGCTTAGCTCTGTTAAATGGCAGAAAACATTCATATCATTACGCAACCCGTACGGATATATAGGGCATCTTTGTCTTATAAGAAGCGTACGTTGCGTATATCGTAACGTACGCTTTTATGCATTCCTGTGCATATCGTCAAGCGGCGGTATGCTTTTTTTTGTTTATTTTCCCTTGTTTAGTTCCGATAAAAAACTTTGGAAGGTGGAAAAATGTGATGAGATTGTATGGGTTACGAAATGTAAATGTGATAGGTCTGGATAGTGGATAAAGAAATGAGAGGTAAACGAGAACGAGAAGGGAGAGGTTACATTGTTATCAGTATTACTAAAGCTAAAATGGTTTTTTAGGGAGCACTGGAAGAGATATAGTATTGCCATTGGAGCTCTTTTAATTGTGAATATAGTTGAAGTGATTCCCCCGAAAGTGTTAGGGGTTACGATAGATAACATAAAAACAGGAACGTTATCGAACGAAGCTATTATACAGTCTATTCTTATTTTAATAGGGGTTACGATCGTTGGATATGGCCTCACTTTCGTATGGCAACATCAATTGTTTGGCGGTGCATTCGTACTTGAGAAAACGATGCGCTCTAAATTTATGGGGCATTTACTTAAGATGACGCCGACTTTTTATCAAAAAAATCGTACTGGTGATTTAATGGCGAGAGCGACAAATGATTTGAAAGCAATCGCTATGACAGCTGGTTTTGGTATATTAACGCTTGTGGATTCTAGTTTATATATGCTTACGATTGTCTTTATGATGGGATTTACAATTAGTTGGGAGCTTACATTTGCAGCGCTTATTCCGCTTCCAATTATGGCGTATGCGATGAATATATATGGAAAGAAATTGCATGAAAGATTTACCGTTGCGCAAGATGCGTTTGGTGATATGAACGATAAAGTGCTTGAATCAATCGCTGGTGTGCGTGTTATTCGTGCATATGTACAAGAGAATGCAGACGAGGAAAGATTTCATCATTTAGGAGATGACGTCTACGAAAAAAATATGAAGGTAGCAAAGATTGATGCATTATTCCAACCAACTGTGAAAATGCTTGTCGGTCTTAGTTATTTAATCGGCTTAGTGTACGGTGCATACCTTGTGTTCCAGTCAAAGGTGACGCTTGGTGAACTCGTTTCTTTTAACGTGTATTTAGGGATGATGATTTGGCCGATGTTTGCAATTGGGGAACTAATTAATGTTATGCAAAGAGGAAATGCTTCGCTTGACCGTGTGAATGAAACGTTAGCGTATGAGCCAGATGTAAAGAATCCGAAACATCCAAAGCTTGTGCAAGAGCCGGATTATATTCAGTTTGATGATGTGTCTTTCTCATATCCTTCATCAACTGAAGAAAATTTAAAAAAGGTTTCTTTCACATTAAAGCAAGGAGAAACGCTAGGGGTTGTCGGAAAAACAGGAAGCGGGAAAACGACGCTTGTACGTCAGCTTCTTCGCCAATATCCGCTTGGAGATGGAGATATTGCAGTTTCTGATGTGACATTAGATAAAATGACGAATGAAAATGTACTCGGCTGGATTGGTTATGTACCGCAGGAGCATATTTTGTTCTCAAAAACAGCGCGAGAAAATATTTTATTCGGAAATAGGGAAGCGACTGAAGAAGAACTAGAGAAAGCAATTGAAATTGCTGCGTTTAAAAAGGATTTAGAGTTTTTACCAGAAGGGTTAGAAACGCTCGTTGGAGAGAAAGGTGTTTCTTTATCAGGAGGGCAAAAACAAAGGATCTCGATTGCACGAGCTGTTATTCAAAATCCAGAAATTTTAATTTTGGATGATTCTTTATCAGCTGTAGATGCTCGTACGGAAGCAGCGATCATTGAAAATATAAGAACGGAAAGAAGTGGAAAGACGACGATTATTACGACGCATCGTTTATCTGCAGTGCAACATGCGGATTGGATTCTCGTTATGGATGAAGGCGCAGTTATAGAAGAAGGTACGCATGCTCAGCTTATCCAGAGCGGAGGCTGGTATGCTGAACAGTTTGAAAGACAACAAGGTGAAAGTGAAAGTGCGGATAGTGGGGTGAAAATATGAGCGTTTCAAAACGATTGTTTCAATACGCGATGAAAGTGAAAGGGACGATTTTTGCTGCGATGTTAATGTTATTTATTTTCGTCATCGCAGAGCTTGCTGGTCCTTTCGTTGCTAAAACGATGATTGATGATCATATCGTCGGGATAGAGAAACCTTGGTATGAAACAGAACAGAGTGAAGAAGCTGTTTCGTATAATGGCGCTTTTTATAAGCGAAGTGATCGCTTTGAACAAGGCGAGACAAAAGGTAAAGAAGTACGTGTGATGCAAGTCGGTTTTCAATATTATTTTGTACCGAATAAAGTAAATGCGGAAGGGTCACGGACTGTAAAAGGGGATATGATTACCGTTCAAAATGGTAAGGCGGTGCAAGTGTATAAAGCGAAAGCATTAACGAAAGAAGAAGTGTTTGCGTTTTATAAACCAGAAATAAACCGTCTATTATTACTTGGTGGTGGCTATTTCGCTTTATTAGTAGTCGTGTCATTATTTGCATACGGAAAGCAGTTCTTCTTGCAAAAGGCAGCGAACAAAATTATTCAAATTATGAGGGAAGATGTTTTTTCTCATATTCAAACGTTGCCAATTCGGTACTTTGATCATTTACCGGCGGGGAAAATTGTTTCGCGTGTGACGAATGATACAGAGGCCATTCGTGATTTATATGTAACGGTGCTGGCAACATTCGTTTCTAGTATCATCTATATTATTGGGATATTCGCTGCGTTATTTTTATTAGATGTGAAGCTCGCTTCATTATGTTTATTAATTATCCCAATTTTAATTGTTTGGGCGATTCTTTATAGAAAATACGCGTCTGTATACAATCATAAAATGCGCTCTCGCTTATCTGATATTAACGGAACAGTGAATGAATCCATTCAAGGGATGCCAATTATTCAAGCGTTCCGTCAAGAGCGTGAAACGAAAAAAGAATTTGAAGAATTAAATGGCGATTATTTTAAGTATCAAAATAAAATTTTAAATTTAAATGCAGCAACTTCGCATAACTTAGTAGCCGTATTAAGAAATATCGCTTTCACAGGAGTAATTTGGTATTTCGGCGGTGCGTCATTAAGTGCTACAGGTATTATTTCACTTGGGGTACTGTATGCGTTCGTCGATTATTTAACACGATTATTCTCGCCAATTACGAATATGGTGAACCAGCTTGCAAACTTAGAGCAAGCGCGCGTTGCATCAGAACGTGTCTTTGAATTGTTAGAGGAAAAAGGGGAAGTGGTAGAAGAAGAACGTATGCCTCGTTTAAAAGGAAATGTAAAATTTGATAATGTATCATTTTCTTATAATGGAAAAGATGAAGTGTTAAAAAATATTTCTTTTGAAGCGAAACAAGGCGAGACAGTGGCACTTGTTGGTCATACTGGATCAGGAAAAAGTTCTATCATGAATGTACTCTTTCAATTTTATGAGTTTGAAAAAGGAAAGCTTACGATTGATGGTCACGATGTAAAAGAGATGCCGAAACAAGCAACCCGTGAACATATGGGGATCGTACTGCAAGACCCGTTTCTTTTTAGCGGGACGGTCGCTTCCAATGTAAGCTTAGAAAATGAAAAAATTTCAAAAGAGCGCATTGTAAAGGCGTTACGTGATGTTGGTGCTGAAAGATTTGCGAACAATATAAATGAAGAAATTACAGAAAAGGGAAGTACGCTTTCCACTGGAGAACGTCAGCTTATTTCGTTTGCTAGGGCGCTCGCTTTTGATCCGGCTATTTTAATTTTAGATGAAGCAACGTCTAGTATTGATACAGAAACAGAGGCGATGATTCAACAAGCACTAGAAGTTGTAAAAAAAGGAAGAACGACATTTATTATCGCTCACCGCCTTTCAACGATTAAAAGCGCAGATCAAATTATTGTGCTCGATAGAGGAACCATTTTAGAAAAAGGCTCTCATGATGAACTCATGAAAAAGCGCGGGCGTTATTACGATATGTATAAAACGCAAATGGAAGGCAATCAGAGTGCTTAATATGCATGGAGGAGAACTTGTGATTTTCACAAGTTCTTTTTTATTGATGAACATGTCGACTCTTTAGCGAATTACGACAGTTAAATAAGAAGTATTGTTTTACCTTTTTCTCCATAAATGCTATATTAAAAAATGTTACTTATTTTTTGTATGTAGCGTTATTTTTCCCTTTTGTTTGATTATGAAGAAAAAGGATAAACTAAATAAGAACATTTTCATTGAAAAATTGTTCAAGATTGCATACAATCAATATAGTTTTTAAATTCCTATCAGAATACTTGGAGGATTACTATCATGAAGAAATTATTTTCAGTGCTTGCAGTAACTACATTAGCGATCGGGATTGTAGCCGGCTGCGGTAAAGAAGAGAAAAAAGATACAGCTAGTCAAGACGCGTTACAAAAGATTAAACAAAGCGGTGAACTTGTAATTGGTACAGAAGGTACATATCCACCATTTACGTTCCACGATTCAAGCAATAAATTAACTGGATTCGATGTTGAATTAGCAGAAGAAGTTGCAAAACGTTTAGGTGTAAAACCTGTATTTAAAGAAACACAATGGGATAGCTTACTTGCTGGCCTAGATGCAAAACGTTTCGATATGGTTGCAAACGAAGTTGGTATTCGTGAAGATCGTCAAAAGAAATACGATTTCTCTAAACCATATATTTCATCTTCAGCGGCATTAGTTATCGCAAAAGATAAAGATAAGCCTGCTACATTTGCTGATGTAAAAGGGTTAAAAGGAGCACAATCTTTAACGAGTAACTATGCAGATATTGCTAAGAAAAACGGTGCAGAAATCGAAGGTGTAGAAGGATTTAGCCAAGCGGCAGAATTATTAGCTTCAGGACGCGTTGATTTTACAATTAATGATAAGTTATCAGTATTAAATTATTTAGAAACGAAAAAAGATGCAAAAATTAAAATTGTAGATACAGAAAAAGAAGCTTCACAAAGTGGATTCTTATTCCGTAAAGGTAGCGATAAGCTTGTACAAGAAGTAGATAAAGCGTTAGAAGATATGAAAAAAGACGGTACGTATGACAAAATAACGAAAAAATGGTTCGGTGAAAATGTATCTAAGTAGTGCATTAGTTTCAGATCGATTGTCTACTTGGATAGATATTATGCAGTCTTCCTTCATGCCTATGCTGAAGGAAGCTGTTTTTACAACAATTCCATTAACGCTTATTACATTTATTATCGGTCTTATACTTGCGACGTTAACAGCGCTCGCACGTATTTCAGGTAGTCGTATTTTACAATGGATTGCTCGTATCTATGTATCTATCATTCGCGGAACGCCACTTCTTGTACAGTTATTTATTATTTTCTATGGTCTTCCAACTCTTAATATTGAAGTTGAGCCATATACAGCAGCAGTTGTTGGATTTTCATTAAATGTCGGTGCATATGCATCTGAAATTATTCGTGCTTCTATCCTTTCCATTCCGAAAGGGCAGTGGGAAGCAGCTTATACAATTGGGATGACATATCCACAAGCATTAAAACGTGTTATTTTACCACAAGCAACGCGCGTATCAATCCCGCCGCTTTCGAATACATTTATTAGCTTAGTGAAGGATACTTCATTAGCATCGTTAATTTTAGTAACAGAAATGTTCCGAAAAGCGCAGGAAATTGCGGCGATGAACTACGAGTTTTTAATTGTTTATTTTGAAGCAGGTCTTATTTATTGGGTTATTTGTTTCTTATTATCAATCGTACAACAGATGTTAGAAAAGCGTTCAGAACGCTACACATTAAAATAATCCTTTTACAAAAGGAGTTTTTGTTTTTATGATTTCAATTCAGCACTTACAAAAAAGTTTCGGAGATAATACCGTACTAAAGCATATAGATTTAACAGTTGAGAAGGGCGAGGTTGTTGTTATTATTGGGCCGTCTGGATCTGGTAAAACGACATTCTTACGTTGTCTCAATGTATTAGAAACGCCAAACGCTGGTAATATTCGTATCGGTAATAAAGAGCTTAACTTCTCTCAAAAAGTAACGAAGAAAGATATTGTTAATCTTCGTACGCAAACAGGTATGGTATTCCAGCACCATAATTTATTCCCGCATTTAACAGCACTTCAAAATGTAATGGAAGGGCTCGTTACAGTGAAAAAGATGGGGAAAGAAGAAGCGAAGAAAAAAGCAAACTATTTCCTTGAAAAAGTTGGTTTAGCAGATAAAGTGGATTTGTATCCGTTCCAATTATCAGGCGGACAACAACAGCGCGTTGGAATTGCGCGCGCACTTGCGATGGAGCCGGAAGTGTTACTATTTGATGAGCCGACGTCAGCGCTTGATCCTGAACTCGTTCAAGAAGTTCTGAAAGTAATGAAAGAACTTGCTAAAGAGGGCATGACGATGGTTATTGTAACGCACGAAATGCGTTTTGCACATCAAATTGCGAACCGTGTTATTTTCATGGATGGTGGTGTCGTTGTCGAACAAGGTACACCAGAAGAAGTATTTACAAATCCAAAAGAAGAACGCACGAAGAAGTTTTTACAAATGTTGCAATAAATTAAGGAAGGTCTCAAGGCATATGCCTTGAGACCTTTTTGCCATATATATTTATTTGTGGAATCCGCCAAGGCTTTGCTCAGCCATTGCAACTAGACGTTTTGTGATTTCTCCACCAACTGAACCGTTAGCGCGAGCCGTAGAATCTGCTCCTAATTGTACACCAAATTCTTGAGCGATTTCGTACTTCATTTGATCGATTGCAGCTGTTGCACCTGGTACTACTAATTGATTTGAAGAATTTTGGTTTGCCATAGGAATATATCCTCCTTAGAGTTATAAAAGTTTTTTTGGTTGGACTAGCTGGAGTTGAACCAGATTATCGCCCCGGTTGGCGCTAATCCATCGGTAATTAAGTTTGTACTCATAGTATGGATGTTACCTAGAAAGATATACAAAATAATAATTTGTAAATTTTGTCAAAAAAACGTATTGATTTCGTAAATTATGAAATAAGAGTAATCGTTGTATTTTTAAGAAAACAGGCCAAACTAAGGAGGATATTAAATATAATTTTTTCATTGTAGCCTGCTACTTGTAGGCTAATTATTAGCTTCTTATTTATGATTTATTGAAATAAAAATGAAATCGGTAGCAACTTCATAGTTCTATTTTTAAGTAGGGATGGAGTGGGCGCTCCTATGTCTGGATAGGTTGCTCTCTTCACTCTAAAAAAGAGAGGCTTATAAACGATAACGTATGGAGGAATCATGATGGGAATTTGCCCGCTTTGCAACGCATTAGAATCACAAACATATTCTTGTCAAAATTGCCAAAGTATACTCCAAGATTATGGGAAGTCTGTAGATTACATAGACGATTATAGTGCCTATATGGATCAAGAATTATTAAGTGCAGTAGATGGTTTAACGCATAATAATTCAAATGAATATTGCAATCATATTTTTTATTGCAGAGTATGTAACGTGGAAACTGAGGTTGTAGTAAAACTTGTGTAAATAGAAAACTTCCACCTTATTATCTAGGTGGAAGTTTTTGTTTTTGTATTTGTGAGTGAATCATAGGAGAAGGGATATGTTCGGTGTTTGATGAAGCCCCTGATTTTATTTGAGACATTTTTTCTTTTGTATCACGTAAAGAATGTTCAGTTAAGTAGACGGCATATTCGTAAAATAACTGGCGCGTCAGTTCACTTTGCTCTTTTAATTTTTTATCTTGGAATACAGTTCGCCCAGGTTTAGAGTTGGCTTCAAAGAGCCACGGATTTTCCTTTGTGTCTAAACCGATATCAAAACCGATTTCTCCAATATTTCCAGTTACTTGTTCATTGAGCGCGTAACTTATTTGTAAGGCAGTATGTTTTAATTTATTTTCAATTTGAACTTGTTTCGTTGAATCTGGAAAAAGCTCTTGTAATAATTTTGTATCACCGCCACTATTTACGTGCGTTGTTAAACTGCCTTTGCCGGCGATTTTGGCGACGATTGCACTAACTATCCAATTACCGAAATGGTTTTTATTTGTATGAATGCGGAAATCAACAGGTTTCCCATCGAAGCGAAGTAACGAAATACCTTGCTGTACGATAAACTTTTTTAAATCATGTCCTTTTAATACATGGTTTAGAAGCGTTTCTAATGATTGATACTTTCTCAGTTTATTTTCTTCATTTTCGCGATAACGACAGTAGTAGCAATTCTCTGTTTGAGAATAAAATATTTGATGAATATTTCTACCAAAGCTCCCGTGTATTGGTTTCATGTACACTGATTTATACGTGCCAAGAAACCGTTCTACTTGTTCAAAATGCTGAAATGCTTCTGTATTTGGTAATAAGGGTTTAATTGATTCGTCTTTCGTAAGAAGTTGATGAACTTCCCATTTATTGAAAAAACCTGGGTTAAACCATGGAATGCAGTAGTCTTGTTCTAATTTTCTTTTTGCCCTGACAATTGGTTTATAATTTTCCGCTTGCCGATTCGGTAAGCGATCGTAAATGACATTTGGTAAAGGGACTTTTTTCTTTATCCATTGTTTCTCTTGAAAGAAATATCCTTCAATCGTTTCTTCTTCCCAGTGTATATGTTGAACGCCAAAGACGAATACGAACGGTCGTAATGAGAATGGTGGTGTTAACAACTCACTCAGAGCAATTGAACGATTTCCTAAAGGGTTAGAAGAATCATCATTAAAGCCAGTTGTAAAAATGCCGATTAATGGTCCGAAAATAATTGTTTGGTTTTGTGTAAATGCATGAATAGTAGTTGATTGAGGCAGTAAAAGTTTTTCGGCAATATGCTTTCCGATAATAATTTCGCGAGTAAAGGAATAATGAATTTTCACCTCTTCACTTGCAATATGACGTATGCCGAAGGAGAGAGATGTAATAGGCGGTGTAATAGAAAAAACGTAAGGTAAAGTAATGCTATTTGGATGGTCATCTGAAATATTTAATGTATATATATGCTCTTTCAAAATAGGTTTACCTCCTTTCATTATGGTGTAAAGCGACTGAATTTAAGTGGTCCGTGAAATATCTTTTCAGCTAATGAATCACTATGACGAATGTATTGTTCGTAAGGAGGAATCGTGTTGACATACATAAGCCAAATTGCGCCTTTTTGATCCATAATTGTGGAAAGTTCTAGTTCGAATAATGAAGAATAAGACTGATCTAGTGTTTGGAATACTTCATTTATAATGTCGTGTAAAGCGTCTTGCAATAGTTGCACACCTGTACTAGATAGTACGTATTTAATTTTTGAAAATGAATGCAATGAATCATCGTCTGTTGCTGAGGGTAAAAGTTGATTAGGAAATGAACTTTTTTGTATAAATTGACCGATAATATTCCAAGTTTGTTCTTTGTTTTTTTGCAAAATGGTTCGAATGTGGAGTGGGTATGTTAATTGATTTGGTGGTTGTAGCATGGTATGCACTATGTAGCGTGATGAACGTATGTTAGATTTACACCAAGATATGAATTCATCTGTCCGCTTGATTGGAAGAGAAGTATGGTATTTTTCATTTACTGTATCGATATGAAACGTTTTATTTTTGTAAGCGACTCGATATAAGTTATCTTTAGAATGTATATTAGTGGGGCGTATAATAATATCTTTAGTTTTTAACAACAGTTTGAAAATGTTTTGTATCGTTGCCACTTCAAATTTGGGTATATAAGGAGACAGTTTTTTATTAGTGAGAAATAAATCATGTAGTTCACTTAAGTTAATAAGTGTGTTATTTAAAAAGGTAGTGGAAGGACGGTTGTGCAAAGAGTGAATAATTGATTTTGCTTTTTCAAAGTCTGTTTCCTCGTGAAAAGAATAACGATCATATATATAAGAAGGAATAGGGAATGTTTGCTCTTTCCATTTTCCTGTATCTGTATCGTAAATAAGACCAGAAACAAGGTCTGTTTTAGAATCAATACAAAATGGCGTAAACTGGGCAACGACATTATGATAAAGCCGAGCGCGTTTAGCGATTTCGGTGTAATACGTTTGCTCATAATGAAGTTTAGAAGTTAAAAGGCCGAGAACCAACGAAATCACTCCTTTACTACTATTTGCATAATAGGCGAAGCTATATATTGCAAATACGTTTTTATACCATTATACTTTTGTCCGTATGATGATATGCTATAGTTTTGGAGAAGTGAAAGGTTGATTGTAATGAATATATGGTTAAATATGTTAACGACGACAGGGCTCGGAGCAATTATTGGGGGATACACGAATCATTTAGCGATAAAAATGTTATTTCGTCCTCATCGTCCTATTTATATCGGAAAGTTTCAAGTTCCATTTACACCAGGGTTAATTCCGAAGCGTCGTGATGAACTTGCTGTTCAATTAGGAAAAATGGTTGTAGAACATTTGTTAACACCAGAAGGAATCGGAAAAAAGCTAACAAATGAAGAGTTTCAAAAAGGTTTAATCCACTGGGCGCAAGTGGAAGTGGATAAAGTAATTACGAATGAACAATCACTGCGATATATGTTAGAAAAATGGAATGTAGCGCATGTAGAAGAAGAAGCGACTCGAAAAATCGAATATGTGATTACAGAAAAAATTCATGCATTTTTAGCAGAGTATTATACATATACATGGGAACAGGCTTTACCTCATTCTGTACATGAAAAGATAGAGAATGCGATTCCGAATGCCTCGGCGTTTATTTTAGAGCGAGGAATTAGCTTTTTTGAAAGTGAAGAAGGGAAAGCGCGTCTTTCAAAAATGATTGATGATTTCTTTGCTTCTCGTGGAACGCTACTTAACTTAGTTGGGATGTTTTTAGGAAATGTAAGTGTTGTGGATCGTGTGCAGCCAGAAGTTATTAAGTTTTTAGGGCAAGATGCTACAAAGCAGCTTTTAACTGACGTACTACAAAAAGAGTGGGAAAAGTTAAAAGGAAGAGATGTAAAAGAATTAGAAGCATTTGTGGAGAAAGAAATGATTGTAAGCTCCGTGCTGTCAGCAGTTAAAGTAGAGGAAACAGTGAGTAAGTTTTTAAATCAATCTGTTCAGCAAGTATGTGAACCAGTTCGAGAAACAATTATTGAAAAAGTGGTTCCAAGTGCAGTAGCGAAAGGCTTAAAGTGGGGAACAGAAAATGTAGAGAGTATACTAAATAATCTACACCTTGCGGAAATTGTCCAGCAAGAAGTGTCTACATTCTCAACAGAAAGATTAGAAGACTTAGTTCTGTCTATTACGAAAAACGAATTGAAAATGATTACGTATTTAGGAGCGTTATTAGGCGGAATGATCGGGCTCGTACAAGGATTGTTACTATTGTTTCTTAGATAATAAGGTGAGTACATAGAAATAAAAGTGAAATTTCTTCACATCTCTTGCATAGTTTGATATGGTAAGAAGAGGTGCGTATGTAAATGCACGTAAAAGGCAGTGCGAGTGAAAAGCGCTAGCCTTCTAAAGGAGGAAAAATAAAATGACAAAGAACATTCATGATGTTGCATATGAATTACAAAAAGCAATCGCTGAAAACGAAGACTTCAAAACTTTAAAAGAGAGCTACGCAGCAGTTCAAGCTGACACAGCTTCAAAGAACTTATTCGATGAGTTTCGTACAATGCAACTTAGCCTACAACAGAAAATGATGCAAGGCCAAGAAATCACTGAAGAAGACAACCAACAAGCACAAGAAGTTGTAGCTCGTATTCAACAAGATGCTAAAATTACAAAATTAATGGAAACTGAGCAACGCCTAAACGTTGTAATCGGTGACGTTAACAAAATTATCATGAAGCCACTTGAAGAATTATATAGCGCGCAACAACAAGCGTAATGAGAGAAGACGCTCCTAGTATAGGGGCGTCTTTTTCAGTGACAATAAAGGTGTTTAATTTTAGTATAAGAAATGTAATAGCCACCTATTAAAATTAACTTGTAGGTGGTTTTAAATTTATTTAAAACTAAATTTAATTGTTGTAGCCTTTAATTTATAAAAATAATAAAGTTGGTTAATTTTTCTTCAACTAATGCCGCTTATTGAAAAAAAGTAGCTTGCTCCATTTACTAAATTTTTATCCTGTTTTACATAGCTTAATCTGCCTCAACATCTTTTTCAACTAAATTTTGAACAAATCTTAATAGATAACCATCAGGATCCATAATTAAAAATTCTTTTTGTCCCTTTAATTTAGTATCAGCTCTATACCAATTCTCTTGAATATCAAATTTAATTGGATACTCGTTCTTTTTCAAACTATCATATAGTGAATCGATATCATTTATGATAATTTGAAAATTGATTCCTCTTCCGTAGGGATAAGATAACTCCCCAGTACTCCAATGACCATTTACTTCTTCAATCATAATCTGGCAGTCATTTAAAGACAGTAAAGCAAACTTATCCTCTGGTCTTTGATATTCAATTTTAAACAGGAGAATTTCCGAATAGAAATTTAAACTTTCCTCCATATCTGAAACTGATAGCTCTGGTATTAATGCATTGAGTTTGTGCAAAAATGCTGCCCCCTTTGCTTAAGTTATTGATTATTATAACACTCACTATAAATTCTTCTTCCATTAAACTACTTCGTTAGCCCTATAAGAAGTAAACAAGTTTATTATCTCTACACACGTCTTTTTTGTTTGTTATTTTTTGAAATACTCCGTTTTAATGTTTTTCTCCTTCAAAAACTCTTCAATTTCTTTTTGCTTCCTACCATTAACTTTCTCAAAGCGCTTTGTAAAAGAGAAATCAGTTTTGAATAAGTTACCATCTTGAGCGAATTTTTCTATTTCCTGATCTAATTCTACTGAAAGTGCTGTAGATGCTGAAATATAATTATGAATTTCCTTCGAAGGCTGTTTGTAATCAGCAGGAATCGTATTGTTACTAATAAAATGATGGAAGTTCGCATCGTTTTGTTGAGCTAAATCTATTAGTTTTTGTAATTTATCCCGGTCGGACTCAGTAACCTTCTCGTCAGACATGGCTGACGAAAGTGGAACGATGTTTTCGTATAACTCTCCGCTATAATCTAAATAAGTTTTTATATTTTGCTTCATTTCGTCTTCATTAATAGTTTCATTTTTCTTTGAGGAACTAAATATATTTTCTGGAACTTTAATAGCAACATCTTTAATAGATTGTACATCGTTTTCTTCCTTAGGTTGTGCACTGTTTGAACAAGCTGATAGAAATAAAATTGTAAGTAACGTGAGTAGGTATAAAATATACTTTTTCATATTAATCTCCTTTTACATTGATTAGTATCTTTGTAAAATAGCTAAATTCCATTTTAAATACTTAACTAAAAGTGAGTATATATGTTTTATCATTTGATAAGATATGACGGATATTAGTAAGCCGATGCAAAAAGCTATAAATACATTATAAACATCGGAATAACTGATTTGATGAAACCCTTTAAAGAATCCTAATCCTATTAATAAGATAGGTGAAATAATTAATAATGGTGTAGCAATTATAAGTGCTAGAAGAAGTGGTAATAGAAAGAGTAATACGAAAAAGGCGATAATGATACATATAAAGTTTAAAACACTTAAGCTCATAACAGAAAACAGTGCTGTCATAATATTTTTTAGGCTGCGCCTATTGTCAGCGTTACTTATTACATATGAAATATTAAGTTCTTTAGCGATAGTTTTAGGGTTTCCTAGCTTTTTAGAAATTTCCTCTTCAGATATTCCATCTTGTTTACCACTAATAAAATGAGTTTCGTACTCCGAGATAATATCCTCCTTTTCTAAATTAGGCATATTCCGTAGGGAAGAACTAAGTTGCTTTAAAAATTCACTTTTGTTCATAACAATCACTTTCCTTTATAAAATGATGAATTATGGCTGAAAATCCTATCTTTTTTCTAAACAGCACACACAATCTATATCTACTTTTTGAAAGGAGATATACTAATCGTGAATGGAATTCCAAATAATGGTTATTCCATTATTTACAAATATATCACTTGCTATTATTCTTTGCAAGGTACTATAAATTTGTTAATAATGTGAATAGGTGGAAGTATTTTTGTACATTTTTAGAAGAGATATAAAAATGTTATTTTAAGATAAACAAAAGGTTGTAAGCGCATTCTTTAAATCTTGTCAAAATAATGTCGAATTCATATTGTTGGAAAAATAATGCATTTGTAATATAATGATAAATGATACTTCACCACATTAATTAACTAGGTGAAATTAAAATCTTTATTACACACATTATGAAATAAAGGGATGATTAGTTTTGAGTACAGGTGTAAAAGCAAACGACGTGAAGACAAAAACAAAGGGAGCAGATCTTGTTGTTGATTGTTTAATTAAACAAGGTGTTACACATGTTTTCGGTATTCCAGGAGCAAAGATTGACTCTGTATTTGATGTATTGCAAGAAAGAGGACCAGAGTTAATTGTTTGTCGTCATGAACAAAATGCAGCATTTATGGCAGCTGCTATTGGTAGATTAACAGGGAAACCGGGCGTATGTCTTGTAACTTCAGGACCAGGGACATCAAATTTAGCGACAGGTCTTGTTACTGCGAATGCGGAGAGTGATCCCGTTGTTGCTTTAGCTGGTGCAGTACCGCGTACGGATCGATTAAAACGTACGCATCAATCTATGGATAATGCTGCACTATTCGAACCAATCACAAAATATAGCGTAGAAGTAGAGCATCCTGATAATGTGCCAGAAGCACTTAGTAATGCATTTCGAAGTGCGACTTCCACAAATCCGGGAGCTACTTTAGTAAGTCTTCCGCAAGACGTTATGACTGCGGAAACAACTGTAGAGTCTATCGGTGCGCTTTCTAAGCCACAACTTGGAATCGCTCCCACAAATGATATTACATATGTAGTAGACAAAATAAAATCAGCGAAATTACCAGTTATTTTACTCGGTATGAGAGCGAGCACAAATGAAGTGACGAAAGCTGTTCGTAAATTAATTGCGGATACAGAACTTCCTGTCGTTGAAACATATCAAGCAGCTGGTGCGATTTCACGTGAGTTAGAAGATCATTTCTTCGGCCGCGTTGGATTATTCCGTAACCAACCAGGTGATATTTTACTAGAAGAAGCAGACCTTGTGATTTCTATCGGTTATGATCCAATCGAGTATGATCCAAAGTTCTGGAATAAACTTGGCGACAGAACGATTATTCATCTTGACGACCATCAAGCAGATATCGACCATGATTACCAACCAGAGCGTGAATTAATTGGTGATATCGCTTTAACGGTAAATAGCATCGCAGAGAAATTACCGAAACTTGTATTAAGTACGAAATCAGAAGCAGTGTTAGAACGATTACGCGCGAAATTATCAGAACAAGCAGAAGTTCCAAATCGTCCTTCAGAAGGTGTTACGCATCCACTTCAAGTGATTCGTACACTTCGTTCTTTAATTAGTGACGATACAACTGTTACATGTGACATCGGTTCCCATTCTATTTGGATGGCGAGATGTTTCCGTTCTTATGAACCACGTAGATTATTATTTAGTAACGGCATGCAAACGTTAGGTGTTGCACTTCCTTGGGCAATCGCAGCTACTTTAGTAGAACCAGGTAAAAAAGTAGTTTCCGTATCAGGTGACGGTGGTTTCTTATTCTCAGCGATGGAGTTAGAAACGGCGGTACGTTTAAATTCTCCAATCGTCCATCTTGTTTGGAGAGACGGCACATATGATATGGTTGCATTCCAACAAATGATGAAATACGGCAGAACATCAGCTACAGAGTTTGGCGATGTTGATCTTGTGAAATATGCGGAAAGTTTCGGGGCGTTAGGTCTTCGTGTTAACACGCCTGATGAATTAGAAGGTGTGTTAAAATCCGCGCTAGCAGCAGATGGTCCTGTCATTATTGATATTCCAATTGACTATCGTGACAACATTAAATTAAGCGAAAAATTATTACCAAACCAATTAAACTAATGGAGGCAGATTTGAGATGACTGTTGCGCAATTAATTGATATTGATGCGAAAAAAACGAAAACGAGTAATGAAGTATATCAAACATCTACAATGCTTGCGCTATTAGATGGTATATATGATGGTGTAATTAGCTTTGAAGATTTGAAAAAACATGGTGATTTCGGCATCGGCACATTTGATCAATTAGATGGTGAAATGATTGCATTTGATAATGAATTTTATCATTTACGTTCAGACGGTTCAGCAGAAAAAGTAGAGCCAGAAGAAACAACGCCATTTGCGACTGTAACGTTTTTTGAAAAAGAAATGAGTTATACGGTAGAGCGTCCGATGAATCGTGAAGAAGTTGAAGCGTTATTACATGAATTAATGCCAAGTAAAAACTTGTTTTACGGTATTCGAATGGACGGTACGTTCCGTGAAGTAAGGACGAGAACTGTTCCAAGACAAGAAAAACCGTATACACCGCTCGTTGAAGTGACGAAATCACAACCAATCTTTTCATTTGAAAATACAGAAGGTACGCTTGCTGGATTTTGGACACCAGATTACGCACAAGGTATTGGGGTAGCTGGATTCCACTTACATTACATTGATGATGAAAGAAGCGGGGGCGGACATGTTTTCGACTATGTTATAGAAAACTGTACGATCCAAATTTGTCAAAAAGCTCATATGCATTTAGCACTTCCAGAAACAGCTGATTTTATGGCGGCTGAATTATCAAGAGAAAATTTAGAGGATAATATTGCAACTGCGGAAGGTGCAGAGTAAGAGGGAAAGACTGTTCCATTTTGGAACAGTCTTCTTTTATTCGTAATGTTATTATTTGTCGATAAATCGATATTTCTTGTCGAACCGTTGATATATTGTAAGTTACGATAGATATATTCGAAAAATCGTTGATATATTGTAAGTTACGATAGATATATTCGAAAAATCGTTGATATATTGTAAGTTACGATAGATATATTCGAAAAATCGTTGATATATTGTAAGTTACGATAGATATATTCGAAAAATCGTTGATATATTGTAAGTTACGATAGATATATTTGAAAAATCGTTGATATCGCTTATTTCTTTGAAACAAACGGATGCCCCCCATAATAAAAACGCCACGGATAATGTACAGCTTCTTCTGCATAGTCGATATTAATACGAGGTCCTGCTGTTATTTTATATTGTGATGATATGTGTTCTTCTTTTGGAACTAATTCAATATGTAACGTATCATTTTGTAACGATACGCCGCGTTCTTTTAAAGTAATTCCGAGTGCACGGCATAGTTTGCCAGGACCGTTTGTTAAGTTTTTATATTGCGCTTTTGTAATTTCGGTCTTATTGTAGCGCGCTAGTTTTATTTCTGCTATTCCATCTACTGGCTCAAGGGCTCGAATGAGAACACCTTGCGGGGTGCCCACTGGCGCTGTAATAACGTTAAAGCAATGATACATACCGTAAATTAAATATACGTAAGCATGCCCTGGTGCACCAAACATAACTTCTGTGCGATCTGTCCGTCTGCCTCCGTAACTATGTGCGGCCTTATCATCTGGGCCTTTATATGCTTCTACTTCTACAATGATTCCGCTTCGCTTTATTCCGTCTACAATATGAACAAGTTTTTGCCCGAGTAATTTTTTTGCGACTTCTAACGTATCGCCTTCATAAAAAGAAGGAGGTGCCTGCATTGTACTATCTCCTTTGCTAAGTGTATATGTATATAGTAAACCAAATTTTCAGTAGTAATTCTAACTCGTTCTATTTGCTACATTTATTTCATAAATTATGGATAGAGTACAACAGCGAAGAGGGGGAGTGCGACATGATTTATCGCTTACTAGCTCTTAATATAGATGGGACACTACTATACAACAATGGAAAAATTGCAAAAGGATTAAGAGAAACAATTGAATTTGTGAAAAGAAAAGATGTATACGTTACGTTATTTACGAGTCGTAATTTTCAATCCGCTCATAAAGTAGCAAAGGCGTTAAAATTAGATTCTATATTAGTGACACATGGTGGTGCTTTCGTTTCAGCAACGTTAGATAAGCCGTACGTTCAAAGAAGATTATCTGAAGAGAAGACTTTTAACATTGTGCAAGTGTTAGAGCACTTTGATTGTAACGTACGCATTTCTCATGAACGGTTTTCGATAGGAAATCGTGAGAGAAATACACCAAACTTAATTGCGCGCACTGTATTATCAAGCGCAGATCCGTTATTTTATCCAGTTCAATTTGTAGATTCGTTAGGTGACGCGCTTCGTGACCATCCGGTAGCAGCGCCAAAAATTGATGTTATTTTCCAAAGTAAAGGTGAAAAAGAAAGAGGACTGAACACATTAAGAAAAGCGTTCCAAGATGTAGAGTATGTTGAATGTGATTCAAAACGAATAGAAATTTTACCGCAAAATGTATCAAAATTACGTGGATTACAATTGCTTGGAGAGCATTTAAATATTTCGCTAAATGAAATGGTTGCGATTGGAGATAGTATGGAAGATTTAGAGGTTATTGAAAACGTGGGACTTGGGGTAGCGATGGGGAACTCGCCTGTAGAATTAAAGCAAGCAGCAGATTGGATTACACGTTCAAATAGCGAAAACGGTGTAGAGTATATGATTAAAGAGCATTTCCGTAAGCAATTCCCGCTTCCGTTTTTGAAGAATCATAAAAATACACCGAAACGATGAAAGAAAAACGTAGCTTTTTGGCTACGTTTTTTTGTTGAGCTTATTAAAAGGAATGGAAACGTTTTAAATTGTGAATTGTGTATGGGATTCATACAATTCACTTGAATCCTTCAGAAAACTAATGTAAAGTGGATGATGTTGTCAAAATAGTTACACCACATGAAATATTCTTCAGATTAATTTTATTGGGCTCCCATACGTAAAAGTATTTCCGCATGACAGTTTAGTTCACGTATTATTTCAAAAATGAATTGTAGTAATTTTATTAAGTAGTTGTAGCGTTCCTTTGTTGTATTTAAATGGATTATTTTAAGTTAATGTGAGTAAGACCTGGTACATATGAAATGTACTTCTTTTTGTGGTTTTAGGAAGTTTAAAAGGGGGAATGAATTTCTTGAGGAAATCATTTAATCAAAAAATTAAAAAGTTAAGTAGTAGTTTAATAGTTGTATTACTAATATGTATGAATTTTTTAATCCATTTACCATTTAAAGCAGGGGCAGCTACAACAGAATTAAAAGGTTTAGGTGATGTATCTTATTACAACGCCATCATTTTTGGAGATCATAGTGCAACGAGTGCGGATATTGAAGGTGCGATGGCTGTTCAGAAAAATATGAACGCATCAAGTTATACAGTCGTAGCGGCTGCAACTGGAGCAAATAACTTAGCTGGAGCAACTTGGGTAGATGAAGGATATCCATCATTATTACTAGGCGGTCAATTTACGAAAGCTGGAGCAGGACAGGTAATTATTCAAGATGGAACAGTGGCGATGACAAAAGACGGTGACCCAGATGGCGCAATGAAAACATCGTATGACCGTATCTCTTATAAAGAGCAAGCGGAGATTGATGCTAAGTTTAAAGAATTTAGAAAAGACGTTGATGGTGTAATTGGGGATGCAAGTAAACTACACACTGATAAGCCAAAACCTAATATGAGCTTTGGAATCGGTGAAGATGCAAACAACCCTAATATTTATGTCTCTTCAGGTCAGACGGGAAAGAAAGCATTCGATGTAAAAGACGTTTTTCTTCCGAATGTAGAGAATAAAGATTTTATTGTTATTTATTCAGATGCAGAAGAAGTGAGTTTTGGTGGCGGTGCAATTTTGTATGATACAAGAAATACTGGGATGGCGACGGATTTAATTAATACATCTCAAGCATATGACCCTAATTCATCTTTTACTGAGTTAGCTAGTAAGGTAATTTGGGTATTTCCTAATGCTACAAAGATAACAACTAAAGGTTATGGTGTAGTAGGTAGTGTGTTTGCACCTAATGCAGTTGTAGAAACAAAAGGTGGTTCTATTAATGGACAAGCCTATGTTGGAGGATTACACCAAAGAGATGGTTTTGAGGTTCATAACTTTAAATTTAACTGGCCAAAATGGAATAAACCAGCAGCTGAAAAAGGACATTTACAAATTAAAAAAGTTGATGAAAACGATGAAAACATTGTTTTAAAAGACGCAAAATTTGATGTTATAGACAAAGATAATAACGTTGTGGCTACTGTTACAACAAACGAAAAGGGTATTGCGGAAGTTAAAGATTTACCACTTGGTGACTATTTTGTAAAAGAAATAAATGCACCAGAAGGATATATAAAAGTTGATACACCAGTCAAAGTAACAATTGATAATACAAACGTAATTGAACTTGTTATGAAGAATACGAAAAAAGTAGAGAATGGCCAATTTAAATTATTGAAAAAAGATAGTGAATCTGGTCAACTTCTGCCAGGTGCAAAATTTGATGTTATCGATAAAGATGGTAATGTTGTGGAAACAATTGTTACAGGTGATAAAGGCGAAGCCTTATCGAAACAACTTCCAGTTGGAAGCTATACATTAAAAGAAGTAGAAGCACCGAAAGGATATGAATTATCATCTAGTTCAGTTTCTGTTGATGTAAAGGCTAATAAAGTAGTGACTGTAGATGTGGTGAATAAAAAGATCCCCGAAAAAGTAACAGGTCAATTCGAAATTGTGAAAGTAGATGCGGAAGATAAAACGAAAGTATTATCAGACGCAGAATTCGAAGTGTATAAAGACAGCAAGAAAGTAGATACGTTACGAACAGATAAAACTGGTAAAGTAATTTCTCAGAAATTAGAACCAGGAACATACACATTAAAAGAAACGAAAGCACCACAAGGATATAAATTGCTAAAAGAAGAAATTGAAGTCGTTGTGGAAGCAAACAAAGTAGTAGAAGTACAAGTAGAAAACGCAAAAGAACTAGGAAGCTTACAAGTAATCAAAAAGGATTCGGAGAGTGGAAAAGTTCTAGAAGGTGCAGAATTTAAACTGAAAAATGAAGCTGGTCAAGTAGTTGGAGAAGCGAAAACAACGAATAAAGACGGTGTTGTGAAATTCGAAAGCTTAGTGCCAGGAAAGTACACGTTAGAGGAAACGAAAGCGCCGGAAGGTTATAAAGCGCTAGAAGTGACAGTAGAAGTGAACGTTGTAGCGAACGAAGTAGTAAAACAAGAAGTCATGAATGAAAAAGTAATGGGTCAATTCGAAATCGTGAAAGTAGATGCGAATGATAAAACGAAATTGTTATCAGGTGCAGAATTCGAAGTGTATAAAGATGGTAAAAAGGTAGCGGAACTGAAAACAGATGAGAGTGGAAAAGTGATGTCACCGAAATTACCGCTAGGTGAATACACAGTGAAAGAAACGAAAGCACCAGCGGGCTACAAACTTTCAAATAAAGAATGGAAAGTAACAATTCAAAATGAGAAAGAAGTAGTAAAAGTAGAGGCAGAAAACGAAAAAATCTTAGGTTCTCTACAAATTATTAAAATGGATGATAAAGATCAAACGAAACGCTTAGTAGGCGCAGAATTTACATTGAAAGATGCGAAAGGAAATGTTGTAAAAGAAGGAATTACAACAGATAAGTCTGGAACGGTTAAAGTAGACGGACTTGTGCCAGGTGAATATACGTTAGAAGAAACAAAAGCACCAGAAGGTTATGAGTTAACAAAACAAATAATTCATGTAACAGTTGACGGTGAAAAAGTTATTGATGTAAAAGTAACGAACGGTAAGAGCCTTGGTCAATTCGAAATTGTAAAAGTAGATGCGAATGATAAAACGAAATTGTTATCAGGTGCAGAATTCGAAGTGTATAAAGATGGTAAGAAAGTAGATACATTACGAACAGATAAAACTGGTAAAGTAATTTCTCAGAAATTAGAACCAGGAAAGTACACATTAAAAGAAATGAAAGCACCACAAGGATATAAACTACTAAAAGAAGAAATTGAAGTCGTTGTGGAAGCAAATAAAGTAGTAGAAGTACAAATAGAAAACGCAAAAGAACTAGGAAGCTTACAAGTAATCAAAAAGGATGCAGAGAGTGGAAAAGTTCTAGAAGGTGCGGAATTTAAATTAAAGAACGAAGCTGGTCAAGTAGTTGGAGAAGCGAAAACAACGAGTAAAGACGGTGTTGTGAAATTCGAAAGCTTAGTGCCAGGAAAGTATACGTTAGAAGAAACGAAAGCACCAGAAGGTTATAGAGCGTTAGAAGTAACAGTAGAAGTAAATGTTGTAGCAAATGAAGTAGTAAAACAAGAAGTTATGAATGAAAAAGTGAAAGAAGAAATTACAGGTCAATTAGAAATTACAAAGGTAGACGCTAATAATACAAATAAAATATTAGCAGGCGCAGTGTTTGAAATTTGGAAAGACGAAACAAAAATTGACACATTAACAACAAATAAGAGCGGTAAAGCAATTTCTCAGAAGTTAGAACCAGGAGATTATATTTTAAAAGAAATCCAAGCGCCAGAAGGATATACTTTATCCGATAAGGAAATGAAATTTACGATTTCTAATGAAAAAATTGAATTTGTAAAACTTCAAATTACAAATAAAAAAGATACAGAAAAAGGTCCGGAAAAACCAGGTGAAGGAAC
>NZ_QOSA01000036.1:0-79336 GCF_008368795.1 Bacillus sp. BF2-3
GTTTAGTTTTCAAAGTTCAACATCGCGTTTCAGCGACTTTTATAATATATCATACTATATTATTTTGGTCAACAAGTTTTTTTGATAAGTTGTATCTCTCATTTGCTGACTCTGCCTATTATATAGGCTTTCTCTTCCCTATGCAAGTATTATTATAAAAAAATAAAGAGAGGGAAAATCCCCTCTCTTATTCTTCTGAAGAAACCTCTTCACTCGTTTCTTCCTCTTCATCTTTTTGTGCTTTTGCTACCGTCGCTACCTCTTGGTCTTCCTCTAATCGAATTAGACGAACACCTTGTGTATTACGTCCCATTTGAGAGATTTGATCAACTGGCATACGAATAATAACGCCTGCCGCTGTAATTAACATAATATCTTCTTCACCTGTAACAGACTTAACAGCTACTAATTTACCGTTCTTATCTGTAATGTTACAAGTTTTCAGACCTTTACCACCGCGACTTTGCAGACGGTATTCATCAATCGGTGTACGCTTTCCGTAACCATTTTTCGTTACAATTAGAACATTTACATCCTCTTCGACAATTTCCATACCTACAACTTGGTCTTCATCGCCCAACGTAATAGCTTTAACACCTGCAGCATTACGTCCCATAGAACGAACATCTTGTTCATTGAAACGAATTAGCATACCGTTACTTGTCCCGACAATAATATCCTTATCACCCGATGTTAAACGTACAGATATTACTTCATCCTCTTCACGAAGAGAAATTGCAATTAAACCATTTGTACGTATATTTGCAAATGATGAAAGTGGCGTTCTCTTAGAAACCCCTTGTTTTGTCGTAAAGAATAAGAACTGATCGTCACCAAATTCACGAATCGGAATAATAGCGTTAATCCACTCACCCTTATCTACCCCTAATAGGTTAATAATTGGTAGTCCTTTTGCAGTACGACTATACTCTGGAATTTCATATCCTTTCGTACGGTATACTTTACCCTTGTTTGTAAAGAATAAAATATGATCATGAGTAGACGTTGTTAATAAATGTTCAACAAAGTCATCATCATTCGTACCCATTCCTTGCACACCACGTCCCCCACGGTTCTGTGTTTTGTACGTAGAAGCTGGTAACCTCTTAATATAACCGTTATGAGTTAACGTAATCGCAATGTTTTGTTCAGGAATTAAATCTTCATCTTCAATAAATTCCATACCACCAATTGTAATTTCTGTTCGTCTCTTATCATTGAAACGCTCTTTTACTTCTGTTAATTCTTCACGAATAATCTCAAGAACTTTTTCTTCATCTGCTAAAATCGCTTTTAATTCAGCAATTAACTTCATTAAGTCTTGATATTCTTGCTCAATTTTTTCACGTTCTAATCCAGTTAAGCGTTGCAGACGCATATCTAAAATCGCTTGCGCTTGTTTCTCACTTAAACCAAAACGTTCCATTAAGCCTTGCTTTGCAATATCTGCCGTTTTTGAACTACGAATTAACGTAATAACTTCATCAAGATGATCTAAAGCAATTCGTAATCCTTCTAAAATATGAGCACGTGCTTCTGCTTTTTCTAATTCATAAGCAGTACGTCTACGAATTACTACCTTCTGATGCTCTAAATAATGATATAGATTTTGTTTTAAATTTAGTACTTGTGGCTCCCCATTTACAAGAGACAACATATTAATGCCGAAACTTGTTTGAAGCGCTGTATGTTTATATAGATTGTTTAATAGTACGTTTGCATTAGCATCACGACGTACTTCCATGACAATACGCATACCATTACGATCTGATTCATCACGTAAATCTGTAATACCTTCAATTTTCTTATCGCGAACTAATTCTGCGATTTTTTCAATTAATCGCGCCTTATTAACTTGATAAGGTAGTTCAGTTACGATAATAGATTGTTTACCGTTTGACTTCTCTTCAATTTCAACCTTAGCACGAAGCATAATGGAACCGCGACCTGTTTCATAAGCTCTTCGAATTCCACTTCTTCCTAAAATTAAACCTGCCGTCGGAAAGTCTGGACCAGGAATATATTCCATCAATTCTGCGATAGTAATATCAGGATTATGACTTAATGCCAGCACACCATCAATTACTTCGCCAAGCTGATGCGGCGGTATATTTGTTGCCATACCAACAGCAATACCTGTTGTACCGTTTACTAATAAATTAGGGAAACGCGCTGGTAGTACTATCGGTTCTCTTTCGGAACCATCATAGTTATCTTGATAATCAATTGTATTTTTTGAAATATCACGTATTAATTCCATAGAAATCTTAGACATTCTTGCCTCTGTATAACGCATTGCTGCTGCTGAATCTCCATCTACAGAACCGAAGTTACCATGCCCATCTACAAGCATATAACGTTGACTAAAATCTTGCGCCATACGTACCATTGTTTCATAAACGGCTGAATCACCATGAGGGTGATACTTACCGATTACTTCACCGACAATACGTGCTGATTTCTTATACGCTTTATCAGCTGTAATTCCTAAATCATTCATCGCATATAAAACCCTACGATGCACAGGTTTTAATCCATCACGAACATCTGGTAATGCACGAGATACGATAACACTCATTGCGTAATCTAAAAATGAGGTACGCATTTCATGACTAATATTAATTTCTCGAATTCGTGCTTGTTGTTGATTGTCTGACATCAACGAGCACCTCCTCTTACATTTCCGTTACACATACATTGATTTATATGTAGAAGACAGGAATACTTAGATTCCTGTCATTACTCATTTAAATATCAAGGTTCTTCACGTATTTTGCATTCTCTTGGATAAAGTTACGACGCGGTTCTACTTTATCACCCATTAAAATTTCAAACGTTTCGTCTGCTTCTATTGCATCTTGAAGAGAAACTTGAAGTAACGAACGTACTTCTGGATCCATTGTCGTCTCCCATAGCTGAGTTGGATTCATCTCCCCAAGACCTTTATAACGTTGAATTCCTGGTTTCGGCTGGGCTGGTAGCTCAGCTAAGATTTTTTCAAGTTCCTTATCGTTGTAAGCATATTGAATTTTTTTACCTTGTTGTATTTTAAACAATGGCGGCTGTGCAATATAGATATAACCACACTCAATTATTTGACGCATATAACGATAGAAGAACGTTAATAATAGGGTACGAATATGTGCACCATCAACATCGGCATCGGTCATAATAATAACTTTATGATAGCGTGCTTTTTCAATATCGAAGTCTCCACCAATATTTGTACCGATTGCTGTAATAATTGTACGAACTTCATCATTTGATAAAATCTTATCTAAGCGCGCCTTTTCCACATTAATAATTTTACCCTTCAGCGGTAAAATTGCTTGGAAATGACGATCGCGTCCTTGTTTTGCAGATCCACCCGCAGAGTCACCCTCTACGATGTAAATTTCACTAATTGCTGGATCTTTCGAAGAGCAATCAGCTAATTTACCAGGTAAACTTGAAACTTCTAACGCACTCTTTCGACGTGTCAATTCACGCGCTTTTTTCGCAGCTACACGTGCACGTGCAGCCATCGTACCTTTTTCTACAATTTTTCGCGCTACATTAGGATTTTCTAGTAAGAACTTTTCAAATGCCTCTGAGAATACAGACTCTGTAATTGTTCTCGCTTCACTATTCCCAAGTTTTGTCTTCGTTTGTCCTTCAAATTGTGGATTTGGATGCTTGATTGATACAATTGCTGTTAAACCTTCACGAACATCCTCACCAGTTAAATTACTGTCCGCATCTTTTAAAATGCTATTTTTACGACCATAGTCGTTGATTACACGAGTTAAAGCTGTTTTAAAACCTACCTCATGTGTACCACCTTCATACGTATGGATGTTATTCGTAAATGAGTAAATATTATTTGTGTATCCTTCGTTATATTGAAGAGAAACCTCAACCTGAATACCATCTTTTGAACCTTCTACGTACACAGGCTCTTCATGAATCGGTTGTTTTGAGCGATTTAAATGCTCAACGTATGATTTAATTCCACCTTCGTAATGGAATTCTTTCTTTTGCTTATGTTCACGTTTATCTTCAATTGTTAATTTAATATTACGATTTAAAAACGCTAATTCACGCATACGAGTTGCTAGCGTATCAAAATCGTATACTGTTGTTTCTTGGAAAATTTCCGGATCTGGTTTAAATCGAGTTATTGTTCCTGTTTGATCGGTGTCACCAATGACTTTTAAATCCGCAACCGGAATACCTCTTTCGTATTTTTGGTAATGGATTTTACCTTCACGGTGTACAAATACTTCTAATTCTGTTGATAGAGCATTTACAACCGATGCCCCAACACCATGTAAACCACCAGAAACTTTATAACCGCCACCGCCAAATTTACCACCGGCGTGGAGAACAGTCATAATAACTTCTACAGCTGGACGTCCCATTTTTTCTTGTATACCAACCGGAATACCACGCCCATTATCCGTTACACGAATACTATTATCTTCTTCGATACTAACATTAATTTCATCACAATAACCTGCAAGTGCTTCATCAATACTATTATCTACAATTTCCCAAACAAGATGGTGAAGCCCTTTTCCACTTGTAGATCCAATATACATACCAGGGCGTTTCCGAACTGCCTCTAGTCCTTCAAGCACCTGTATCTGACTTTCATCATATGCATTTTCTTGCATTTGCTTTTGTTCCATTGACACAAAGATCACCTACTTTTCCATTTAAACAGGGGTTATTCCCTATCTATTTCACAATCTACAGTGCCGTTCGTTACATGAATTGTTTTCGCTTCTTTTAATGTTTCGTGTTCAATTCCGTCGACACTCGTCGTTGTAACAAATGTTTGCACTTTTCCTTGAATTGTATTTAAAAGATGTGATTGACGATAATCATCTAATTCTGATAAAACATCATCCAACAAAAGGATTGGATATTCTTTAACCTCTGAATAAATCAATTCAATTTCAGCTAATTTTAGGGATAGTGCGGTCGTTCGTTGTTGTCCTTGCGAACCAAAGACTTGAACATTTTTACTATTAACGAAGAATTGTAAATCGTCACGATGAGGACCAATTAAAGTCGTACCACGGAAAATTTCACGTTGTTTCACAGATTGAAAACTTTCATAGTATACTTCTTTTATTTTCGACAAATCCATTGATTCTGATACATCTACACTTGGTTTATAGACAATTTCTAACTCTTCTAATCCACGGCTTATACCTCGATGAATTGGAGCTGCCCATTCCTGTAGCAAATGCAAAAATTCAAAACGTTTTTGCAGTATTTTCGCACCATGCTCAATTAGTTGAAGTGTAAATACATCCAACATCGTTTCCTCATTCTTACTATTCCCTTGCATTTTTTTCAACAAGTGATTTCGTTGCGTGAGCACCTTTTGATATTGACTTAATTCATACAAATATACAGGAGCTATTTGTCCTAATTCCATATCTAAAAAGCGTCTTCTTACTTGAGGGCTTCCTTTTACAAGATTTAAATCTTCTGGGGCAAACATGACAACGTTCATCACGCCAATATATTGACTTAACTTTTGTTGTTCAAGTTGATTTAATTTTGCCTTTTTACCTTTTTTCGAAATATTTAATTCCAAAGACAAAGAACTGTTTCTTTTTTGTAATTTCCCTTTTATTTGACCAAAATCTTCATCCCAGCGGATAAGTTCGCGATCATTAGAGGTTCTATGAGATTTCGCCATCGCTAAAACATAAATAGCTTCCATCAAATTTGTTTTCCCTTGCGCATTTTCGCCGATAATTACATTTACCTTATCTTCAAAGGAAAGCTCTAATTTTTCATAATTGCGATAGTTTTTTAATTGTATTTCTGAAATAAACAAAGGGCTCCCCCTTTATGCCTGAACTTGGAAAGTTCCGCTTCCTGGAATTTCAATAACATCATTCGCATATAGTTTGCGACCTCTTCTATTTTCAAGTTCGTTGTTCACGTACACTTCATATTCTTGTAAAAACCATTTTACAGCGCCACCTGTATCAATTACATCAGCTAACTTTAAAAATTGTCCTAGTGTAATATACTCTGTTGAAATTTTAATACGTTTCATAAAATCGCTCACTTTCTGAAAGTGTTCATTCTTTCATTGTACTAAATAAACTAGCATTAGGAAAGTAATACCCAAAAATCAAATAAGGGCCACTAGCATCTTTAAACTAGCAACCCTTATTCCTTACCTAGTAAGTACGAACCGGTAAAATTAATTGAATAATTGAATCATCATTTACTGTACGAATTAAGAACGGTCTCATCGCCCCAGTAAAGCTAACTTTAATCTCTGTACTATCCAAAGCTTTCAATGCATCCATCATATATTTTGCACTAAAAGATATTTTTAACTCTTCTCCATCTACTTTTTCGCATTGTACTTCTTCGACAACTTTTCCGATTTCTGGTGAATTCGAAGAAATCTCTAGCATTTCTTGCTCTAAAGTTGATAATTTAACAACGTTATTGCGGCCATCTCTTGCTAATAGTGAAGCGCGATCAATTGCTTGTAGGAATTCTTTTGTATTCACAAAAATATCCGTTTTACTCTCTGCCGGAATTAAACGTGTGGTATCAGGATAATTCCCTTCTAACAATCTTGAGAAGAATAATAAATGTTTTGTACGGAATAATACTTGATACTCCGTAATAACGATATCTACCATTTCTTCAGACTCATCTAAAATTTTACTTAATTCATTTAAGCTCTTACCTGGGATAACAACATTAGCTTGGAATTCATCTGCAATATTATGTCCTTCAATTTTTGCTTTTCGAAGTGCCAGCCTATGACTATCTGTTGCAATACAAGTTAACTCGCTGTTATATACCTTCCAGTTTACACCTGTCAAGATTGGTCTTGTTTCAGAAGTAGAAACTGCAAATACAGTTTGTCTGATCATATGTTTAAGTAAATCTGTTGGTATCTTAAATACATGATGTTCTTCAATCTGTGGCAATAACGGATATTCTGCAGAATCTAAACCATTTAAGTTAAACTCTGATTTTCCAGATTTTATTTTTGTCATAAAATGATTTTCTACAGAAATTTCGACAGTGTCTTTAGGTAGTTTTTTTACAATCTCACTAAAATATTTTGCCTGTAAAACAATGCTTCCTGATTGAGCTATTTCTACGATTTCTTTTCCATCTTCTTCGACTGGAATAAACGATTCAATCGAAATATCAGCATCGCTTCCTGTTAATGTAACTCCTTCTTCAGTTGCTACAACTTTAATTCCCGTAAGAATTGGGATTGTTGTACGAGAAGAAACTGCCTTCATTACATCTTGTACACCTCTTACAAGATAGTCTTTTTGTATTGTAAAACGCATAAAGAAAAACCTCCGGTAAGTATAAGATTTTATTTAATTAATAAAGATAAAAAATAGTAGTAATAGTAATAGGGCTTGTGGATATGTGGATAACCCCGCTAAGGGATGTAAAAACAGTCTATCTACATGTGGATAGACTGTGCGTAAAACAAGGTAAGTTATTCACACTATTCAGCTACTACTTTAAAATACCATTAATTTCTTCAACTTGCTTTTGTAATTGCGTATCGGTTTTTAGTAGTTTAGAGATTTTTTCATGGGCATGGATAACTGTTGTATGATCACGTCCACCAAATTCTTCACCTATTTTTGGTAAAGAGGAATCTGTAAGCTCGCGCGATAAATACATTGCAATTTGGCGAGGAAACGCAACTGATTTTGTACGTTTTTTCGCTTTAAAATCTTCTAATTTCACTTGATAAACGTCCCCGACAGCTTTTTGAATATCATAAATAGAGATAATTTTCGGCTTAGAATTTGGAATAATATCTTTAAGTGCTTCAGCTGCTAAATCAGCATTAATATCTTTATTAATTAAAGATGAATAAGCTACAACTCGGATAAGTGCACCTTCTAATTCACGAATATTTGAATCAATTTGATTTGCGATATAAAGCATAACTTCATTTGGTATATCAAGCCCTTCAGCTTTTGCTTTTTTGCGTAAAATCGCAATTCGTGTCTCTAAATCTGGCGGCGTAATGTCTGTAATAAGTCCCCATTCAAAGCGGGAACGAAGACGATCTTCTAAAGTTGGAATTTCTTTTGGTGGTCGGTCACTAGAAATTACAATTTGTTTACTTTCTTCGTGTAATGCATTAAATGTATGGAAAAACTCTTCTTGAGTCTGTTCTTTTCCAGCAAGAAATTGAATATCATCTATCAATAAAACATCTACGTTACGATATTTATTACGAAAATCAACAGCTTTATTATCACGAATAGAGTTAATAAATTCATTTGTAAATTTTTCTGATGATAAATATACAACTTTTGCATTTGGATTATGTTCAATTACATAATGACCAATTGCGTGCATTAAATGTGTCTTTCCAAGTCCAACTCCCCCGTAAATAAAGAGTGGATTATACGCTTTAGCTGGCGCCTCAGCTACAGCTAATGAAGCTGCATGGGCAAAACGGTTACCAGAGCCAATAACAAATGTATCGAATGTATATTTTGGATTTAACATGCTCTGTGGTAAATGAGCTGAATCATCTTGTGCTGGATTCGGCTTAACTGGAGGCAGATCAATGTCCTCTTCAGCTTGACTTTGGGGAATAATAAAGCGAATTGCTAATTTTGCCCCTGTTAAATCGTATAGTGTTTCTGAAATTAGTTCGGAGTAATGAGATTCTAGCCAGTCACGAGCAAATTCATTCGGAGCTGTAATCGTTAATACGTCTTTCTTCAAGTTATGAGCCGTTGTGGATTTTAACCATGTCTCATAACTAGGCTTGCTTACCTTTTTTTCTAATTCTTTTAAGGCACTATTCCATAAATCAGAGATATTTTCCAAAGGTGTCCCTCCTTTACTAAGTTGGTAAAAGAATAAGGTTGCGCAACAAATGTACAACCTAATAAATATAAAATGTATATTTATACGAAACGTATTTTAAAACCTAAAAACGTCGTTTGTATATGAGATAGGGTTTTCGACAAAAAAAGCAAATGTGGACAACTATTTACCCACATGTGATTAAAACTGTCCACATGTTATACACAAATTGTGGATAAGATAAAGATGTGGAAAACTTATTCAAAGTGAAAACACAACTATAATATCAAAAAAAAGTGGCTATAGCAATGAATTTAAGAAAGTTATCCACAAAATCAATACCTTGTGGAATAAACTTGTCCACAACACGATATACTGTGTAAAAGTGCGAAAAAAGTTTGTGGATATAAAAAGCGCGAAAAAATATTTATCCACAAGGAAATATAGGTGCTGTGAAAAAGTATGTGAATAGGTTCAAAATGAATATTTGATGAAAATTTCTAGAACCATTGACATTTTCCTAGTTAATTAACTATAATTTATAGGACTGTCTTTAACAGATATTCCTCAGGGAGGTGTCATATAATGAAAAGAACTTACCAACCAAATAAACGTAAGCGCAGCAAAGTACATGGTTTCCGCAGCCGTATGAGCACAGCGAACGGACGTAAAGTGCTAGCAGCTCGTCGTCGTAAAGGAAGAAAAGTATTATCTGCGTAGACCACTGATCGTTCAGTGGTCTTTTTTTCTAATAATAGTGAATTTCCGCTGATGAAATACAGGAGTGTCAATTGATATGAAGAAAAAACATCGTATAAAGAAGAATGATGAATTCCAGGCGGTTTTTCAAAAAGGAAAATCAAATGCAAATCGTCAGTTTGTTGTATACCAATTAGATAAAGAAGAACAGCCAAACTTTCGCATCGGCCTTTCTGTTAGCAAGAAAATAGGAAATGCAGTAGTTCGTAATCGAATTAAGCGCATGGTCCGTCAGGCTATTACAGAGTTAAAAGATGAGATAGCTTCTGGAAAAGATTTTGTTATAATAGCAAGGAAGCCTTGTGCAGAGATGACATATGAAGAAGTAAAGAAAAGCTTAATTCATGTCTTTAAACGCTCTGGTATGAAAAGAATAAAAAAGTAGCGTAAGGAAATGAATTACACTATATACATACCGATACAAGGAGGAGTAGGCTTTGAAAAAGAAATTAGGTTTACTAGCCATGCTTATTGCATTAATGGCGATTACTGCTGGCTGTAGTGAAGTAAATCAGCCAATTACACCAAAAAGCACTGGAATTTGGAATGAATACTTCGTATACCCGCTTTCTCAGTTAATCACGTATTTTGCAAACTTATTTAACAGTAATTATGGTTTAGCAATTGTTGTTACGACTCTTATCATTCGTTTTGCGTTATTACCATTAATGATTAAACAAACGAAGAGTACGAAAGCGATGCAAGCGTTACAACCGGAAATGGTGAAGTTAAAAGAGAAATATAGCTCTAAAGATCAAGCGACACAGCAAAAACTGCAGCAAGAAATGATGCAGTTATACCAAAAAAATGGTGTAAATCCATTAGCTGGTTGTTTACCAATCTTTATTCAAATGCCAATTCTGTTCGCTTTTTATCATGCAATTATGAGAACAGCTGAAATTAAACAACATAGTTTCTTATGGTTCGATTTAGGACATGCAGACCCGTTCTATATCTTACCAGTCGTTGCAGCAATTACGACATTTATTCAGCAAAAGCTTGCAATGGCAGGAACAGCTGGTCAAAATCCACAAATGGCAATGATGCTTTGGCTTATGCCGATTATGATTTTAATCTTTGCAATTAACTTCCCAGCTGCATTATCACTTTACTGGGTTGTTGGTAATATCTTTGGTATTGCTCAAATGTACTTTATTAAAGGGCCAGAGATTAAGGCTAGTAAGGCTGGTAAGGCTGGAGGCTCAAGCAAGTGAGTGTAATTACTGCTAAAGGACAAACAGTCGAGCTGGCAGTAGAGGATGCTTTAAGGCAATTAAATACATCAAAAGATCGAGTAGATATAAATATTGTCGATGAGGGTAAAAGGGGATTCTTAGGTTTATTTGGGAATCGCCCTGCAGTAGTAGAAGTTGTATTGAAGAAAGATCCAATTCAAGAATGTGAAGAATATTTAAGAAATGTTATTCACGATATGGGTGTGGAAGTCGAGATTAGTAAAATTGTAAAAGGACGCGAAATAGAATTTACAATTTCTGGTGATAATGTAGGTGTTTTAATTGGGAAAAGAGGTAATACATTGAACTCTTTACAGTATTTAACAAAACTTATCGCGAATCGTAACACGAAGCAGTATATCGGTATTACACTAGATGCTGAAAATTATCGTAGTAAAAGAAAAAGTACGTTAGAATCACTTTCTTATCGATTAGCGAAACAAGTATTTAATACGAAAAAAAGAGTTATTTTAGAACCGATGCCATCTTTTGAACGAAAAATTATTCATCAGGCATTATCAAATCATCAAGGTATCAATACAACTTCTGAAGGAAATGAACCACATCGGCATGTTGTAATATCTCCTAAATGACCGGTTGCTCAAATGAGTGCCGGTTTTTTTGAGCGGAAAATAGATGTGGATAACTAAAAAACACTAAACTTATCCACTGTGAATAAGTTTAGTGTTTTTTACATGGGGATATAATAAAATGAGTTATTCTTCTTTTGTAGATAGGTTCGTTATGGTATCCTAATAATTTAGTGAAAGAAATAATCATGTTGAAATAGAGATAAATAAGCAAGTGAGGTGAAAGGACATGGAATTTGATACAATTGCTGCGATTTCCACAGCGCTTGGAGAGGGTGCAATTGCCATTGTTCGAGTAAGTGGGGATGATGCGGTTGAGAAAGTTGATCGTATTTTTAAGGGGAAGGATTTAACAGAGGTTCCTTCTCACACTATTCATTATGGTCATATTGTTGATTTAGATACAAATCAAGTTATTGAAGAAGTCATGGTGTCTATTATGCGCGCACCAAGGACTTTTACACGTGAAAATATAGTGGAAATTAACTGTCACGGTGGACTTGTTTCAGTAAATAAAGTATTGCAACTTATTCTAGCACAAGGAGTACGATTGGCAGAACCGGGCGAATTTACAAAACGTGCTTTTTTAAATGGACGTATCGACTTATCACAAGCAGAAGCTGTTATGGATTTGATTCGAGCAAAAACAGATCGTGCGATGAATGTAGCAATTAATCAAATGGAAGGGCGATTATCTAAATTAATTGGTCTTTTGCGTCAAGAAATATTAGAAACATTAGCTCATGTTGAGGTAAATATAGATTATCCAGAATACGATGATGTAGAAGAGATGACACATAATATTTTAATTGAGAAAGCGACGCATGTTCGTTCGGAAATCGAAAAAATATTAGAAACATCAAAACAGGGGAAAATTTTACGTGAAGGTATTGCTACAGCAATTATCGGTAGACCTAACGTTGGGAAATCATCGTTATTAAATAGTCTTGTTCAGGAGAAAAAGGCAATTGTAACTGATATTGCAGGAACAACTCGTGATGTTATTGAAGAGTACGTTAACGTGCGTGGTGTACCTCTTAAACTTATAGATACAGCCGGTATTCGGGAGACAGAAGATGTTGTTGAACGAATTGGTGTGGAACGTTCAAAAGAAATGATGAGCCAAGCGGATTTAGTATTAGTTGTTGTCAACTATAGCGAGGCTTTAACAAATGAGGATGAAGATCTATTCCGTGCGGTACAAGGAAAAGACTTTATTGTTATTGTGAATAAGACTGATTTACCGCAAGCGATTGATATGGAACGTGTTACAGAGTTAGCCGCGGGAAATCGTGTTATTACAACATCCTTAATTGAGGAACAAGGAATAGATGAACTCGAAAAGGCAATAGCTGATTTATTCTTTGAAGGAACAATCGATTCTGCAGATATGACATATGTTTCTAATGCGAGACATATTGGATTATTAACACAAGCAGGAAAAACAATCGGTGATGCAGTTGAGGCGATTGAAAATGGTGTACCAATTGATATGGTACAAATTGATTTAACAAGAACGTGGGAAATACTTGGTGAAATTACTGGGGACACAGTGCATGAAAGCTTAATTGACCAGTTGTTCTCTCAATTTTGTTTAGGAAAATAATATAGTGAAGTTGTAGAAAGATAGAGATTATTAGGAGGAATAAACAATGGGATACAATGCCGGTTCATACGATGTCATAGTAATCGGTGCAGGTCATGCAGGATGTGAAGCTGGTCTTGCGGCAGCACGAATGGGCTCAAAAACATTAATGTTAACAATTAACTTGGATATGGTAGCATTCATGCCATGTAACCCTTCTGTTGGTGGACCAGCAAAAGGGATTGTTGTTCGTGAAATTGATGCATTAGGCGGAGAAATGGGACGTAATATTGATAAAACTCATATTCAAATGCGTATGCTAAATACAGGTAAGGGACCAGCCGTACGTGCACTTCGAGCGCAAGCTGATAAATTCGCTTACCAACATGAATTAAAGAAAACAATTGAAGAAACACCAAACTTAACGTTGTTCCAAGGAATGGTAGAGCGTTTAATCGTTGAAGAAGGTGTATGTAAAGGGGTAGTTACACAAGCTGGTGCAGAATATACAGCAAAAACCGTTGTAATTACAACTGGAACATTTTTACGCGGCGAGATTATCATGGGTGACTTAAAATATTCAAGCGGTCCAAATAATCAGCAACCGTCTATTACATTATCTGAGCATTTAGAGGAACTTGGATTTGATCTTGTTAGATTTAAAACAGGGACACCTCCGCGTGTAAACAGTAATACAATTGACTACAGTAAAACAGAAATTCAACCAGGTGATGATAAGCCACGTGCGTTCTCTTTTGAAACAACGAAATTTATTATGGATCAAATTCCATGTTGGTTGACATATACAAGTACAGAAACACACCGTTTAATAGATGAAAATTTACATCGTTCAGCTATGTATTCTGGTATGATTAAAGGAACAGGCCCTAGATACTGTCCTTCTATTGAAGACAAAGTAGTAAGATTTAATGATAAACCACGCCATCAAATTTTCTTAGAGCCAGAAGGGCGTAATACACAAGAAGTATATGTACAAGGTTTATCCACAAGCTTACCAGAAGATGTACAACGTGACATGCTTAGAACAATTCCAGGCCTAGAAAATGTTGAAATGATGCGTACAGGTTATGCAATTGAATATGATGCAATTGTGCCAACACAACTATGGCCAACACTTGAAACGAAAAAGATTAAAAATTTATATACAGCAGGACAAATTAATGGAACTTCTGGTTACGAAGAGGCGGCAGGACAAGGGCTTATGGCTGGAATTAATGCAGCATGCCGTTCTTTAGGTAAAAAAGAAGTTGTTTTAGGTCGCGAGGATGCTTATATTGGCGTCTTAATTGATGATCTTGTAACGAAAGGTACAAATGAACCATATCGTTTATTAACGTCTCGTGCAGAATACCGTCTATTATTACGCCACGATAATGCTGATCTTCGTTTAACTGAAGTTGGTCGTGAAATTGGATTAATTAAAGAAGAGCGCTATGAGCGATTTACAAATAAAAAATTACAAATTGAACAGGAAAAGGAACGTTTAAGCAGCATTATTATTAAACCACGTCCTGAAGTTCAAGAATTAATTCGCAATATTGGCGGAAGTGAATTGAAAGATGGAATACGTGCAAGTGACTTATTACGTCGTCCAGAGATGACATATGAGCATATTCATCTTTTAGTACCAAGTGAAGTAGAATTAAGTGATGAAGTTAAAGAACAAGTTGAAATTCAGATTAAGTATGAAGGGTATATTGAAAAATCTTTACAGCAAGTAGAGCGTATGAAGAAAATGGAGAGTAAAAAAATCCCTGTAGATATTGATTATGATGCGATTTCTAGCCTTGCTTCAGAAGCTAGACAGAAATTGAAAGATGTTCGTCCACTTTCAATGGGGCAGGCTTCACGTATTTCTGGCGTAAATCCAGCGGATATTTCCATTTTACTTGTGTATATAGAACAAGGAAAAATTGCACGCGTATCGAACCAATAAATAGTAAGGAGATATTGCTAGATGAACATAGAACAATTTCAATCTATGCTAGAAGAGAAGGGAATCACCCTCTCTTCTAGACAGTTAGAGCAGTTCAAAATCTACTTTGAAACATTAGTAGAGTGGAATGAAAAAATGAACTTAACGGCTATTACAGAAAAAGAAGAAGTATATTTAAAACACTTTTTTGATTCCATTACAGCTGCTTTTTATTATGATTTTTCAAAACCATTCTCAATTTGCGATGTTGGTGCAGGGGCTGGATTCCCAAGTATTCCTTTAAAAATTTGTTTCCCGCATTTAAAAGTAACAATTGTAGATTCGTTGCAAAAACGTATTAATTTCTTAAATCACTTAGCCCAAAAGTTAGAATTAAGTGATGTTGCATTTTGTCACGATCGTGCTGAAACATTTGGGAAAAAAGAAGGTGTACGTGAATCATACAATATTGTAATGGCACGTGCAGTTGCGCGTCTTTCTGTATTAAGTGAGCTATGTTTACCGCTTGTAAAAGTTGGAGGAACATTCATTGCAATGAAAGGTGCAGCAGCAAACGAAGAAATTGAAAATGGCAAGTATGCTTTAGAGGTGCTAGGCGGAGAGTTAAAAGAGATGTCTACGTTCCAATTGCCATTTGAAGAGAGTGAACGTAATATTTTATTAATCGAGAAAAAGCGCAAGACACCAAAGAAATATCCACGCAAACCGGGAACACCCAATAAATTACCTATTGAAAAATAAATCTTATTAGACGTAAGATTAAATTATATAAATGAAAACGTAAATGTTTCATAGGAAACATTTTATGGAGAATAGTCAATAGGCCTAAAAGGTGGTGGAATATGTATGAAAAATACGTTTTCTCGTTTATTTGGCTTTGGAGATAAAGAGAGCGAATTCGAATTACAAGACGAAAGCCATGAAGAGATAGATAAAAAGGTATATGAAGAAATACAAGAAATTCCGATAGTAAATATTACCCCTAACCGTTATCAACCAAGAACAGTTTTTGATGATGCGCGTATTGATGAGCTAGCATTAACAATTCGTACACATGGACTTATTCAACCGATTGTTGTAAGGCAATATGAGGATGATAAGTACGAGATTATTGCTGGAGAAAGACGTTTTCGCGCGGCAACAAAGTTAGGTTGGGAAAAGGTTCCTGCAATTATAAAGAATTTAAATGATACAGAGACAGCTTCTGTAGCTTTAATTGAAAACTTGCAACGTGAGGAACTAACGGCAATCGAGGAAGCTGTGGCATATCAAAAGCTGATTGAGTTACATAATTTAACACAAGAAGCATTGGCACAACGACTTGGAAAAGGACAATCTACAATCGCAAATAAGTTGCGCTTGTTAAAGTTGCCTGAAGAAATAAAAAGTGCATTATTAGAAAAAAGCATTACAGAACGTCATGCCCGCGCTCTCATTCCTTTAAAAAATGAGGAATTACAACTGAAGGTTTTACAGGAAATTGTTGAGAAACAACTAAATGTAAAGCAAACAGAAGAACGAATTGCGAAGTTACTAGAGGAAGCGAAACCGAAGCGTAAGGCAAAGCAAAAAGCAGTAAGTCGAGATACGAGGATTGCTATGAATACAATTAGACAATCTTTACAAATGGTTACTGAAAGTGGTTTGAATGTTAATTCTGAGGAAGAAGAATTTGATGAGTACTATCAAATTACAATTAAAATTCCAAAGAAAAAATAATAATGACGTGCTAGAGACCTTATCCTATTGGAGAGGTCTCTTTTACTATATTTTCTTGTTAAATGAAGAAGGAGTTTAGAAATAAATTTTGAAGTTTAATAAAGGACGTAAAAGAAAAAGTTTTATTTCATGTTACAATAAACGTAATTGTTACTAGAATAAGATAGAAAGGTTGAAAGTAGGTGACATCATGGGAAAAATCATTGCTATTGCTAATCAAAAAGGCGGTGTTGGAAAAACAACAACATCTGTTAATTTAGGGGCTGGATTGGCGCAAGTAGGTAAAAAAGTCCTTCTTGTAGATATTGATGCTCAAGGAAATGCAACGACTGGTGTGGGAATTGAAAAATCTGAATTAGATCAATGTATTTACAACGTTCTTGTGGAAGATGCAGATGTTCAAGGGGTTATACAGAAAACCGCAACTGAAAACTTAGATGTTCTACCCGCTACAATTCAATTGGCTGGTGCTGAAATTGAATTGGTACCGACTATTTCCCGGGAAGTACGTTTGCAAAGAGCATTACAGCCAGTTCGTGATGAATATGACTATATTATTATCGACTGTCCCCCATCTTTAGGGTTATTAACGATTAATGCATTAACAGCAGCAGATTCTGTTATTATTCCTGTACAGTGTGAATATTACGCACTAGAAGGGTTAAGTCAGCTATTAAATACAGTTCGACTTGTACAAAAACATTTAAATAAAAATTTAGCAATTCAAGGTGTATTGTTAACAATGTTGGATGCCCGTACAAATTTAGGGATTCAAGTTATAGATGAAGTGAAAAAGTATTTTAGGGATAAAGTATATCGCTCGATTATTCCGCGTAATGTACGCTTGAGCGAGGCTCCAAGTCATGGGAAACCTATTATGCAGTATGACGCTAAATCAAGAGGAGCAGAAGTGTATATAGATTTAGCAGAGGAAGTGATTGCAGGTGGCTAAAGGATTAGGAAGAGGAATTAATGTGTTTTTTCCTGATTTAGATGTGAAAGAAGAGGAAACAATTCAGGAGATTCTTGTAACTGAATTAAGGCCGAATCCATATCAACCGCGTAAACACTTTAATAAAGAGGCGATTCAGGAATTAGCAATTTCGATTAAGGAACACGGTATTCTACAACCATTAATTGCTAGGAAGAGTATTAAAGGATATGAAATTGTTGCAGGTGAAAGACGATTTCGTGCTGCAAAAGAGGCTGGTTTAGAAAAAGTACCTGCGGTTGTAAGACAATTAACTGAACAGCAAATGATGGAATTTGCTTTGTTAGAAAACTTACAACGAGAAGATTTAAATCCTATGGAAGAGGCAATGGCATACCAGATGTTAATGAATGAGCTAAATGTAACGCAAGAACAATTAGCGAAACGTCTTGGTAAAAGCAGACCTTACATTGCAAATTATACTCGGTTATTAAGCCTACCTTCTTTCGTACAAGATATGATTGCAAATGGTCAACTTTCAATGGCTCATGGGAGAACTTTACTTACGATAAAAGATGAAGAACAATTGAAGTCCTTATTGAAACGCATTGAAAAAGAAGGATTAAATGTTCGTCAATTAGAGAAAATCGTCCAAGAGATTAATCAACACGTTTCACGTGAAACAAAAAAAGTGAAAAAAGAGCGAAATATATTTTTCGTAGAACGTGAAACGTTCTTAAGAGAAAAGTTTGGCACAGATGTGAAAATTAAAGAGACGAAAAAAGAAAAAGGTAAAATCGAAATTGAATTTTTTAATAAAGAAGATTTAAATCGTATTTTAGAACTATTAGCACAGAAAAATTAAAAAGCAAACCATCTTATTATTTATAGATGGTTTGCTTTTTTTAATGCGGATAATTTTTGATCCGTCTCTTTTATACTTTTTGCGATTACATCAGCCATTTTCATGACTAAACTTAATCTTGTATTTTGAAGAACGAAAAACTCCATAAACCCATTTAGATTGACGATACCGTGTATGTGCAAATCACCAACTGCAGGTAATTTCTTATTCATAGCAGCTCCAGGTTTACTAGGTCCCTTTCCAGTAGTGATTGATCCGATATTTTGGGACTTTCCTAAACATGCATCAACAGCAATTATAAATGCAGTAGGATATTCTTTCTGTATATTCTGAATTTTCTCTTCTAAATTTAGCGCATGTACTGGCTCATCTAGTGTACCGAATACTTGGAGGTTTTGGATGTCTATTTGTTCAAGTTTTGTACCAACTAATGGGCCGAGTGCGTCACCTGTAGAGCGATCTGTGCCGATACAAACGAGAATGAGTGGTATATTAGTTTTAATAGGAATATGGGTAAGTAAGAAATTACTGATTATCTCAGAGGCTTCTAGATCTTGGTGCATAACGTTTTGAGTTTCTTTCTCAAAAAATGGTAAGCGAAAACTTCCAATATTCATGAAGCACCCATCCTTTTAATAAATTTTCAATATATGTTATATGGTGAGGAAAATGGAAAGTTATAAGTGCGTAATTTTTGCAAAATGTGAATGAAAACGGAAATAATAGTACTAGTATATATATATTCGTTCCATTTTATACCTGGATGTCGGGGATAAAATAGGATTAAAATCATAAAATTTTTTCAGCAATTAGGGGACTTCTGATACAATAATAAGGGTAACTAAAAAGAAATTTTAGCTAGAGAGGTAGAGGTACATGGATTTATTAGCGAAGTGGTTTAATTCTATGAAACAGTATTTATTAGATGCTGATCGTTGGGCTCATATTGGAGTTGCGACATTAAAAATATGTATTATTTTAACAATTGGTGCAGTTGTTGTGCGAATTGCAAGGGCGGTTGTACGAAATGCGTTTCGTATGGGGAGTCGTTCTCCAATTCAAATTTCAGAACGTCGTACAGTTACAGTAGCGAAATTACTTGAAAATATTGTAGCGTACGTTGTTATGTTCATTATGCTAATTGCGATTTTAGGTGTGTTTGATATTAATGCATCAGGTTTATTAGCGGGTGCTGGGGTAATTGGTTTAGCAGTCGGATTTGGTGCTCAAAGTTTAGTGAAAGACGTTATTACAGGTTTATTTATTTTGTTAGAAGATCAGTTTTCAGTTGGCGATTATGTTAAAATCGGTCAATTTGAAGGAGTCGTTTTAGAAATTGGACTTCGTACAACGAAAGTAAAGAGTTGGACAGGTGAAATTCATACTTTACCAAATGGAAGTATTATTCAAGTTACTAACTACTCAGTTAGTAATAGTGTAGCGTTTGTTGATGTATCTATTTCATATGAGGCTGATATTGCGAAAGCAGAGCAAGTTATTGAAGATTTATTAGTAGAATTACCTTCAAAGTACGAAAAAATGGTAACAACGCCTCAATTATTAGGTGTGCAAACATTAGCTGCATCAGAAGTTATATTACGTGTTATTGCTGAAGTAGAACCGATGCAACATGCAGTTATTGCAAGGGCACTTCGTAAAGAGATTAAAAATCGTCTTGATTTACATGGAATTGAAATTCCATATCCACGTATGGTTTTATATAATCGTGAAGAATTAGTTAGTGGAAAAGCAATTTAGTATGGAGAGGAGTTTGGAGAATGGAGCAAAAGGAATATAACTTGTATGATGTTGTGGAAATGAAGAAAGCCCATCCATGTGGCGAGAATCGTTGGAAAATTATTCGTATGGGAATGGATATCCGCATTAAGTGCGAGGGGTGTGACCATTCAGTAATGATTCCTCGAAGAGAGTTTGATCGTAAGGTGAAAAAAATACTTGTGAAGCACGAAGAATAGAGGGAGAGTAACAGTTACAGTAGGTAACTGTTACTTTTTTTCGTTTGGCGGAAACTTGTCATTTTTTTCGTTACTATCTATAATGATGAAAGATTGAGACATAGGAGTGAAAAATATGGGATTAACGGCTGGGATTGTTGGATTACCTAACGTAGGGAAGTCCACTTTATTTAATGCAATTACACAAGCAGGAGCAGAATCTGCGAACTATCCATTCTGTACAATTGATCCAAACGTAGGGATTGTAGAAGTACCAGATGAGCGTTTAAATAAATTAACGGAATTAGTAGAACCGAAAAAGACTGTTCCGACTGTATTCGAGTTTACTGATATTGCAGGTATCGTAAAAGGTGCTAGTAAAGGTGAAGGTTTAGGAAATAAATTCTTATCTCACATTCGTCAAGTAGATGCAATTTGCCAAGTTGTTCGTTGTTTTGAAGACGAAAATATTACGCACGTTTCAGGGAAAGTAGATCCAATTGATGATATTGAAACAATCAATTTAGAGCTAATTTTAGCGGATTTAGAGTCTGTTGATAAGCGTATCGAGCGTGTTGCGAAATTAGCAAGACAAAAAGATAAAGAAGCGGTATATGAGCATGAAATTTTAGTTCGTTTAAAAGAAGCTTTTGAAGAGGGAAAACCAGCTCGTACTGTTGAATTTACAGAAGAGCAGATGAAGATTGTTAAAGGCCTTCATTTACTTACAACAAAAGAAATGTTATACGTAGCGAATGTAAGTGAAGACGATATTATCGATCCTTCGGAAAATAAATACGTACAAATGGTAAAAGAATTTGCAGCAAATGAAAATTCTCAAGTAATCGTTGTATGTGCAAAAATTGAATCAGAAATCGCTGAATTAGACGAAGAAGAGAAAAAAGTATTCCTTGAAGAATTAGGAATTGAAGAGTCTGGTTTAGATCAATTAATTCGTGCAGCATATGACCTATTAGGCCTTGCTACGTACTTTACAGCTGGCGTTCAAGAAGTACGTGCTTGGACATTTAAACAAGGAATGAAGGCACCACAATGTGCTGGTGTTATTCATACAGACTTTGAGCGTGGATTTATTCGTGCAGAAACAGTTTCTTACGATGATTTAATGACAAACGGTTCTATGACAGCTGCAAAAGAAGCTGGAAAAGTACGTTTAGAAGGAAAAGAATATATCGTAAAAGACGGAGATGTTATGCACTTCCGTTTTAACGTTTAATTTAATATTTCCTAGGAAAAATAAAGATATGAACTTGGCAAATATATTATATGTTTGCCAAGTTTTTTATGTATTGGTGAGTTGATTCATATAACTTACTATGATATAATCTAAACTCGTGAGTAATTACTATAAATTAATTGCTCCTTGCCCATTACGGGCCGTTTAGACCAAAAGGAGGTGAAAGTGTAATGAGAAAGTACGAAATTATGTACATCATTCGTCCTGGCGTTGAAGAAGAAGCTCAAAAAGCTTTAGTTGAACGTTTTGCAGGTGTTTTAACAAACAATGGTGCAGAAATCATTAACACGAAAGAGTGGGGTAAGCGTCGTTTAGCTTACGAAATCAACGACTTACGTGAAGGTTTCTACATGATCTTAAACGTGAAATCTAACGCAGAAGCGATTAACGAATTCGACCGTTTAGCTAAGATCAACGAAGACATCCTTCGTCATATCGTTGTTAAAGAAGAAGAAAAATAATTGATATATAAGGGAGAGTGGTTCGATTGATGAATCGTGTTATCCTCGTTGGTCGTTTAACTAAGGACCCTGACTTACGTTACACGCCCAATGGTGTCGCAGTAGCTACTTTTACGTTAGCTGTGAATCGCGCATTTGCCAATCAGCAAGGTGAGCGTGAAGCTGACTTTATTAATTGTGTAATATGGCGTAAACAAGCAGAAAACGTAGCAAATTATTTGAAAAAAGGTAGCTTAGCAGGCGTAGATGGGCGTCTTCAAACTCGTAATTACGAGGGACAAGATGGTAAACGTGTATACGTAACAGAAGTTCTTGCGGAAAGCGTGCAATTTTTAGAGCCGCGTAATGGCGGTGGGGAGCAACGTGGTTCATTTAATCAGCAACCATCAGGAGCTGGTTTCGGTAACCAAGGCTCTAACCCATTTGGTCAATCTAGTAATTCAGGTAACCAAGGTAACTCTGGATTTACGAAGAATGACGATCCATTTTCAAATGTAGGTCAACCGATCGACATTTCCGACGACGATTTACCGTTCTAATACAGTAAATTTGTTAGTTTTAACAAAGAATGGAGGGAAATAGACATGGCAGGACGCAAAGGTGGACGTGCGAAACGTCGTAAGGTGTGTTTCTTCACAGCTAACGGCATCACTCGCATTGACTATAAAGATGTTGATTTATTAAAACGTTTCGTTTCTGAGCGTGGTAAAATTTTACCTCGTCGTGTAACAGGAACAAGCGCAAAATACCAACGCAAACTTACAGTTGCAATTAAACGTGCTCGTCAAATGGCACTTTTACCATATGTTGGTGAATAATAGCGTATGAAATGCACAGTAGAGTCGGACTCTACTGTGCATTTTGCTATGCTTTTCTTTTTGAAAGAGAGGTTAAAATGTGAAACAAACAAAGTTTATTACAGAAGGTGCAGCATTATTAGCTCTATATGCAATTTTATTGCTTATATCTATGTATGTTCCGATTTTGGGTACAGTTGTAACTTTTGCGTTGCCGTTACCATTTATACTATTAATGATAAGACATAAACTATCTAATGTGCTCGTGGTTTTTGTAGCAGCACTTTTTGTTACTATTATTGTGAGTCAACCGCTGAATTTAGTGAAGACAATTATGTTTGGATTGATAGGGATTGTTTTAGGATATATGTATAAAACAAGAAAAAAGCCAGTTGAAATCTTAATAGCGGGGACGCTTGCATACTTAATTGGTTTTGTACTTATTTATGTTGCGAGTATAAAGTTTTTCAACATAGATATAATGAAGCAAATGCAAAGTATGTTTAGTGAAAGTATGGCGAAAAGCGAAAAGATAGTAAGTGCTACAGGTATGCCGATTAGTAAGGAACAAAAAGAGCTACTTGCACAAATGAATGATATATTACAATCGTTACTTCCAAGTATACTTGTGCTAGTTTCAGTATGTTTTTCTTGGATTACAGTGATAATATCAGGTAGTGTTTTGAAAAAGTTAAAACATGAAGTTATATCTTGGCCTAAATTTAAAGATATACAATTACCAAAGAGTATCATTTGGTATTACGTTATATTTATTTTGTTAGCAACTTTTATAAAAGTAGAACCAACATCATATTTACATATGGTATTTTCTAATCTAAATGTCATATTTGCACTATTGCTTGTACTGCAAGGTCTGACATTTATCGCCTTTTTAGCGTATAGAAAAGGTTTTACTAAAGGGGTTCCTATTATTAGTTTTATTGCATGCATGTTTATTCCGATGCTGTTTCCTCTTGTGACAATCTTAGGTATAATTGACTTAGGGATTTCATTGCGTTCTAAAATAGGGGGATAAAATAATATTCCTTATACTATTTTAATCTGTTTAACTAACTGGAAGGTAAGTTAGTTTTACTTTATAGGAGTTGTATACATGCCTGAATTTGATAAGAAACAGTGGTTTTTATATCCTGTTTATGTATTGGCATTTTTTGTGTTTGTGCTCATTTCAATTCTCTGTTATTTTCATTTAATTATGGGTATAGCTGCTTTTGTCATTTTTTGTATCGTATTCTTTATCGTTATACGATTTGAACTTAATTTTCAAAGGAATTTCGAAAAGCATACGACAGATATGATTACAAGAGTAAAGAAAGTAAGTAATGAAGCATTTAACCAAATGCCGATTGGTATTTTGTTATACAATAAGGATTATGGGATTGATTGGGCAAATCCTTATTTATCTTCATGTCTGGGACAGCACGCATTAGCTGGATGGCACCTTTACGATGTATCAGAAACATTACTTCTTTTCATTAAAGGAGAAACTTCTGATGATATAGTCTCTTTAAATAATCGAAAGTTTCGCGTTTTTGTAAGGAAAGAAGAAAAGTTAATTTATTTCTTTGATGTAACGGAACAAACAGAAATCGAAAAGATGTACGAGGATCAAAGGACTGTTTTAGCTGTCATCTATTTGGATAATTATGATGAAGTTACACAAGGATTAGATGATCAATTACGTACGAATATAACAAGTCTTGTGACATCGCGACTAAATGAATGGGCACTTAAGTATGGTGCTTATTTAAAACGTGCATCTTCAGAAAGATTCTTCGTTGTGCTAAATGAAAGTATTTTGACGCAGATGGAGAAAGGGAAATTTAGCATTTTAGATCAGGTGCGTGAAGAAACATCTAAAAGGAATATACCACTTACATTAAGTGTGGGTGTCGGATCAGGTGATTTACCTTTATCAGAGCTTGGAGCAATGGCTCAATCTGGTTTAGATCTTGCACTTGGGCGTGGGGGAGACCAAGTAGCTATTAAACAAGCGACAGGTAAAGTTAAGTTCTATGGAGGTAAGACAAATCCGGTTGAAAAACGTACCCGTGTACGCGCCAGGGTCATTTCGCATGCGTTAAAGGATTTAGTATTAGAAAGTAGTAATGTCATTATTATGGGGCATAGGGCTCCCGATATGGACGCAATTGGTGCTGCGATTGGTATTTTAAAAGTGGCTCAATTAAATGAGCGTAAAGGATATATTGTGTTAGATGAAAATGATTCCGATAAAGGAATTAAGCGTTTGATGGACAAAGTGAAACAAAATGAGGAGTTATGGTCTCATTTTATTACTCCAGAGCAAGCGATGGAATTTGCAAATGATGAGTCGTTACTTGTTGTTGTCGATACGCATAAACCTTCTATGGTGATGGAGCAAAAATTGTTACATAAAATTGAAAATGTAGTAGTTATTGATCATCATCGCCGTGGAGAAGATTTTATTGAAGACCCATTGCTAGTTTATATGGAACCATATGCTTCTTCAACGGCAGAATTGGTTACAGAATTACTTGAGTATCAACCTAAAAATTTAAAGATGACAATGTTAGAAGCGACGGCATTGTTAGCGGGTATTATTGTTGACACGAAAAGTTTCACATTCCGGACAGGGGCTCGTACATTTGATGCTGCTTCTTATTTACGCTCACATGGTGCAGATACTGTACTTGTACAAGAACTTTTAAAGGAAGATATGGATCAGTATTTACGGGTTGCAAAAGCTATAAAAAATGCGTACATTTATAAAAATGGAATTGCGATTGCTAAAGTTGATAGTGATGATTACTACGATCAAGTGCTTATTGCGCAATCGGCAGACACGTTATTAACGATGACAGGGATTATTGCATCATTTGTTGTTGCGAAACGTGGCGAGAATCTCATTGGAATTAGCAGCAGGTCTTTAGGTGAAGTGAATGTGCAGCTAATTATGGAAAACTTAGGCGGTGGCGGGCATTTGACGAATGCAGCCACACAGATGAAAAATGTTACAGTAGATGAAGCTGAGGAGAAGCTTCGATTTGTTATTGATGACTATTTACAGGGAGGCACACAATCATGAAAGTAATTTTTCTAAAAGACGTAAAAGGTAAAGGTAAAAAAGGAGAAGTGAAAAACGTACCAGATGGCTATGCAAATAACTTCTTACTAAAACAAGGATTAGCTGCTGAAGCAACAAATAGCAGTATGAAAACTTTAGAAGCTCAAAAGCGTAAAGAAGAAAAAGATGCAGCAGCAGAGCTTGAAAATGCAAAAGAGTTAAAAGAGACTTTAGAGAAATTAACTGTAGAATTAAAGGCGAAATCTGGAGAAGGTGGCCGTTTATTTGGTTCTATCACAAGCAAACAAATCGTAGATGCAATGCAAAAATCACACAAGATTAAACTTGATAAACGTAAATTTGAAATGGACGATGCAATCCGTGCGCTAGGTTATACAAACGTTACTGTGAAATTGCATCCACAAGTAACAGCAACAGTAAAAGTTCATGTTAGTGAACAATAAAAATAAATTAAGCAAGGAGGATTGCGTATGAGTGATGTACTTGCTGATCGTACCCCTCCGCATAATATAGAGGCTGAGCAGGCGGTTTTAGGGGCCATATTGATTGATCAAGATGCGTTAACTTCAGCATCAGAGTTATTGGTACCTGATTCGTTCTATCGAACGAAACATCAAAAGATTTTTGAAGTCATGCTTGGGCTATCTGATAAGGGAGAGCCGATCGACTTAGTAATGATGACATCAGCAATGGCTGATCAAGGATTACTAGAAGAGGTTGGTGGGGTTTCTTACTTAGCAGAGTTAGCAGAAGTTGTGCCAACTGCAGCTAACGTAGAATATTACGCACGCATCATCGCTGAAAAGGCGCTTTTACGTCGTTTAATTCGCACGGCGACTCATATTGTATCGGATGGATACGAGAGAGAAGATGATGTGGATGGTCTTTTAAACGAGGCTGAGAAAAAAATATTAGAAGTATCCCATCAAACGAATGCAAAAGCATTCCAAAACATTAAAGATGTTCTTGTAGATGCTTATGACAAAATTGAACTTTTGCATAATCAAAAGGGTGAAGTTACTGGGATACCAACTGGGTTTACTGAATTAGATAAGATGACAGCAGGTTTCCAACGAAATGATTTAATTATCGTGGCAGCACGTCCATCAGTAGGGAAAACGGCATTTTCATTAAATATTGCACAAAACGTAGCGACGAAAACGGATGAAAATGTAGCGATTTTTAGTTTGGAGATGGGTGCTGATCAGCTTGTTATGCGTATGCTTTGTGCAGAAGGGAATATTGATGCACAAAGACTTCGTACTGGTTCATTAACTTCCGATGATTGGGCAAAATTAACAATGGCAATGGGGAGTCTCTCAAATGCTGGTATATATATTGATGATACGCCAGGTATTAAAGTAAATGAGATTCGAGCAAAATGCCGTAGATTAAAGCAAGAACAAGGTCTTGGTATGATTTTGATTGACTATTTGCAGCTTATTCAAGGAAGTGGGAAATCAGGAGAAAACCGTCAGCAGGAAGTATCTGAGATTTCTCGTACCTTAAAAGGGATTGCGCGTGAATTGCAAGTGCCTGTTATTGCTTTATCACAGTTATCTCGTGGTGTAGAATCTCGTCAAGATAAACGCCCGATGATGTCTGATATTCGTGAATCTGGAAGTATTGAGCAGGATGCTGATATTGTAGCTTTCCTATATCGTGAAGACTACTATGATCGAGAAACGGAAAACAAAAATACAATTGAAATTATTATTGCAAAACAACGTAACGGTCCAGTAGGTTCAGTGGAACTTGCATTCGTCAAAGAGTTCAATAAGTTCGTTAACTTAGAACGTCGTTTTGAGGATGGACATGCTCCACCGGCATAAAGGCAGTATAAAAAAGAAACACATTTCTTATAATAAGATGTGTTTCTTTTTTTTTATAAGAAAGATAAGGCTTTCATAAGTTAAATATATAATTCTTACGAACGAAAATGTTTTTTTGTGAAAAAATGTTCGCTTTTCGGTTGACTTCTCTTTCGGTTTTGGTACAATTATATTGTTTGAATAGATCGTTTGAAAATTGCGGAGGTGCTTTAATAATGTCTTCAGTAGTAGTTGTAGGAACACAATGGGGCGACGAAGGAAAAGGTAAAATCACTGATTTTCTTTCTGAGCATGCGGAAGTAGTTGCAAGATATCAAGGTGGAAATAACGCGGGACATACAATTGTTTTCGGCGGAGTTAAATATAAATTACACTTAATTCCATCTGGTATTTTCTATAAAGAGAAAATTTGTGTAATCGGAAACGGATTAGTAGTAGATCCAAAAGCATTACTTGAAGAGTTGAAATACTTACACGATCGTGGTGTAAGTACTGATAATTTACGTGTAAGTAACCGTGCACATGTTATTTTACCTTACCACTTAAAACAAGATGAGTTAGAAGAAGCAAGTAAAGGTGATAACAAAATCGGTACAACGAAAAAAGGTATCGGTCCTGCATATATGGATAAAGCTGCTCGTATTGGTATTCGTATGGCTGATCTTTTAGACCGTGAAGCATTTAAAGAGAAGCTTGAGCGCAATTTAGTAGAAAAAAATCGTTTATTTGAAAAAATGTACGATACAGAAGGTTTCACTGTAGAAGAAATTTTCGAAGAGTACTTCGAGTACGGGCAACAAATCGCGCAATATGTATGTGATACGTCTGTTGTATTAAATGATGCATTAGATAATAATCACCGTGTATTATTTGAAGGTGCGCAAGGTGTTATGCTTGATATTGACCACGGTACGTACCCGTTCGTTACATCTTCTAACCCAATTGCTGGTGGTGTAACAGTTGGAACTGGAGTTGGTCCTGCGAAAGTTACTCGCGTTGTAGGTGTATGTAAAGCATATACAAGCCGCGTTGGTGATGGTCCATTCCCTACTGAGCTTCATGATGAAATTGGTCATCAAATTCGTGAAGTTGGTCGCGAGTATGGAACGACAACTGGTCGTCCACGCCGCGTAGGTTGGTTCGATAGCGTTGTTGTAAGACATGCACGTCGTGTTAGTGGTTTAACGGATCTATCATTAAATTCTATCGACGTTTTAACAGGTATTCCAACTCTTAAAATTTGTGTAGCTTACAAATACAATGGCGAAGTTATTGATGAAGTTCCAGCTAACTTAAACATTTTAGCGAAATGTGAGCCTGTATATGAAGAGCTTCCAGGTTGGGAAGAAGATATTACTGGTGTAAAATCATTAGATGAACTTCCTGAAAATGCACGAAAATACGTAGAACGTGTTTCTGAGTTAACAGGAATTCAAATATCTATGTTCTCAGTTGGACCAGATCGTAACCAAACAAATATTGTACGTAACGTATACGAAGCTTAATTAACATTTTTTGAAAAAAACTCATGTCTGCATGAGTTTTTTTCTTATTCTTTTATAAAAAAACAAAAAAAGTATTGCAATAAATACAGAATACATGTTATGATACATCTTGTCGTCACGAAAATATGACGTTGGTGAGTATGAGCCATTAGCTCAGTTGGTAGAGCATCTGACTTTTAATCAGAGGGTCGAAGGTTCGAGTCCTTCATGGCTCACCATTTTATTTTTCGTGGCCCGTTGGTCAAGTGGTTAAGACACCGCCCTTTCACGGCGGTAACACGGGTTCGAATCCCGTACGGGTCATGTTTTTTTTTGCTTATTTTTGGTCCCGTGGTGTAGTGGTTAACATGCCTGCCTGTCACGCAGGAGATCGCCGGTTCGACCCCGGTCGGGACCGCCACTTTTGTTTATACCACCATTAGTGGTTTTATATATAGTTTTGGCTCGGTAGCTCAGTCGGTAGAGCAGAGGACTGAAAATCCTCGTGTCGGCGGTTCGATTCCGTCCCGAGCCACTCTCAGGATATTAAGTGGGCCCACTTAATATCCTTTTTATTTATGTAATTTTACAAAACTGAGTAGTTATTTTAAAATAGAACGAGGAGCCTCTAGCAGTTGAAGCTAGAGGTTTTTCTATAGATCGTATAGGATGCCGTGTAAAAGTGGATCATACATGAGTCTATGAGAATAGAGGAGAAAATACTTAAACAAAGGATGCGGTCATATAGGACATACTATGTAAACATCAATATGTTTAGGGATTATTGACCATATTTTTATAAGGAGGAAATAGACGATGATGGGAAAGAAAATTTTAGTAGTTGATGATGAAAAGCCGATTGCAGATATTTTGAAGTTTAACCTAGAAAAAGAAGGTTTTGAAATAGTAATGGCGCATGATGGTGATGAAGCAATTGAAAAGGCTAATGAAGAGCAACCAGATATGGTTTTATTAGATATTATGCTACCAGGTAAAGATGGCTTAGAGGTTTGCCGTGAAATACGTAAAAGCTCAGAAATGCCGATTATTATGCTTACAGCAAAGGACTCTGAGATTGATAAAGTATTAGGGCTCGAGCTTGGGGCAGATGATTATGTAACGAAGCCATTTAGTACGAGGGAATTACTTGCTCGTGTGAAGGCGAATTTACGCCGCCATCAACAAGGTGGTGCTGCGGAAAAAGAAGAAAATACAGAAATGGTTATTGGACCAATTGTGATCAATCCAAATGCATATAGTGTAACGAAGCGCGAGGAAAATATCGAGCTTACACATCGTGAATTTGAGTTGCTACATTATTTAGCGAAACATTTAGGACAAGTTATGACACGCGAACATTTATTACAAACAGTTTGGGGTTATGACTATTTTGGAGATGTGCGCACAGTAGACGTTACAGTACGTCGTTTGCGTGAAAAAATTGAAGATAATCCAAGCCATCCTACTTTAATTGTAACTAGACGTGGAGTAGGGTATTACTTGCGTGACCCAGAGCAGGAATAGTATATGAAGAAAGTTGGTTTTTTTCAATCTATTCATTTAAAATTTGTGCTTATATATATGCTATTAATATTAATAGCGATGCAAGTTATTGGAGTATATTTCGTAAGGGAATTAGAGAAGAGCTTAGTACAAGGTTTTAGGGATTCTTTAACGCAGCAAACAAACTTATTATCATATAATTTGAAGCAAGAGTTTAAAAAAAGTTATACAAAAGCAGAAACAGAGTCAACAGATGAAACGATTAAAACTTCAATTCGAAAATTTGCCTCTGATCAGAAGAAAGTTATACAAGAGGTAAGTGTATTTGATTCGCACAGAAAGTTACTGGCTATTTCAGATGAATCAAAGCAGAATAAGGTGAATCGAACATCAACTGATATAGCTGTTCAGCGAGTGTTAGTACAAAAAAAGCCGGAAGTGAAAATTGAGAAGGATGGTAGTACAGGTCATCGTGTTCAAGTTATGCTTACTCCGATTCTAGATGATAACGGTAAGGATGCGCTTGGTGTTATTTACATTGTGGCATCTATGGAAGATGTATATAAACAAATGAAGGATATAAATCAAATTTTTGCTACGGGAACAGTAATTGCTTTATTAGTAACGGCCGTACTTGGGATTTTATTGGCTCAAACAATTACAAGACCAATTTCAGATATGCGGAGACAAGCAATCGAAATGGCAAAAGGAAATTATTCGAGAAAAGTAAAAGTGCATAGCCATGATGAAATTGGACAACTGGCATTATCCTTCAATAATTTATCAAAAAAATTACAACAAGCTCGTTCTTCTACAGAAAGTGAAAGGCGTAAATTATCATCTGTTTTATCACATATGACAGATGGAGTAATTGCTACTGACCGAAAAGGGGATATTATTTTACTAAATGATCCTGCGGAAAAGATGTTAAATGTTTCTCGTGAAACAGCGCTCGATCAATCTGTTTTAGAGGTATTAGGGATACAGGAAGAATTTACGCTCGATCATTTATATGAAGAGCCAGATTCTGTTTTATTAGATTTTAGTACGAGAAACGAACCATATATTTTACGTGCTAGTTTCTCTGTTATTCAAAAAGAAACAGGGAAGGCAAACGGCTTAATTGCTGTACTATATGATGTAACAGAGCAGGAGCGTATAGAACGGGAACGCCGTGAGTTTGTGGCGAATGTCTCTCATGAATTAAGGACGCCATTAACGACGATGCGCAGTTATTTAGAGGCACTTACAGATGGAGCATGGCAGGATCCAAATATTGCACCACAATTTTTAACGGTTACACAAGAAGAAACAGAAAGAATGATTAGACTTGTAAATGCGTTGTTACAGCTATCTAAACTTGATAGTACAGAGCATCGTTTAATGAAAGAATGGGTCGACTTTACTGATTTCTTTAATAATATTATTGATCGCTTTGAAATGTCTAAAGAGCAAAATGTAAGTTTCAAACGATCTTTCTCTAAGAAATCTAGATTTATTGATATGGATACTGACAAAATTACTCAAGTGCTGTATAACATTATTTCTAACGCATTAAAGTATTCACCAGAAGGTGGAACAGTAACATATCGTTTACGTGATCGCGGTGATTTATTAGAAATTAGTGTAAGTGACCAAGGAATGGGTATTCCAAAAGAAAACGTTGATAAAATCTTTGAACGTTTTTATCGCGTAGATAAAGCTCGTTCAAGACAAATGGGTGGTACTGGGCTTGGATTAGCAATTGCAAAAGAAATGATTGAGGCACATGGTGGCTCTATTTGGGCGAAGAGTGAAGAAGGAAAAGGGACAACTATTTATTTCACGTTACCAATGGCAGCAGATGAAGAGGACGATTGGGAATGAGTATGGAAAACTTTAAAACAATAGTTTTAATTAACCTAGTTGTAATTAGCCTATTTCTTACTTTTAACCTATGGACGTATGTGCCAGATTCTACATCCATGCAAAACGCGAAATTTGTGCAGGGAAATGAAGGAATGAACCAAACTAAAATTTCCGATGTTGTCCGTCCTACTTCTATCATCGTGCATAAAGATAAAAATCATTATGGGAGCAGAAGAGAGGCAGATATAGAATCAATCTATAAGCCTCTGGAAGTAGGGGAACTACATGATTTTAAAGAGATATCAATCACTAAGGGTGATTTCCTTTCATATGTGCATGGTGAAGGGAAAGTTGAACTTGTTTTCCCTACCGATATCCCATTTGATGCAGTAAAATCCATGTTTAACATGAAAGAGAAGAGTACAGATAAGCCTAAACATTTTAACCGTATTCTCCTCGATCCTTCTCGAAGTAAGGATCAAGAAATTAAAATTAACTTTGTTTCTGATGGTGATAACTTTAAAATATACGAGGCAAAATTAAGTGGCGTGTATTTAAAAGATATTGTAAATGCCCAAAATCAATTTATAGTATCAGCAAAGCCTTATTTTGATTATCAACTTAATGATATGAAAAAGTTATTTTTACCAGATGGAACGACAGAGTTAAACAATATAACATATATTTCATCTAATTTAGCAGTTGATACGTTTAAGAATGCTCTGTTTAGTGATCCTCGTTATTTAAGTCCGATTACCGAGATGTCGAAAGAAACATTTACAGATGGTATTAGATCCATGGAAATTGAAAACGATCGTCACATGCTAAAGTATAAAAACTCTTCTGTCTTAACTGAGAAAACGATAGATAATTTAATGCTTTTACAAAAAAGCTTTGAATTTGTAAGTGGTCACAGTGGAAGTTTGGATTCATATCGTTTGGACTATATGAATAAAGGAGAGACAGTATTTCGTTTAAATGAAGATGGATATTCAGTATTCAATGAAGATGGATTAGCTGAATTGAGACAAATATGGGGATCAGAAGAAGTAATGGAATATGAAAGACCGTTGCTGTCTTTAAATACTAAAGGTATAGAACAGAAGGTTACTCTTCCGTCAGGGCATGTTGTAATAGCATCCCTAGAAAATAATCCAGAGATAAAGAAACAAGCAATTAAGGATATTGGTATTGGATACAAGTTATCACTAGATGGACAAGTAGTTCGATTACAACCAATTTGGTATGTAAAGCTTGTTGAAGATGAAACAGGTAAACAGAAAATCTATGAGTGGAGTGAGGGAGGACTAAATGGATTGGGATCGGATTAAAACCATATTTATTGTGACCTTTTTTGTTTTGGACCTCTTTCTCATTTTCCAATTCATTCAAAAGCAAGATAGTAATCAATTGGAGCTTATTGCAGAAACAAAGATAGATCAAGAATTAAAAGCAAACAAAATTACGATGGGAAATATCCCTAAAGAACCGAAAAAAGAGTCATTTATTAGAGCAGAAAATAAAGCTTTTAAAGAAGAAGATATACAGTCTTTGAAAAATCAAACAGTGCATATACAAAATATGTACAAGATAGAAAGTAAGCTAAAAGAGCCTTTTTTAAATACGAAATCATTATCAAAAGATAAGTATAATGAATTTTTGAAGAACTATGTATTGGATGGACAAAAGTATGAATTTGGAGCGGTGAAAGACTCTAAAATTTATTTCTTCCAAAAATATAAAGATAAGCCTATTTTCTATAATAATCAGGCGATGATTGTTGTGGAATTAAATGAAAAAAATGAACTTGTTTCATATACGCAGACAATGCTAACTGATTTAAAAGAAATGGGCGAAGGTGAAAAAACGAAAGAGCAAGAAATTATTACGGCTCAAACAGCTTTAGAAAATTTGTATTTAAAAAATAAAATTCATGGAAATACGCATGTTAAAGAAGCGCAAATTGGTTATGCCACTCTTACCGCATCTACTTCTAATAACCAAGTACTGGCTCCAACGTGGAATTTGAAAACGGAGCAGAAGCAGGACTTCTTTGTGAATGCAATTGAAGGACAAGTTATGGAATTAGGAGAAAAGGAAAATCAAGTGGTTGATGAACAAACTGGAGTGAGAAAGAATGGGGTTGCATTTTAGCGTACTTGCAAGTGGAAGTACAGGAAATATGCTATACGTAGGAACCGATGAAAAAAAATTACTAGTCGACGCAGGTTTAAGTGGTAAAGCGACAGAGGCTTTATTTAAACAAGCAGAACTGAATATAAATGATGTATCAGGTATTCTTGTAACGCATGAGCATAGTGATCATATTAAAGGTTTAGGTGTACTGGCACGTAAATATGATTTACCTGTTTATGCGAATGAGAAAACATGGAATGCAATGGAACATTTAATAGGAAATATCCCAACTGAACAAAAGTTTATTTTCTCAGTTGGTGATGTGAAAACCTTTGGTGATATTGAAGTCGAGTCATTTGGAGTTTCTCATGATGCGGCAGAACCGATGTTTTATGCTTTCCATAACAATAATAGGAAGTTAGCGCTTATTACAGATACGGGATACGTAAGTGACCGTATGAAAGGCGTTATTAAGGGAGCTAATGCTTTCGTATTTGAAAGTAATCATGATGTAGAAATGCTTCGTATGGGACGTTATCCATGGAGCATTAAACGACGTATTTTAAGTGACGTTGGGCATGTTTGTAATGAGGATGCTGCATTAGCGATGGCAGATGTAATTACAGATGAGACAAAGCATATTTATTTAGCCCATTTAAGCTTAGATAATAACATGAAAGAACTAGCGCGTATGTCAGTATCACAAGTACTAGAGGAAAAAGGATTTGGAGTGGGTGAATCCTTTGAAATTCACGATACAGATCCAAAAATGCCTACAAAAATTCAATACGTATAATTCTTCATTTTAGTAAACAATAAAGGTGAATATAGTTGTTTTCAGGAAGATAGGTGAACAAATATGTCCTTTATTGATGAAGAAAATTATCGTATGAAACGTGCAGGAAAAAAGAAGCACAAAGGTATAGTTCTTTCTAGTATAGCGGGAACAATTGTAGGAGCTTCTTTATTCGCGTTTGGAGCGCCTTTATTTTCAAATTCTGCTGATACGCTTCCGCAAGCTGAAGCAAGCGGAAGTAATATGGCCGAAGCTCAAGGGATTAAACAGATTAGCTTTGTAGATGCTGTTGATCGTGCATCTGAAGCTGTTGTGGGTGTTATTAACATTCAACGAGATAACTTTTCAGAGGCAGATTCAGAGGCCGGTACAGGATCAGGAGTAATTTATAAAAAGACAGATGGTCAAGCTTATATTGTAACGAATAATCATGTTGTAGCTGGAGCGAATCGTATTGAAGTAAGTCTAAGTGACGGTAAGAAGGTTCCTGGAAAAGTATTAGGAACCGATGTAGTCACAGACTTAGCTGTATTAGAAATAGATGCAAAGCATGTGAAAAAAATAATTGAAATTGGCGATTCTAATACTGTTCGCAGAGGAGAGCCAGTTATTGCGATTGGAAACCCGCTTGGACTGCAATTTTCTGGAACAGTTACACAAGGTATTATTTCAGCTAATGAACGTATTGTCCCTGTAGATTTAGATCAAGATGGACATTATGATTGGCAAGTAGAAGTGTTACAAACAGATGCAGCGATTAATCCGGGGAATAGTGGCGGTGCGCTTGTAAATGCAGCAGGACAATTAATTGGTATTAATTCAATGAAAATTGCTGCAAAAGAAGTAGAAGGAATCGGCCTTGCTATTCCGGTGACTAGAGCTGTTCCGATTATGAATGAACTTGAGAAGTATGGAAAAGTAAGAAGACCATATGTTGGGATTGAACTTAGGTCATTAAATGAAATTCCAAACTATTATTGGTCAAAAACATTACATTTACCAGGTACTGTAACAGAGGGAGTTTGTATTTTGGATGTGAAAAGTCCTTCGCCAGGTGCGGATGCTGGTTTAAGAGAACATGATGTTATTGTGGCGGTAGATGGAAAACCGATTCGCGATATTATTGGATTCCGTACGGCCTTATATGATAAGGAAATTAATGATAAAATGACTCTTACGTTTTATCGTGGCACAAAAAGAGTAACAACAACAGTGAAATTAGGCATTCAAAAGTATTAAAAACAGGAGGGCCTACCTCCTGTTTTCTATTGTAGAAAAGTGAGGTGAAGAAAATGAATTTACCTTGTTGTTTAGAGCATGTTGAATTAGCGTTAGATATTATTGTGGATGAGTGTGAAGTTGCGCCAGTTATCAACAATGTGGATAACTCAGAAAAAGAGAAAAAAACATGTGAATTTTGTCAAAATGAGGCGACATATGTTGTATCGAACACAGATTCTCACACAATATGTGGGTAGTATTTGTGGATATGTGGATAAGTTTTGTGGATAACATGTTTGTAAGGTGGAGGATACGTGTGAATATCTCGATTATTTCAATTGGGAAATTAAAAGAAAAATATTTGAAACAAGGTATAGCAGAATACTTAAAACGATTATCTGCATACGCAAAAGTAGAAGTAATTGAATTGCCTGATGAAAAGGCGCCAGAAAATTTAAGTGAAGCAGAAATGTTAATTGTAAAGGACAAAGAAGGTATACGTATACTGGATAAAATTTCTGATGACACACATGTGATTGCATTAGCTATAGAAGGAAAGCAAAAGTCATCAGAAGAATTCGCGATAAGTCTAGATCGCCTTGCTACATACGGAAAGAGTAAAGTCGCATTTGTAATTGGTGGATCACTTGGACTAAGCTCAGAAGTGATGAAGCGTTCAAATGAATCACTTTCTTTTTCAAAGATGACATTACCACACCAATTAATGCGATTAGTGTTGCTTGAGCAAGTGTATAGAGCGTTTCGGATTAATCGTGGGGAACCGTATCATAAGTAATGTATTCTATATAAAACACTGATATTATCATATTTATTTTATTATGCCTATAACTGGAGGCTATGTGAATGGTAAGTGATCAGACGAGATATTCTAGGCTCGCGAATATAACAAAAATAATAAATACGAAATTAGAACTACGTGACGTATTGCAGCGTGTGACAATGGCGATATCAGAGGAGATTGTTAGGTGCGACGCTGTTGGAATTTATTTACCCCAGGAAGATGGAACATTTAGAGGGTTTGCAGGAAAACCAGAGACTATAAATGGTGTAACGCTCGATACTCAAGTAATTGATCCTGAAATAGACTTACTGGCAAAAGAAGTTATTGAAACGAAAAGAACCATCTATATTCCTGATACCTCAAAGGATCATCGACCAGATCCGAGACCGGTTAATGCATTCAAAATTAAGTCCTTATTAGCTCTGCCTATCTCATTTGGGCAAGAGTTATTTGGTCTGGTTTTTTTATTTGATTATGGAATTCCGATGAACTTAACAGATTCAGAAATTCAAAGTGTTGAAGCTTATGTAAATATGGCTGCGGTTGCAATTCAAAACGCAAATAATTTAAAACAAAAGGAAAACCTTATTGCTGAGAAACAACTGTTACTAAATGTTACACGTGATTTATCGATGTGTTCCTCGATACAGGAGAGTTTTGATAAATGCTTTTTTTACCTAGAACAGATTTTAGAGAGTAAAAATATGACTGCTCATCTTCTAGATCCGCTAGACAAAACAACAATTAAAACAACGAAATTAAGTAAGGACTGTCATTGGACAGAAGCGGATTGGACAGAGAAAAGCTATGAAGCCAAGATCCAAGAGGTTATTCAAACAAAAAATATAGATAGTAAGGGTCTATTGATGATTCCATTGGTTTCGATGGGAGAAGTATTAGGGGTAATCGTCGTTGGCAAAGAAGGAAAAGCTCACAATTATGATGATTCCCAACTTCAACTAGCAAAATCTATCGTTGATGCCACAGCCCCTACGTTTTCGAATTTGTTGTATATGGATCAACTAGAGAGCATAGTGGAAGAGCGAACGAGAGAGTTAGCTGCTGCTAATGAAAAAGTTACAAGTGTGATTGAATGTATTACGGATGGATTTTTTATTTTAAATAATAAATGGGAATTTACGTACGTAAATAAGCACCAATATTTTCCGCAAAGAAAAACAGCAAAAGATGTATTAGGAAAGAATATATGGAATGTTTTCCCGAGTGAAATTGACACAGTTATGTATAAGGAATTTCATCGTGCGATGTCAGAGCGAACTACAGTTCATTTCGAATTTCTTTCTACTGCAGATGAATATTGGCACGAAGTTATTGCATACCCATATGATGATGGTATTTGTTGTATTTTTAAAAACATAACGGAAAAAAAGAAATATGAACAGGAATTGAAAAGATTATCCAATATAGATTTAATAGGGCAAATGGCAGCAGGTATCAGCCATGAAATTAGAAATCCAATGACAACAGTACTGGGATTTTTACAGTTATTAAAAGAAGAGAATACCTATGAGAAACATAATAAGTACTTTTATTTAATGATTGAAGAACTTAACCGTGCCAATTCTATTATTACTGAATTTCTCTCAATGGGTAATACAAGGAAATTGGATTTGCAGATGTTAGATTTAAATTCAATTATCCGCGATATTATTCCTTTAATAAAGATTGATACGTACAATCAAAATAAATATATTCAAGTCGATACAAATGACATTCCAGAATTACTTATAAATCGTAATGAGATACGGCAATTATTAATGAATCTATATCGTAATGGCTTAGAAGCGATGAATACAGGGAAAGTTCTAACCATTAGCACTTACAAGGAAGGTCAAAATTGTGTGGTGCTTGCAGTGCGGGATCAAGGAAAAGGTATCAGGCCTGAAGTATTAGAGAAACTGGGTACGCCGTTTTACACGACCAAAGATAATGGAACTGGATTGGGGTTAGGTGTATGTTATGCCATTGCTGCCCGCCATAATGCAAAAATAGAAATTCAAACAGGATCGGAAGGCACTACCTTTTTTGTTAAATTTAATTATGAAAATAATAAAAAATAACCTTATTTAGAATAGTTACGATGAACCGTATCATAAATAAATTTATTCTTTGTATATAAAAGGATAAAAAGACCATTGGACAAAAATTACCGATGGTCTTTTAAATATTATTAGATGGTATGTAGATTTCCTAAAATAAGTATGTTTCTATTTCCATAAAAATATGCTGTAATATGAAGAGGAAAAAGTATAAGTAGTTAGAGAAGTGAGGAATTAAAGGTGAAGAAGTTTAAGAAGTTTTACTTGGAGATTACGAGTGTATGTAATCTTGCGTGTAGCTTTTGTCCGCCGACGGAAAGGCAGAAGCAATTCATTTCTGTGGAGGATTTTGCTAAAAGATTAGACCAAATTAAACCTCACACAGACTACATTTATTTGCACGTGAAGGGTGAGCCGTTGCTCCATCCGAAAATAGATCAACTATTAGACTTAAGTCATGAAAAAGGATTTAAAGTTAATATTACAACGAACGGAACGTTAATTAATAAGAGAAGACATAGGCTGTTAAATAAGCCTGCGTTAAGACAAATGAATTTTTCACTGCATAGTTTTGATGGACATCCAGGTTCGCAAGATAAAGAGGGCTATGTAAGGAGTATACTTTCCTTCATTAGGGAAGCGACAAGTCAATCAGATTTAATTGTATCGTTAAGGTTATGGAATTTAACTCAGGATAATAAAACAAATGCTGAAATCCAGAAAAATAGAGAGTTATTATCTATAATTGAAAATGAATTTGATCTATCTTATCAAATTGAAGAGAAGCTTACACCAGGAAAAGGTATAAAAATTGCAGAACGTGTCTTTATTAATCAAGACTATGAATTCCAGTGGCCAGCATTACATGAGGAAGAGGATGATGGGAAAGGATTCTGTCATGGACTTCGTAATCAAGCTGGTATTTTAGCGAACGGAACGGTTATTCCTTGTTGTTTAGATGGTGAAGGGATTATTAACCTTGGAAATATTAATAATGATTCATTTTCTAACATTATAGAAGGTGAAAGAGCAACAAACATTGTTGATGGATTTTCCAGAAGAGTTGCGGTTGAAGAGCTATGTAGAAAATGTGGATACCGTAAAAGATTTGGAAAGTAAATATGAAATAAGCCCTCATTAAAGCGAGGGCTTATTTTTTTATTCTTGATAAGAATGCTCTAATTCATCAATTAATGAACCAACGTAAGAAACAGCTTTACGGATTGCATCTGGTTTTGACATATCTACTCCGGCATGTTTCATTAGTTCAAGTGGTTTCATTGTACCGCCAGCACGAAGCACATCTAACCAGCGATCAATAGCAGGTTGTCCTTCCTCTTTAATCATTTGAGCTACTGCAGTGGATGCAGTGAGGCCTGCGGAATATGTATAAGCATATAGACCCATATAATAATGAGGCTGACGCATCCAAGTTAAGCCCGCACCTTCATCGATTTCTACAGAATCTCCCCAGAATGTCGAAAGGACATTTGTTTTAATTTCAGTTAAAGTTGTAGCTGTAAGGGCCTGTCCTTTTTCTGCTAGAGCATATACTCTACGTTGATATTCACCCTCAAGTAAATGAGTAACAAAGTTGTGATAATATGTGCCAAGTAGTTGTAGAGTGACCCATCTGCGCATTCTCTTATCGTCAGTAGTCGCTAGTAAATGCTGAGCTAATAGTAATTCATTCATGGTTGATGGTGCTTCAACAAAGTACATAGATGGGCGTATGTTCATGATACGTTGGTTTTTATTTGCTAAATAGAAATGACCAGCATGTCCAAATTCATGTGCTAATGTAAAGCATCCACGCATCGTATTTTGCCATGTAATTAAAATATAGGGATGAGAGCCGTATGGACTTGAGCAAAATGCCCCTGTTGATTTGCCTACGTTATCTGCAAGATCTACCCATCTTTCTTTGAATCCTTTTTGGATTATGGAACTATATTCATCGCCTAATACTTTTAAAGAATCTTGAATGAGCGTGCCTGCTTCTTCATAAGTAATCGCCGGATTAAATTCGGGATCTAAAGGTGCATGTAAGTCGCAGAAAAGCATTTGATCGAGTCCTAATACTCTCTTTTTTAAATCTGCAAAACGGCGCATATGAGGTGCTAGTTCTTTATAAATAATATCAAGTTGGTTGTTATACATTTCAAGTGGAACCTTTTGTGGTTCTAATAGCATATGAGTAACGGATTCATATTTACGTAAACGAGAAAGTGTTACTTGTTTTTTTACTTCAGTAGCATATGTTGTGGCAATTGTATTTTTATATCGTTTTAGTGTGGAAACAAATGATGAATATGCTTTTCGACGTATATATGTGCTTGGAGAAAATTCATATTTGCTTTCAAATAATGAGAATGAAACAGGAAGTTCGTTTCCTTGTTCGTCTTGTATAGAAGTGAAATCCATATCGGCCAATTTAGTCATGCCGTAAATTTTGTATGGAGAACTATGAACTTCGCCAAGTGCAGCAAGTGCTTCTTCTGTTTCAGGAGAGAGTGTGTGCTGTCTTTTTTGTAGTATCTCTAGTAAAGATTTACGGAAAGGTTCGAGTTTTGTTTCTTCAGTTAAACATCTTTCAATTGTTCCTTCGTCGAATGAGAGGATTTCATTATGAATAAAGGATAGTGCAGTATGTACTTTCGTCCATAAAGCAGAAATTTTGGAAGAGTTCGCTTGAATACTTGGATTTGTACGATCAGTAGCTTCTTTTAAATTTGCATATGAGTACAGTTTTGTTAACGTCATTAAAAGCTCTTCTTCTAAAAGTAGGCAATTTAATAAAGTGTGGGAGCTAGTATGTAAATGCCCTTTAAATGAATCAAGTTTCTGTATATCATTTTCCAATGCGTTTAATGCAGTATGCCATTCGGCATCGGAATTATACAAATGGGATAAATCCCATGTTAGTTCAGCGGGTACCTCTGCGCGATTAAGGCGATTTTCTATTACATTTTTCAAGTCGTATCTCCCCCTTATTAAGACTATCTAAACACATAATACTAGAAAATTCAGTTAAATTAAAATGTTTTTACATTTTCATATACAAAAAAGAAGGACAAGCATGAAAATGCTTGTCCTTCGAGTTAATTTAAGAATTAATATACTTTGTCACCATTGAAAATCGAGTTTTTCACGACAACATAATCTACAGTACGAATAGCGTCTAATTTTGTTCCGCCAGCGTAAGAGATAGAAGATTGAAGATCTTGTTCCATTTCGATTAACGTATCTTCTAAAGAACCTTTATGCTCAACGAACATTTTCTTACCTTCAACGTTTTTCTTCTCACCCTTTTGGAATTCAGAAGCAGAACCGAAGTATTCTTTATAAAGTTTTCCATCTCTTTCAATTGTTTCCCCTGGAGACTCTTCGTGACCAGCGAATAGAGAACCGATCATGACCATAGTTGCCCCAAAGCGAATAGATTTAGCTACGTCGCCGTGTGTACGAATACCACCATCAGCGATAATTGGCTTACTTGCAGCTTTTGCACACCAGCGAAGTGCAGCTAGCTGCCAACCACCAGTTCCGAAGCCTGTTTTAATTTTAGTAATACAAACTTTACCAGGTCCAATACCAACTTTTGTTGCATCGGCACCAGCATTTTCTAATTCTCTTACCGCTTCTGGAGTTCCAACGTTTCCAGCAATAACAAAGCTCTCTGGTAAATGTTTTTTAATATGTTGAATCATGTTAATCACAGCATTAGAATGACCGTGTGCGATATCAATCGTGATATATTCAGGTGTAAGTTGCTCAGCAGCTAATTGTTGTACGAATTCATATTCGTCCTCTTTTACACCAACGCTGATAGAAGCGATTAATCCACGTGATTGCATATCTCTAATGAATGAGATTCGTTTCTCTGGTTGGAAACGATGCATGATATAAAAGTAGTTGTTCTCAGCTAAATAAGTTGCAATTCTTTCATCAATAATCGTTTGCATATTTGCAGGCACGACAGGTAATTTAAATTTATGTTTTCCTAAAGTGACAGTTGTATCACATTCAGAGCGGCTATTTACAATACATTTTGCAGGAATTAATTGAATATCTTCATAGTCGAATACGTTTTCCATCATTTACACCCCTAAAATACGAATATTTTATTTTTATTAATAAAAAATGTTCGTCCATAGGATAATTTACATTATTTTTATTAAGAAGTCAAAGGATTTCTTAACGTTTTTTGAAAAAATAGATTTTATACCTGAAAAACAACGTTAAAAACGAATTTAAAACGTTTTTTAAATTATATTGTTCGTTTATGGGAAGGGTTGAAAAATTAAGATAATTATAGAAGGTTGTATGTATTCTTTTTATTTTTTTGATTGGATGTAGGATACTATAAAAAGGTTAATGCTAACAATACGAGCAAAAGATGTTATCAAGTATTTGAACAATATATGAAATGAAAAGGTTTATTTCTATATAAAAAGATGAATCTGGCATGATTCACCTTTTATGTGAGGTTTCAAGTATAATAAGTAGGGTGATAGTAACGTATACAAAAGATAAAAAAGAAAATAATACAGAATAAAATGAGGTTAATATATGAGTAAAAAAAGTTTTTCTGATTATAAATTAAGTAAGGAAATTGTAAGGGCACTTACTGGGTTAGGGTATGATCATCCAACAGAAGTACAAGGTGAGGTTATTCCAGTTGCATTACAAAAGAAGGATCTTGTTGTGAAGTCCCAGACTGGAAGTGGAAAAACAGCTTCATTTGGTATTCCACTTTGTGAAATGGTGGAGTGGGAAGAGAATAAACCACAAGCATTAGTTTTAACACCAACGAGAGAGCTTGCGGTACAGGTAAAAGAAGATATTACAAATATAGGTCGATTCAAAAGGATTAAGGCTGCGGCAGTTTATGGGAAATCTCCATTTGCACGTCAAAAATTAGAATTAAAGCAAAAGACACATATTGTAGTTGGGACTCCTGGTCGTGTGTTGGATCATATTGAGAAGGGTACCCTTTCTTTAGAGTGTTTGAAGTATTTAGTTATTGATGAAGCAGATGAGATGCTAAATATGGGCTTTATCGATCAAGTAGAGGCAATTATTGATGAATTACCTACAAAAAGAATGACGATGTTATTTTCAGCAACACTTCCAGAAGATGTTGAGAAATTGTCTCGTACATATATGAATTCACCAACTCATATTGAAATTAAAGCGGCTGGGATTACGACGGATAAAATTGAACATACTCTTTTTGAGGTGATAGAAGACGAGAAGCTTTCACTACTTAAAGATGTAACAACGATTGAGAATCCTGATAGCTGTATTATTTTCTGCCGTACACAAGAAAATGTAGATCATGTATATAGACAATTAAAACGAGCTAACTATCCCTGTGACAAAATACATGGTGGTATGGTACAAGAAGATCGTTTTGAAGTCATGGATGATTTTAGAAAAGGAAAATTCCGCTATTTAGTAGCAACAGATGTAGCTGCGAGAGGAATTGATATTGATAATATTACACATGTTATTAATTATGATATTCCACTTGAAAAAGAAAGCTATGTACATCGTACTGGAAGAACGGGACGAGCTGGAAATAGTGGAAAAGCTATTACATTTATAACACCATATGAAAATAGATTTTTAGAAGAGATTGAGGAGTATATTGGATTTGAAATTCCAAAGGCAATTGGACCTTCAAAAGAAGAAGTTATGAAAGAGAAAGCTGCATTTGAAGAAAAGATACATGCTAAACCAATTATAAAGAAAGATAAAAATGCAGACATCAACAAAGGCATTATGAAGCTGTACTTTAATGGCGGGAAGAAAAAGAAAATTAGGGCGGTAGATTTCGTCGGTACAATTGCTAAAATTAAAGGTGTTACAGCAGAAGATATAGGTATTATTACGATACAAGATAATGTTTCTTATGTTGAAATATTAAATGGAAAAGGCCCACTCGTCTTGAAAGTTATGAAGACTACAACGATTAAAGGGAAACAACTAAAAGTTCATGAAGCAATTAAGTAAATAAAAAACTATCCACTTTAATAGGTGGATAGTTTTTTATTTATGATTCTTTTAAATCATCCACTAGTTGCTCCGCTAAACGTCTATACATATTACTCATAGTCACGAAGGATGTTAGTAGTAGAAATTTTTCTAGCTTTGTATCTTCTAAGGAAGAAATCTCATTTACTTCTGTAACACGGTTATTTACGTCTTGTTTAAAGCTTTCGACATTGCTTTCAGTAAGAGCAAGATAATTTTTGTATAACGTATTTAATTCGAATGAATCATCATTTAATAAGGAGTCATTTATAGTTTCTAATGAACTTTTTATGTCGTTAATGGAGAGAGCTCCCTTTAATTGATAAATTAGGCTAATTAAAATCATATGCTCTTTTGAATACTTTTTATTTTTGATGGGGATGAATAGTTTTCCTTTTGCGTAATTATTAATCATGGTTTTGGTTAATACTTTTTCATCATCAGTTCTCGTTGTATCTGCATAAGTATTCTCAAATAGTTGAACAACTTGATCTACATATAAGTCAACATTTGGAATATCCTCAAGTTTAATGTTTTTTTCTAAATGCAATGTCTCAAGTAATTCATTTATATTTTCCACGTAGAATCCCTCACTTTTATAACTTAGTGGAACTTAATGTTTAATATATCTTTAAATATGGTATTACGAAACAAATGAATTGTAAATGTTGACCTTAAAAAGAAATGTGTATATAATTACATGTAGTTATCAAAACTACATGTAATTATATGAGGGGTGTTATTATGAATGCTTATGTAAGGGAACCGGTTAATGCATTTACTCACTTAGGTGGAGCAATATTATCATTTATTGCCTTATTAGCTATGCTTGTGAAAGTTTCTATCAAGATGCCATCATTTGCTGCAATTACAGCTGTTATTTTGTTTGGTATTGGAATGATGGTCCTTTATACGGCGTCAGCTGTGTATCATAGTGTTGTGGCCAATGAACGTGTTATTTACTTCTTTAGGAAGCTAGATCATTCTATGATTTTTATATTAATTGCAGGTACATATGCACCCTTTTGCTTAATTACATTAAATTCAGCAAGTGGTTTACTATTATTTTGTTTAGTCTATGCAACTGCGATTTGTGGCATTGTATTTAAAATGTTTTGGTTTAATTGTCCAAGATGGTTATCGACAGCAATTTATATTACGATGGGTTGGTTAATTGTGTTATTCTTTGCACCGTTAGCTGAGAATTTAAGTACAGGAGGCATTATTTTCTTAGTACTTGGGGGCATTTTTTATACAATTGGTGGATTTATTTATGGAACAAAGCCAAAATGGTTAGAGTTTAAATATATGGGGCATCATGAAGTTTTTCATGTTTTTGTATTATTAGGTAGTCTTGCGCATTTTCTAAGTGTATATTGTTATGTAATTTAATAAAAAAACGCCACATATTATGTGGCGTTTTTTTATTACCTGATTAGAATCGTATATGTTATATAAGTGTATATTGTTATGTAATTTAATAAAAAAACGCCACATAATAAAAATTATGTGGCGTTTTTTTATTACCTGATTAGAATCGTATATGTTATAAATTTATTATGGGATAAAATGTAAGTTTCTGTGTTCGCATGTTAAACATAGGATAAGAAATATGTGATATACTTTGAGAAGTTTATAATGAATGAAATATGGAGGACTATAATTATGGCAATACTTGTAACAGGTGGAGCAGGATATATTGGTAGTCATACATGTGTAGAATTACTAAATAGCGGTTACGAAGTTATAGTAGTGGATAATCTTTCGAATAGCTCGGTAGAATCTATAAATCGAGTGAAAGAAATAACAGGAAAACAATTTAAGTTTTATAAAGAAGATGTTTTAAATCGCGAAGCGCTTGACGCAATTTTTGAAGAAAATGCAATTGAAGCAGTTATTCACTTTGCAGGATTTAAAGCTGTAGGGGAGTCAGTAGCGATTCCATTAACATATTATCATAACAACATTACAAGCACGTTAGTGCTATGTGAAGTAATGCAGAAACATAATGTAAAGAAGATAATCTTTAGTTCATCTGCAACTGTATATGGTATCCCGGAAACGTCACCGATTACGGAGGAGTTTCCATTAAGTGCAACAAATCCATATGGTCAAACGAAATTAATGATTGAGCAAATTATGCGTGATGTAGCATTTGCAGATGCAGAATGGAGTATCGCATTACTTCGCTATTTCAATCCATTTGGTGCACACGAAAGTGGGCGTATCGGAGAAGATCCAAATGGAATCCCAAATAACTTAATGCCATATGTAACGCAAGTAGCGGTAGGTAAGTTAAAAGAATTAAGCGTATTCGGAAATGACTATCCAACGAAAGATGGAACAGGAGTCCGTGATTACATCCATGTTGTGGACTTAGCAAATGGTCATGTAAAGGCGCTTGAGAAAGTATTGAGTACAACGGGAGTAGATGCTTATAACCTGGGCACAGGTATGGGCTATAGTGTACTAGAGATGGTTGAAGCGTTTGAAAAAGTTTCGGGCAAGAAAGTTCCTTATAAAATTACAGAGCGTCGCCCAGGTGATGTAGCAGTATGTTTTGCTGATGCATCGAAAGCAAAGCGTGAATTAGGCTGGGAGGCAACACGTGGATTAGAAGAAATGTGTGCAGATTCTTGGAAATGGCAATCAAATAATAAAAATGGCTATTTAGAAGTTTAATGATGTATATAAAAAAATGACCTTTGCATAAAAGCAAGAGGTCATTTTTTATTAATTTTATTAGCGAACCTAGAAAAGAGCGTTCGCTGTTTTAAATGATGTGATTTTACAATATCTTATGCTAGAAGGTAGTAGAATGAGATAGAGGAATGTATTATTTTATTAATTTTTTATAGAAATTGAAAGCGTATTATTGAAAAGTATTCCAACACTTGTATCATTGCTAGAGTCCGTTTATAATCAAGGAATCCTAGTTCATGTTTTAATAGGATTATTTATTATTGAAAGCGTTTTAAGTTCGCTCCTTTTTGAGGTAGGAGGTCTGACTTATTTGAATGAAAAATTATGTATGTAGTTTTAAATGGGAAGAAAAATAATATAAGTATCACTTTATAGTGTGGGGAGGTTAAAAGTGTGAAAGGTAAAGATTTTCACACGAATATATATGGGTTATGTAGGATTATTACTTTCAGGGGCAGCTTTATTTTTAAATAGTCTTGTTATATTAGGGAAAGCAGAGATGAAAAGTGCGGGTGTTTTTAATTTATTTGTGGGTGCACTACAAATTATTATTCCGTTTTATTTGATCATGATTTCTGACCAAAGCAATTGGACAGTGTATTCATATGCGGCTACTTTCTTATTTGGATTAACTTATTTATATGTAGGTGTTACTTTTATAAAAGGAATGGATAGTAGTGGTCTAGGATGGTTTTGTATTTGGGTAGCAATTATAGCCTTATTCTATATGGTTGTTTCATTTGTTCAATTCCATGATGTTGTTAATGCGTTAACGTGGTTTATGTGGGCATTACTTTGGTATTTATTCTTTGTATTAAATACACAAAAGAAGAACATTAATCAATATCTTGGAAGGATTGCCTTCGTACAATCATGGGTAACATTGACTTTACCTTCACTCTTTTATTTTATGGGAGTGTGGGGAGAGGGATTTGTATATGAACTATGGGTTTATGTATCAGTAATTTCTATTTTGTACTTCTGTTATTGTATTTATAAATATCGAGTACGTTAATATATTTTCTGTAGAGAAGCATGGAATCGTTAAACGAATTCCATGCTTTTTATATGTTGGCACTTATAATAGAGAGGTAGTATTTTACAATTTGCTAAAATGGGGATGATGAAGTTGAAAAAAGTATTGGTGCTAGGGGGAACAAGATTTTTTGGTAAACATTTAGTAGAAGCACTTTTGCAAGAGGAGCACGATGTAACGATTGCGACGAGGGGAGTTACTGAAGATTCTTTTGGTAGCGCAGTAAAAAGAATAATTATTGATAGAGAAGATGGAAAGCTACTAGAAAAGCGTCTAGAAGGAAAAAGTTATGATATTGTATACGATAATTTATGCTATAGCTCGAATGCAGCGAAGATAATATGTGAAGTGTTACGAGGGAAAACGAAGAAATATGTTATGACATCTTCAATGGCCGTCTATGAACCTGCCCTAAGCTTATCAGAAGAAGACTTTAATCCGTACGATTATGCAATCGCGTATGGAGATAGGAATGACTTCAATTATGGTGAAGGAAAGAGATTAGCTGAAGCCGTTGTATTTCAACAAGCAACATTCCCAGTTGTTGCAGTTCGTTTTCCAGTTGTTATTGGAGAAAACGATTATACGAAAAGGTTACAATTTTACGTTGAATGTATTGTGAACCAAAAACCTATCGTTGTGGATCATGTAGATGGAACTTTGTCATTTATACATGAAAAAGAGGCAGGAGAGTTTCTAGCTTGGTGCGGAATGGAAAATGTGAAAGGGCCAATTAACGCCTGTAGTAACGGGGTAGTTTCTACGGAAGAAATTATTCATTTCATAGAAGAGAAGACAGGAATAAAAGCACTCATTCAGAAAGCTGGGGAAAATATAGCTCCTTATAATGAGGTAACTAACTGTACATTACATAATGGAAAGGCTCGTGAATTCGGATTTTTGTTCCGAGAGCTGAAACTAGAAATGAAAAATGTTTTAAAACATTATATAAATACAATGAAGTAATCATAAATCCCCCGGTGGCAATCCGGGGGATTCTGGAGGATTTCGACAATACTGATTTTACATTACCAAATTTACCTTATACGTACGACTAATGTTTTTGTGATTGAATTGCTTGTAAATACTTCTCGTTTACTTGGTCCCAGTTTACTGTATGCCACCAGTTGGTAACAAACTCTGGGCGCCTATTTTGATACTTTAAATAATAAGCATGTTCCCATACATCAATTACGAGTAAGGGGATTTTCCCTTCTTGCAAAGGCGTATCTTGATTTGGTGTACTCATAACAGAGAGTTCCTCACCGTCAAGAACAAGCCATCCATAGCCACTTCCAAAACGACTAATAGCTGCTTTGGAAAGTTGATCTTTTAAGTTGTCAAAGGTATTGAAATAATAATCAATTACTTTTGCAACGTCTCCATTAGGCTCACCGCCACCTCGTGGGCTCATCACTTCCCAAAAAAGACTATGACAATAGTGACCGCCACCGTTATTTCGTACAGCTGTAACAATTTCCTTCGGTAAAGTATCTAAATTACATAGCAATTCTTCTAAAGATTTATTATGTAATTCAGTATAATTTTCTAAAGTAGCATTTAAATTATTTACGTATGTCGCATGGTGCTTTCCATGATGAATGGAAAGTGTATTGCTATCAATATGTGGCTCTAGTTCATCATAGTCATATGAAAGCTTTGGCAATTGAAATGAAGACATAACATTACCTCCTTTCTATTTAAAAAGTTGGTCTAGGTAAAAATACTTTACCTGAGTCAAAAATACACCCATTTTCCATATAAGTCAATAGTAAGTCCATTAATTTTCTGAAAAATATTACAATAAAAGTAACACTCTCACTTTCATTTGTGACTCCTATCCTTTTTGCTTATACTGTAAAGTAGCAGGGTTTTGTTGAAATAGAAGGAGATTGTTTATGAGTAAAACGAAACAATTAATAGAAGAAGCAAGTAATTTTATTACGATTTGTTATAAGGAGCTTCATAAAGAACAATTGATAGAAGAACGTATAAAAGAAATTCAAATTGAGATAGAGAAGACAGGGACATATGAGCATACATTTGAAGAACTTGTTCATGGTTCACGAATGGCATGGCGTAACAGTAATAGATGTATTGGAAGACTATTTTGGAGTAAGATGCACATATTAGATGCGCGCGAAGTAAATGATGAAGAGGGTGTATATAATGCATTAATTCATCATATTAAATATGCAACGAACGACGGGAAAGTTAAACCAACCATTACGATTTTTAAGCAATATCAAGGTGAAGAAAATAATATAAGAATTTATAATCACCAATTGATTCGATATGCAGGATATAAAACAGAAACGGGAGTGATTGGTGATTCTCATTCCGCTACATTTACGGACTTTTGTCAGGGGCTTGGTTGGCAAGGAGAAGGTACGAATTTCGATGTATTGCCACTTGTGTTCTCTATAAACGGGAAGGCACCTACATATAAAGAAATTCCGAGAGAAGAAGTAAAAGAAGTGCCAATTGAACACCCAGAATACCCTATTTCATCACTTGGAGTGAAATGGTATGGTGTTCCAATGATTTCAGATATGCGTTTAGAAATTGGCGGTATTTCTTATACAGCCGCTCCGTTCAATGGATGGTATATGGGAACAGAAATTGGGGCGCGCAACTTAGCAGATCATGATCGTTATAATTTACTTCCGGCTGTTGCGGAGATGATGGATTTAGATACATCGAGAAACGGTACCTTATGGAAAGATAAGGCGCTAATTGAGTTGAATATTGCCGTACTACACTCCTTTAAAAAACAAGGAGTTAGTATTGTTGATCACCATACTGCTGCACAACAATTTCAGCAATTTGAGAAGCAAGAAGCTGCTTGTGGTCGTGTTGTAACAGGTAATTGGGTATGGCTTATTCCGCCATTATCTCCAGCTACCACTCACATTTATCATAAACCGTATCCGAATGAAATTTTGAAGCCAAATTTCTTTCATAAATAATATTTAGTGCAGTTTTTTTCTGCAAAATATATTTTTTTTAATTACTGTTATGTAGCAAATGGAAGCCTTTACTCTCGGTTATTTTTGGAAGAGGCTTTTTGAACCAAGGAGTACCTTATGTTATAATCAAATTTCTGTTTCGAAGACCTTATAGAAATATAAGGTCTTTTGTTTTGCTTTTTTATGTAAGAGGAAGAGAATTTTTCTTTTTAATAAGGGATTTGGCATATTTTTAGGGACAACATAAGTATGTGGGAAGTCGATAAAATGTTATGCATATATAATTATTATGTTTTGGGTTTAAACAATAAAACATAATAAAGTTGTTTTTTTAGATTGCTGAGGAAGGAGGAAGTATAAATGAGGATGAAGAGTCGAAAAACTGATTGGCCTGTATTTATTATTAGTGGTGGTTCACTTTTATTATTTGTAATTGCAGTTTTTTTGAACAAGTATTATGTAGAGAGTGCAATTAATAAAAGTTTCGCTTTTTCAATTAAATATTTCGGTGCCTTCTGGCAAGTTTTATTATTAGGTACATTTATTGTTGCGATGTGTATGGCTTTCTCCAAATATGGGAGAGTTAAGCTTGGGGGATTAGAAAAACCTGAGATTAGTACGGCAAAATGGCTTGCTATTATTATGTCTACATTACTTGCTGGAGGTGGCGTTTTTTGGGCAGCAGCAGAGCCAATGTATCATTTGATGACGGTGCCACCAATACATGATGGTATATCTGCTGGAACGAAAGAAGCAGTCATGCCTGCTTTAGCACAAAGTTATATGCATTGGGGATTTTTAGCATGGACGATTTTAGGTACAATTAGTGCGGTAGTTATGATGTATGGACATTATCATAAAGATATGCCGCTAAAACCTCGAACACTTTTATATCCTATTTTTGGGGAAAAATTAAGAAAGAGCCTGCTTGGAACGATAATTGATGCAGCTGCAATTATTGCAGTAGCTGCAGGTACAATTGGCCCAATTGGATTTTTAGGTTTACAAGCAAGTTATGGATTACAAGAATTATTTGGAGTTTCTGATGTGTTTACTACTCAATTAGCAATTATTGTTTGTGTGGTGGCCGTGTCTACCATATCGGCAGTAACAGGTATTGATAAAGGGATTCAAATTATAAGTAATTTAAATGTTAGATTAGCAATTGTGTTAATGGCATTCATATTACTATTTGGGCCAGGTGGATTTATTATTGATTCGTTTGTTTCTTCGTTTGGATTTTATGTAAATGAGTTTATGCCGATGAGCACATACCGTGGTGATACAAGTTGGTTAGGATCTTGGACAATCTTTTTCTGGGGATGGTTTATTGGATACGGACCAATGATGGCAATTTTAGTGAGTCGAATTTCAAGAGGGAGAACGATTCGAGAAATCATCGTTGCAATTGGAATTATCGCACCTATTATTACAACATTTTGGTTTACTATATTAGGTGGATCAGGCGTGTTTTATGAGTTGATGAATCCTGGGTCTATCTCGGACGCATTAAGTGAATCTGGTATGCCGGCAGCTATGATTGCAATTACAGGGCAATTGCCACTTTCTAATATTATTGGACCAGCATTTCTTTTATTAACAATTTTATTTGTAGTGACAACAGGAGATTCAATGGCGTATTCCATTTCAATGGCAGTGACTGGAGACGGAGATCCTAGAATTAGTTTGCGGATTTTTTGGTCGCTTATTATGGGCGCAGTTGCAGCAATTCTTTTATATATGGGTGAAGGAAGTATTAATGCGCTACAATCGTTTATCGTGGTGACGGCAGTTCCGGTATCAATTTTGTTATTCCCAATGCTATGGTTAGCGCCTAAAGTTGCGGGAGAATTAGCATTAAAACAAGGTATTGTAAAAGAAGAAGATAAAACTGCATTCTTATTTCAGAAGGCTAGTAAATCAAAATAAATAAAAACGTAAAAGAGGAAGCATCTTAAATGAGATGCTTCCTCTTTTACGTTTAATCTAATACTTTTCCCTTTGTTTCTGGTACATCTAATACTTTTCCCTTTGTTTCTGGTACACATAGTAGCATTGTAATTAACCCGATTGGGTAGATGATAAAAATCAAGGACAATGCTCCAAGTAGGTTGCCACCTGTAGCAAGTAAGCCAATAATAACAGGCCCAAATCCAGCTAGTCCACGTCCTGTACCGAAAATAAAGTTTTCGGCGGTAGAGCGAGCTTCAGCAGGATAGTTTTCAGCTAAAATTGCTCCAAATCCTCCCATCATTCCATTTGCAAAGAATCCAAGCAATGCACTTCCCCATAATAATAATGTTGAATCTGTGAATAAGAAGAAGTAAATGAGACAGTATACTGTACCGCCAATATAATAGATTGCAAAGGTTTTACGTCGACCAATTTTATCAGCTAGAATACCAAAGATTGCAATTCCAATTAGCATACCGATGGTAGAAATGAACATCCAGCCACTTGCTTTTGCTAATGTATAGTTATATTTATTTGCTAAAATAGTGGGCATCCATGTGAAGATTCCGTAATATCCGAAGTTTTGGATGAACGACATAATAATAAGACCAATTGTTGTAATTGTTACTTTTTTATTGGCAAATAACTTTCGAAGTGGAAATTTTTTTATATGTTTTAGTTGTTCTGCTTCAGTAGTTGTTAATTTACCTGCAGCTTCTTTTTGCAATAGCTCCTTTTTGTAGCGTTGTTTTTGCTCCCATATTTTCGGTTCACTTAAACTTTTACGGACATAGACAGCTAGTAAAGCTGGAATTAATCCAAATAAGAAAACGGCTCTCCATCCAAAGTGTGGGACAATAAATGCTGGAAGGAGTGAAGCAATCAGTACACCAAATTGCCATCCAAGTGCAACAACAGATGTCGCTTTAGCGCGCATTTCTTTAGACCATGTTTCTGTTACGATGGCCATTCCGATTCCGAATTCACCACCAACTCCCATTCCAACTAAAAAGCGCAGAATTAATAATTGCCAGTAGTCTGTTGCGAAATAAATGAGTGCGGTTGCTAGTGAAAACAGTAAGATTGTGAAGGCCATTGTACGAATACGGCCAAACAAATCAGCAATAAATCCAAATAAATAAGAACCAATTAACATTCCTATTGTGGTAGCTAAAGTTAAGTTTCCGCCTTCAACAGGACTTAAGTGAAACTCTTTTAAAATATAGACAAGTACGAACGATAATAGCAACATATCTAAACCTTCTGCTGCATATCCTAGCGCAGAACCAAATAATGTTTTATATCTTTTCGCTTTTGTCTCCTCTGTTGTTTGTTGTACATCAGTAGTGACGTTCATTATTACTCCTCCTTATTTTCTACAGTCGCTATGGAAGAATAACAAAAGGCCTTCTCACCTGATATGATGAGAAGGCCAAAAAAGCATACGTATCCCCAAGAAAAGAACATACGTATATTGTATTCCGACTTCCTTCTCAACCTCACGGGGTTGGGTTAAAGGACTGTATTATATTACTTTATTTTTAGCACTCTTCTATATGTATTGTCAAATAAAGAGGAAGTTATTATGTGTAAAATATTTCAAAAAACATTTCGTTCTTCTTGACGCCGACTTCATTATTTTCCCATAATAAAACTAACTAAATAAAAAGGAATGAATCAAAGATGCTAAATTTAGTACTCATGATGATTGAACGAGTCGGACTTATAGTTATTTTAGGATTTTTACTCTCTCATATTAAAACTTTCAGACGCCTCCTTCATAAACAGGATGGCTATGTAGATAAGCTTAAGCTTATTTGTATTTTTTCGGTATTTACAATTGTAAGCAATTACACTGGGATTGAAATAGCAGGAAATACGATTATGAATGAAAATTGGTTACAAGGTGTTTCATCATCGAGTACTATTGCGAATACACGTATTATGGGTGTTGGAATTAGTGGATTGCTTGGTGGTCCTATCGTCGGAATTGGGGTAGGATCAATTGCTGGTATTCACCGTTATATGCTTGGAGGGACGACAGCTCTAAGTTGTGCAATCTCGTCAATTTTAGCAGGTGTTATAACGGGGTATATTGGATACATTTTCAAAAAGTATAATCGTACAATTACTCCTAAGTTTTCAGCGATTTTAAGTGTTTTTATCGTTTCTTTAGAAATGATTATGATCCTATTAATTGTAGAGGATGGAATGAGCATTGTGAAAACAATTGCGATACCAATGATCCTTGTAAATAGTTTTGGAAGTTTTATTTTACTTTCTATGATACAAGCTATTTTGCGTCAGGAAGAGAACGCAAAGGCACTTCAGACTCATAAGGTATTACGTATTGCAGATAAAACGTTACCATATTTTCGCCAAGGCTTAACAGAAGAATCATGTAAGCATGTGGCACAAATTATTCACCGTTTTACAGGAACAGATGCGGTATCCTTAACAGATACAGAGAAAATATTAGCTCATGTTGGATTAGCATCAGATCACCATATTCCTTCACATAGTTTAATAACTGGTTTGTCGAAAGAAGTTTTACATACAGGGCAAATAATGAAAGCAAAATCACGTGAGGTCATTAATTGTCAACATGAAGGATGCCCTTTGCAAGCGGCGATTGTTATTCCACTAACTTCGCATGGAAATACGATAGGGACATTAAAACTGTATTTTAAAAATCCTAACCAGTTAAGTCGCGTTGAAGAAGAATTAGCAGAAGGGTTAGCAAAAATATTCTCCACGCAGTTAGAGTTAGGAGAAGCTGAGTTGCAAAGTAAATTACTTCAAGATGCAGAGATAAAAGCATTACAAGCGCAAATTAACCCGCACTTTTTATTTAATGCGATTAATACAGTATCAGCTTTATGCCGAACAGATGTAGAAAAAGCAAGGAAGTTATTATTACAGCTTAGCGTATATTTCCGATGTAATTTGCAAGGGGCACGTCAGTTATTGATTCCACTAGAACAAGAATTAAACCATGTACAGGCATATCTATCCTTAGAACAAGCAAGGTTCCCAAATAAGTATGAGGTAAAGATGTATATTGAGGACGAGCTAAAGACAACTTTAGTACCACCATTTGTTCTTCAACTATTGGTTGAAAATGCATTACGACACGCTTTTCCGAAGAAGCAACCAGTATGTGAAGTAGAAGTGCATGTTTTTGAAAAAGAGGGTATGGTTCATTTTGAAGTAAAAGATAATGGACAGGGAATTGAGGAAGAACGTTTAGAACAATTAGGAAAGATGGTAGTTTCGTCAAAGAAAGGGACTGGAACAGCTTTATATAATATTAATGAACGTCTTATTGGATTATTTGGAAAAGAAACGATGCTTCATATCGAAAGTGAATTAAATGAGGGGACAGAGATTACTTTTGTTATTCCAAAAAAAGTAGGGGAGGAAGAACAGATTGTTAAAAGTATTAGTAGTTGACGATGAAATGTTAGCACGTGATGAACTAAAGTATTTATTAGAGAGAACGAAAGAAGTTGAGATAATTGGTGAGGCTGATTGTGTGGAAGACGCATTAGAAGAACTAATGCAAAGTAGACCAGATATTGTGTTTTTAGATATTCAATTATCCGATGATAACGGATTTGAAATCGCCAATATATTAAAGAAGATGAAAAATCCACCTGCAATTGTATTTGCTACTGCCTATGATCAATATGCACTGCAAGCATTTGAAGTAGATGCGTTAGACTACATTTTAAAACCATTTGATGAAGAGCGTATTGTGCAGACATTAAAGAAGTATAAAAAACAAAAACAATCGCAAATAGAAACGAAGCACGAAATAAAGGGGACAGATGTAACAGTAGAGATGCATAAATTAGCATTACCAATTGAAGAATCAATCGTACTTGTTAATATTGAAGATATTGTATATGTAGGACTTGTGGACGGAAAAGTGACAGTAAAAACAATGAGGGAAACATATGTAACACACGATACACTTGTGATTTTGGAAAAGAAGTTGCCGCAAGTAAGTTTCATGCGCATCCATCGTAGCTTTATTGCAAATATTAATCATATTACTGAAATTCAGCCATGGTTTAACTCTACTTATAATTTAATTATGAAAGAAGGATCAAAAGTACCTGTTAGTCGTACATATGCAAAAGAACTCAAAAAGCTGCTTCGTATTTAAGGAGCAGCTTTTGTATTTCATCCTTTTATATTTGTAACTGATTCTGTATATTTGACGTTCCGTTATGTAAACGCTTACTTAGGCGGTTATATTCTATACAATAAAGGTACCAAATCGAAAGAGGTGGCCAAAATGAGTACGAAAAAAGTATATAGTTTCTTATCACAAGCATTCATATTTTCAGCTATTATGTTAATTTCTAATATTATTGCAACACATTTACCAATTCCAATGCCTTCATCGGTAATCGGGTTAGTTATTTTATTTAGTCTATTATGTTTAAAACTTATTAAATTGGAGCAAGTTGAATCACTCGGAACAGCTTTAACAGGTATTATTGGATTCTTATTCGTCCCATCAGGTATTTCAGTTATTAATTCTCTTGGTGTAATGGGGCAATACTTTGTACAAATTTTAACTGTAATTGTTGTAGCGACAGTTATTTTACTCGCTGTAACAGGATTATTTGCACAATTTATTTTAGGAAAAGATGAAAAAGAAACAGAAGATATAAAAGAATTGAAAGTAGTAAATAAAGGACGCAAGCACGGAAAGGTTGCGTAACCATTGTATTTATATATTGTTGGGAGGTAATGAACATGGCAAGCACAATGACTCCATATTTCGGAATCGTCGTTTCATTAATCGCATACGGAATCGGAACATTATTATTCAAGCATTCAAAAGGGTTCTTCCTATTTACACCATTATTCGTAGCGATGGTATTAGGGATTGTATTTCTAAAGGTAGGTAACTTTACTTTTGAAGAATATAATACTGGCGGAAAAATGATTAGTTTCTTCTTAGAGCCAGCAACAATTGCATTCGCTATCCCACTATATAAACAAGTTGATAAGTTGAAAAAATATTGGTGGCAAATTTTATCAGCTATCGTGGTTGGATCTATTTGCTCAGTAATTGTCGTGTTCATTGTTGCAAAAGCAATCGGTTTAGATACAGCAGTAATGAATTCAATGCTACCACAAGCAGCAACAACAGCAATTGCGTTACCAATTTCAGAAAGTATTGGTGGTATTCCAGCAATTACATCGTTTGCAGTTATTTTCAACGCAGTTATCGTATACGCATTAGGAGCATTATTCTTAAAAACATTTAGAGTGAAACATCCGATTGCAAAAGGTTTAGCACTTGGAACAGCGGGTCATGCATTAGGAGTTGCAGTAGGAATTGAAATGGGTGAGGTAGAGGCAGCGATGGCAAGTATTGCTGTAACGGTAGTTGGGGTTGTAACAGTAGTTGTCATCCCAATGTTCATGCCATTCATTGGATAGTAAAACTTACTTAAAAAATAAGAAAAGCAAGCTATTTGTAGAACAGATTTCTACTGATAGCTTGCTTTTTATGTTACAGTAGTGGTAAGACCTATTAAAAAATGTAAGTTTCCTTAAATCTTCATTAATACTATGTAGAATACGTTTTGAATTAGGTCATTGTATTGTAAAATAAGAAGTAGGCTACTATATACCTGGTAAGGTAGGCATATAATGAGTTTATAAAAATCTTAATATGAATGAATAATTAAAAGTAGAAAAGAGAGAGAAATCTACTTATTAACGTTTTAGTTTATAGGACAGGAGAGAGTATTCGTCGATTATGCAAATAAAAAACCTGTTTCAAAGCAAAGGATTTCAGAGGTTACTCGTATTAGTAATACTTGCTCTCGTGTTATACGGGCTGCAAAGTATGTTGAATTTAATATTAATTACGTTTATTCTCACGTATTTAATGGATCGATTCCAAAAGTTTATTTCACGCAAATTAGATCATTTCATGCCTATTAATCGAAAAATTATTATAGCATTTCTATATGTAATGTTAATTGGTGGAATTGCTATTACGCTATTTAAATATTTACCAGTATTGACGATACAAATTTCACAACTGATTTACCAATTCAATGTATTTTTAAGAAACCCACCAGATAGTGAACTAATTAAGTATGCAGTTAATGCTGTCAATCATATGGAGCTTTCTAAATATGTAGGACAAGGCGTAGACATTTTGTATAAATCGATTACGAATGTTGGTAAATTTGGCCTTCAAGTTTTACTTTCTTTAATTTTGAGTTTATTTTTCTTATTAGAAAAATCTCGTATTGTCGGTTTTACTGCAAAGTTTAAAGAAAGCAGGCTTGCAATTTTCTATACTGAAATTGAGTACTTCGGAAAGAAATTTGCACGTTCATTTGGAAAGGTAATCGAAGCGCAATTTTTAATTGCTGTTGTTAACTGTGTTCTTTCAGTTATCGCATTATGGATATTAGGATTCCCACAATTATTAGGTTTAGCGTTAATGATTTTCTTGCTGGGCTTAATTCCAGTAGCGGGGGTTATCATTTCGTTATTCCCACTTTGTATGATTGCTTACAATATTGGCGGTATCATGTACGTTGTTTATATTTTGGTTATCGTAACAGTGATTCATGCGCTTGAAAGTTACGTATTAAACCCGAAGTTTATGTCGCAAAAAACAAATTTACCGATTTTCTATACATTTATGGTATTAATCTTCTCAGAACACTTCTTAGGTGTATGGGGATTAATTATCGGTATTCCAATCTTCATCTTCTTATTAGATGTTTTAGACGTGACAAGTGATGAAATGGAGAAGGATGTTGGAAAAAATAAAGTGAAGTAAAGAAAAAGCATCGATGTTCGGTGCTTTTTCTTTTATAATATGATGTTTCTTATGCCATACTGTAAGCAGAACATAGAATAGGGGTGAAGTAATGGCTGTAAATGAAAAGATAGAATTGGCTACATTTGCTGGAGGGTGCTTCTGGTGTATGGTTTCGCCATTTGAAGAGATGGAAGGGATTATAAAGGTTGTTTCTGGCTATACAGGTGGTCATAAAGAGAATCCAACGTATAAAGAAGTATGTTCAGAAACGACGGGACATTATGAGGCAGTACAAATTACATTTGATGCAAATAAAATGCCGTATGAGGAATTGTTAAATATATATTGGAGACAAATTGATCCGACCGATATTGGTGGACAATTCCACGACCGCGGACAGTCTTATGAAACGGTGATTTTTTATCATAATGAAGAACAACATAAAAAAGCAGAGGCCTCAAAAGAAGAGCTTGAGCAGAGTGGACGCTTTTCAAAACCAATTGCGACAAAAATACTACCAGCAGCTACATTTTATCCAGCTGAAGAATATCACCAAGGATACCATAAGAAAAACACATTCCGCTATGAGTTATATCGTAAAGGCTCAGGACGAGATGCTTTTATTAAGCAACATTGGCCAAAGGATAATGCTCATTTAAAAGAAAAGCTCAATGAGATGCAGTATTATGTAACACAGGAAAATGGTACAGAACCACCATTTCGAAATGAGTATTGGAACCATAAAGAGGAAGGTCTTTATGTAGACATCGTTTCAGGTGAGCCGTTGTTTACTTCTCTAGATAAATTTGATAGTGGATGTGGATGGCCTAGTTTTACAAAACCAGTGATGTCAGCAAGTGTGAAAGAAAAGATGGATGTGAGTCATAATATGACACGTACAGAAGTGAGAAGTAAAGAAGGAGATTCACATCTTGGGCACGTATTTCCAGATGGTCCAGGACCAAATGGCCTTCGTTACTGTATTAATTCCGCAGCTCTTCGATTTATTCCAAAAGAGGAATTAGAGAAAGAAGGCTATGGCGATTTCCTAATCTTGTTTGGAAATAAAAAATAACCTCGCAGTTAGCGAGGTTATTTTTTTGTTATTTTGTTTTTTTCTTTTTAAATTTGCTTAATACTTCATAAACGATTGGAACAATAAGAAGTGTTAATAACGTTGAACTTGTTAATCCACCAATTACCGTTACGCCAAGTCCTTTAGAAATTAAGCCACTACCTTCAAATCCTAATGCAAGCGGGATAAGAGCACCGATTGTTGCAATTGCAGTCATTAAAATTGGACGAAGGCGTGTTGCACCAGCTTCTAATAAAGCTTCACGTGTTGATAGTCCTTCATTTTCCTTATGAATAACGCGGTCGATAAGCACGATTGCGTTTGTTACAACGATACCGATTAACATAAGCGCACCAATCATTGCAGATACACTTAATGTTTCACCAGAGATTAATAAGGCAACAAGAGCCCCAATAATTGTAAATGGTAGCGAGAATAAAATTGCGAATGGTGCTAGGGCACCACCAAATGTAACGACAAGAACGAAGTATACAATGGCAATCGCAGCTAACATCGCTAGGCCAAGTTGCTTGAATGATTCTTGAATATCTTTAGTAACACCGCCCATAGAAACATCTACACCAGAAGGAAGATCCATTTTATCTACTTCTTTTTGTACTGCAGCAGATGCTTTTGAAACGTCATCAGATGTTAATTTGGCACTAACCTCTGCATAAACACGTCCATCTCGGTGTGTTACTGTATTCGATGTTTCACCTTCTTTTACATTCATAACATCTTTCACAGCTACTTCATTACCAAGTGGTGTTGTAATTTTGCGATTTGTTAAGTCATCGATTGTTTCATAATTTTGTTTTTCAGCTTCTACATATACATTGATATCTTTACCGTCTTTTTTAATTGTTGTCAGAACAGGGCGATCATGTTGATTAGAAAGTCCCATTCCAATTTGAGCAGCCGTTAAGCCCATTTTACTCAGCTTTTCTTGATCTGCGACTAAAGTGTACTCTGTATATGTTTTTGCAATACTAGAATCTATATCTTTTAAGTCTTTATTTTTCTTCATGATATTTTGAATATCTTTTACGACAGGCTTAATGTCTTCTGAGCTATCTCCATAAACGTATAGTTTAATTTCGTTACTACCGCCACTTGCTCCGAAGTCTTGGTTTTTCCATTCGCCTTTGCCAGACATCTTCTGTAAATTTTTAACGACTTGTTCTTTCTCTTTTTCAAAGTTTTTCGTGTCGTTATCATATTGCACGAAGAACATTGCTTGGTTTGATTGACCAGGACTCATTGGATTCTCTCCACCTAATGAGAACTGAATTGTTTTGACGTCTTTATTATCTTGGAAGTGCTTCTCAGCTTTTGTTGCAATTTTTTCAACGTCTTCTAACGTTTGACCTGGTTCAGGATTATATGTTGCAATAATCATTTTTTCTTCTTCAGAAGGTAAGAAACTTACACCGATAACTGGTACAAGTGCAAGGCTACCAACTAATAGAAGGACAGCGATACTTGATGTAATAATTTTGTGATTTAAAGCCCATGCAAGTATGCGTTTATATCCATTTGCTAATTTACTTGGTTTTTCTTCATGATGTACTTCTTTTTCCCTCATGCTCTCTTTCTTAAATAAGGAATGAGCTAGCATCGGTACGATTGTAACTGCTACTAGTAATGATGCTAATAAAGCAAAGACGATAGTTAAGGCGAATGGTAAGAACATTTCACCAATCATACCTTTTACTAGTCCAAGCGGTAAAAATACAGCAATTGTTACAATGGTGGAAGACATAATTGGGATAAACATTTCTTTCGTAGCTTCACGAATTAAATCTTTTCCACGTAATTTCTCTTCTGATAACGACATACGTCGGTAAATATTTTCAATAACAACAATTGAGTCATCGACAACGCGGCCTATAGCAACGGTCATTGCTCCAAGTGTCATAATGTTAAGCGTAATATCCATTTGCTTTATGACTAAAACAGCAATTAATAAAGAAAGTGGTATTGAAACGACAGAAATTAACGTTGTTCGAATATTTCGTAGGAACAGCATAATAATAACAATCGCAAAGATAGCACCGAAAATTGCTTTGCTCAGCATTGTTTCAACTGATTTTTCAATAGGTGCACCTTGGTCGAATGTTGAAATGATCTCTAAATCTTTATGTTTTTTCTCAAAATCTTTTACTTTATCTTTTACTGCATTTACAACATCAACTGTATTTGCATCAGAGGCCTTCACAATTTGAATTCCAATTGCTTCTTTTCCATTTGTTCGAGAAATAGATTCTGCTTTCCCAACTTCTTTAATGTCAGCAATTTCGTCTAATGTAACTGTTGGAATCCCGTTCATAGCAGCTGGATTCATTTGCGGCGTTTGTGCACCAGCGCCAGCATTTTGACTACCTTGACCGTTAGGTGAGGAAGGTATAGCTGGGATTTTAAGTTCTTTTAACGCTTTAATCGTTGTAATATTGCCATCTACAACAACTGATTTTTCCATGTCTTTAAATGTGTATAAGCCAAGTGGTAAAGATACATCCGATCCCTTAATCACATTTTTTACGGTATCTTCACTTAGTCCTAGTTCTTTCATTTTATCTTTCTTGAAGACAAGCTGTACTTCATCTACTTGTTGGCCAGCAATTTGAACAGATGCAACACCATCAAGTCCTTTTAATCCTGGTACAACATTTTTTTCTACATTTTCAGTTAAGGTAGCTAAAGATTCATTCTTACTTGCCACGCTTAACGAAATAACTGGAAAGGCATTGAAGTTTACTCGTGAAACTTTAGGATCTTTAACACCTTCTGGGAGTTTTACATTTGTGAGAGCTTCTTTAATTTCTGTTTCTGCTTTTTCCATATTTTTATCAAAATCGTATTCTACTTGAATAGAAGATGCGTTTTGAAAAGATGATGAACTCACAACGTTAACACCGCTTAAATTTTGTAGTTGTTCTTCCATCGGCTTTGAAACTTTATCAGCTACTTCTTCTGGTGTAGCACCAGGATAGACCGTAGTTACTGTCACAATCGGTGTTGTAATATCAGGGATTGTTTCCAGCTTCATATTGAGTCCAGAGTAGATCCCCGCAATAGTAACAATAATGGTTAGTAGCCAAACTGCGAACTTATTTTTTAACGAGAAATTGATGATTTTGTTCATGTTTGCGCTCCCTTTTTATTATATTGACCAACTGGTCAGTCTAATACATAATATAACTGACCGTTCGGTCAATCGTCAATAAAAAGAGATGGTATAATACATTTATAATAAGATGCGAGATTAAATTTAGGAGAGAAGATATGAAAGAAAAAGAGCGTTTAATTATAGAATCGGCTATGAAGTTATTTGCTACTAAGGGTGTAAATGCGACATCAGTGCAGGAAATTGTGACAGCTAGTGGTATATCTAAGGGAGCTTTTTACTTATATTTTAAATCGAAAGATGAGCTTTTATTAGCGACACTTCGATATTATTATGACAAAATCCAAAAGAAAATGCTGGATATTGAACAAGAGCCTTTATTACCACGTGAAAAATTTGCAAAACAATTACATTGTCAGTTTAATGATATACAAAAGCATAAAGAATTTATTATTATGCATGCGAGAGAAAATGCGATTCCGTTTAATAAAGAAGTAGAAGAATTTATGATGCGGATGAAGTTAGAGTCTCATGCATTTTATCGGAATAGTTTATTGTCCATTTATGGTGAAAAGGTTATGCCATATTTATTGGATTTAGTAATTATGGTAGAAGGCATATGCCGTGGGTATTTAGAATTAATTATTTTACAAGCACCAGAAATTGATTTATCGTATGTAGCTGCTTTTATTTTAAAAAGAGTAGATAATTTAGTAGATGGCTTAGTAGAATCTTCGGAAGAACCTATTTTACATGAAGAAAAGCTTGGAGAATTCCTTTGTAAATCAGAGCTTATTAAGGAACAAGTTAAAGAACATTTTTTAAAAGAGATTATTGTATTTAAGCGCACTTTAGCTGATCAATTAGAGGATGATGAGCTGTTGGTTACATTAGATGTTTTAGAGGCGGAAATACGATTGCTTAATCCAAGAATTCCGGTAATTAGAGGTATGTTAGCAAATTTAGAGGCGTATCCGGAATTAAAAGAATTTCGATTACGCCTTATAGGATACTACAATATAAAAAATTCTTAATAAAAATAAGTAAAAAACTCCTTGTCTACACAAGGAGTTTTTTACTTAAAGACTACTTACTATTTTGAGACCATTCTTCAACATCCCAAACTTTTGTGATCCAATCTTCATAGAAGTCCGGTTCGTGACATACAAGAAGAATAGTCCCTTTATATGCTTTCATAGCCTTCTTAAGTTCTTCTTTTGCTGTAACATCAAGATGGTTTGTCGGCTCATCAAATAGTAGCCAGTTACTTTCCTCGCCCATTAGCTTACATAAACGAACTTTTGCTTGTTCTCCACCACTTAATTGACTTAATGGGCGAGAAATATGTTCATTTTTTAATCCGCATTTTGCTAACATCGCACGAATTTGATGCTGGTCTAGGCCAGGGAATGTATTCCATACATCATCAATTGGTGTTATATTATCAGCTTTAACTTCTTGTTCAAAGTATGCAGGCTCTAAGAAGTCACCAAGACTTGTTTTACCGCTTAAAGGTTTAATTTTACCTAAGATTGTTTTTAGTAACGTTGATTTACCAACACCGTTACATCCAACAATAGCAATTTTTTCACCACGTTCAATCGTCATTGATAGCTTTGGTAGTAGCGGATGTGTATATCCGATTTCTACATTTTCACCTTCAAAGACGAAGCGACTACTTGCACGACTTTCTTTAAATGAGAATTCCGGTTTAATTGCTGTTTCCGGACGATCAATAAGCTCCATGCGATCAAGTTGTTTTTGACGACTCTTTGCACGACCTGTCGTTGAATAACGAGCTTTGTTCTTTGCAATGAAGTCTTCTTGCTTTTTGATAAACTCGCGCTGTTTTTCATAAGCGTTTATATGTTGATTTTTATTGATTTCTGCTAGTTCTAGGAATTTTTCATATGTCGCTGTATAGCGTGTCATTTTTGTGAATTCTAGATGGAAAATAACATCAACACATTTATTCATAAATTCCGTATCATGAGAAATCAATAAGAATGCATGTGGGTATTCTTTCAAATAATTTGTTAACCAATGAATATGTTCAACGTCTAAATAGTTAGTAGGTTCATCAAGCAATAACACTTCTGGCTGTTCAAGTAATAGCTTTGCAAGCAATACTTTTGTACGTTGTCCACCACTTAGTGCTGAAACATCACGATCTAAACCAATTGCATCAATTCCAAGACCACGTGCAGCCTCTTCAATTTTCATATCTAGTAAATAGAAACCACCTGCTTCAAGTGCATCTTGTATTTCTGCCATTTGCTCAAGAAGTTCTTCTAGTTCTTCTGGTGTAGCAGTTCCCATTTTTTCTGTAACTTCATTTAAAGCTTTTTCCTTTTCGAATAACGGTAAAAATGCATCCGCTAGTACGTCACGGATTGTACGCCCAGGCGTTAAAACAGTATGCTGATCTAAGTAGCCATAATGTGTGCCCGGTGTCCATTCTACGCGACCTTGGTCATGAATAAGCTGACCAGTAATGATATTCATGAATGTTGATTTACCAACACCGTTTGCACCAACTAATCCAACGTGTTCACCTGCTAATAATCGCATAGATACATCTTTAAATAATGTACGATCGCCAAATGTATGTCCTAATTTTTCAACTGTTAATAAGCTCATAGTATCCTCCGTCCAACTTGAAATAGTACCTTGAATCATGATACTAAATTCTTTCATATAATGCCATCATTTCAAAATGTATATTTTTTCAAAAGAAGTGTTTGTAAATGTTAGTATATAAAAAAGTTACTTCTACCTACAGAAGTAACTTTTTGGTTATGCCTTTTGTTTAACTTCACTAACTTTCTTTTCAGCTACAATAAAATGCGGTCTACGTTTTGTTTCATAATAAATACGACCGATATATTCACCAATCACACCTAGGAATATGAGTTGAATACCGCCAATAAATAGTATAGCGGAAATGAGAGTAAAGTAACCAGGAACTTCCACACCACCAAGGATGATTTGAACGAACGTAGTGATTACGTATAAAAGTCCTAAAATGGTTGTTAGTAATCCGAGATATATAGATAGACGTAACGGTTTATTATTGAATGAAATTACACCATCAATTCCGTAATTTAATAATTTCGAGAAGGTCCATTTACTTTCTCCATCAGAACGTAATACATTTTCATATTCAATGATTAATTCGTTATAACCAATCCAAGAGAATAAACCCTTTGAAAATCGGTTGTATTCACTTAAAGACACTAAAGAATCCACTGCTCTTCGACTTAAAAGTCTAAAGTCACCAATACCATCTACTAATTCAATATCTACAAACTTATTCATCACCTTATAGTAAAGACGAGAGACGAAAGAGCGAACAGGTGAATCACCAGTTCTTGTTCTTTTTGCAATGACTTGGTCGTAGCCTTCGTTATATCCTTCTAACAGTTCTTTTATTAACGTAGGAGGGTGTTGTAAGTCGGCATCCATAATAACAATTGCATCGCCTGTAGCATATTTTAAACCAGCTAACATTGCAGCTTCTTTTCCGAAGTTTCGACTAAATGATATATAGTGTACCGATGAATCTGCACTAGCTAAATCACGTAAAATATTTAATGTATCATCTTTACTACCATCATTAACAAAAACAAATTCATAATCGGTAGTTAATTTATGAATTTCAAGAGAAGTCTCTGAATAAAAGGCACGAAGCACCTTTTCTTCATTGTAGCATGGTACTACTATTGAAAGGGTCATGTTAGGACCTCCTTAGGTGTAATTTTAAAGTGGGCATGAAGTAAAAGTTAAGCAATCATCTTCAACTTTTACTTCACTTCATTTTAATACCTTTTTTTAAAACGACTTTTTAATTTTGAATATCTTTTCGTATCTCCAAGAACTAGAAGCGAGATGCAAATGATAAATGAAATGATAGAAATAACGAGACCCATTTTGAAATAAGGTGTGACGTATTTCATTTCAACTACATGTTGCCCTTTGGAAATAGGAACGCCAATAAAGGCGGAATTAGCCTTCGTAAATTCGGTTTCTTTACCGTCAACTTTTATTGACCATCCTTTACTATATGGTACCGATAAATATAGTAATCCATCTTTAGTGGAATTAATATCACCTTTTAAGGAGTTACCTTCATAGTAAATGTTTTGTAGGCTATTTTCTTTTAAAGTATTTACTTTTTTCGGGACAGTCTGATAGTTAGTACTGTTGATTTGTAAATCTTTCAACTCATATTGACCAGGAGTAGGAATAGAAATGATTAGCTCGGTTGGCTTTGCATCTTTTCCTAAGTTGTAAACAAATCTTTCTAACGGATAAGCATAAGCTCCATCTTCATTACCTTTTATCATAGATTTGTCATTCACGGTAACCCCAAATGATTCCTTGTTTATATTTCTAATTTTAATTTCAACAAGAAGATCACCTAACATATCGTTATTATCAATAGGTACTATTATACGCCCATTTTCATGAACAGTGAGTATATCTTTCTCTTTCTCTATATTTTCCCACTTCATTTTATTTGGATTAATCTTAATTTGTTTTGAATCTAGCTGTTTTGTATTAAATTGTTTTAGTGGGAGACTTCCAACATCATTTACAACTACAGCATCTAATAAAAGTTGATCTTTCTCGGCAAAATTAAGTTTTGAAAAGTCTTCATCACTTATTCCAGCTTCGTATACATAGCCTAATGGTAGTGCAAATTCATTTTTATAAATGTTGTAAGGACCTACTTGTTGTAAATGCGTATAGCCATAAGGAATTTCGGTTTTATTAGCACCTTCACTTAGTACATAATATTTTACCCCTAGCATGTTCTCAAGGAATAATCGTTTATCTAACTGGAAGAACATAGATGGGCTATCATATCCTTGGAAAACATTGTACTTATTCTTCATAAAGTCATGAATATGATAATTGACTAAGCTTTGATAAGTACTTGTACCATGATAACCTTGCAACATCGGCGTATTTTTATAATTATTGTTTGGATTGATAATTCGATAAAAATCTTTATCTTGATTTTGTATATAACGAATTGCGTCAATTTCATCCTTATTATCAAGACCTGGCCCGTGTAATGATTCTTTTGTCACGCCTGCTTGATTAAAGTGTTTACTAAGAGCAAAATCTGAATAGAAGTAATTAATAAATATTACATTGACGAGTACATTTAATACAATGAAACATTGTAAGGCTACTTTTGATAAATAGCGCCATAGTAATATGGTAATAATAGATAATACAGTAATGCAAATTAAAATGTTATCAATCGTTTGTAGTGGCTGTGCGTTTATATTTACTTTTCTATAGAATGCGTAAATAAATAATGCTGTTGCTAGTAAAGGACCTATTAAATAATTGACCTTCTTTTTGTGGAGTAGCATCCAATCTAAAATGTAGGCAACAGTTTGCGCAACCACAAATGCAAATAAGTAAAACCATCTGTGTTGCATGGCAGAAAAGCCATTAAATACGGAATACGTATATGGAAGCATATATAGCACTAACATAAACCCAGTAAAGAGTAATTTATTTGTGACAAGTTTATTGCGTATTAGAAGCGCGCTAGTAATAAGGAAGAGGATGAAAACAGGGAATGCAAGCTGATACTCCTCTGTATTATTAATGAAAAAGATACTTTCCATTAAGTTTTTATAAAACGTATCTTCAAAAAATAACGGTATAGTAAATTTTGTAGCGAGTCGATCGGAACTAAATACACCATTTACAGATGGTATAAAGCAAACAGCAGATAAACCTAGTGATAAAGCATATAGAAAAGAAATTCTAATATAATAAATTATAAATGTTTTAATTGTTTTGTTCTGCTGTGTAGCGAAATATTGGAAAAAGGCATAAATATAGATAAAAATACTAGTAATGAAAGCGAAATAGAAATTTGATGCAAGCATAAGTGCTGTTGCAAACAGGAATAATCCTTTTTTTCGCTCTAAAATATATTTATCTAATCCCCATATTGCTAAAGGTAAAAACACTATAGCATCTGCCATGAAATCCCATAATAAAGAATGGCGAATGAAAGTTATACATCCTCCATATATAATGGCAGAAATGAAAGAAGAAAAAATAGTTTTATTGTGATAACGTAAAGAACCATACATGAATAACATAGCTAATGTACTTTTTAAAACACTCATATATAGTTTCAGCTCAAAGATTTGATCAAAATTTAGTTTAGGAAGTAGAAGCGTAAGCCAGAAAAATGGTGCTGTACTATAGTAATAACTAAATTCTCCGAATAAATCTCCACCTAAGCCATAATCCCAAGACCAAAATAAATTTCCATCTTTAAATGCGTGTTGTAAAAGGAATGTAAAGAAACTGAATTGTGATAATGCATCTCCCGTACTAGAAAATACACTGTCTGATTTTAGGAAAAAGTAATGAAAAGCAAATGCACATATTATTAATAATGGAATAATAATAAGTGTGCTTTTAGTGAAAAATGTTCTTTTATTTACTTCTGAAGTCATTAAATAAATAAGCCTCCTTAAATGCAATTGCCACATTCTTCATCTCTAGTTATCTTTTTAGGATGAAGAAAAACTATGTATGAATCGGCGATTTTTAATAGTATTAATAAAGTGTTTATTTGTGTAATTTATAGTAAATTTAGGGTGTTTGTAGTTAATATTTACATGAAGAATTAACTATGAATTACCTTAATAATAGGTGTTTTACATCTAGTGCTGTTCGTTTCCAAGTATAATCATTCCAGAAAGGCAAGTCAATTTAAGATATAGATTGAAAAAAGGCCATTTTCTAAGTGAAGAAGATAAAAATAAAAACTTCAAATGAAGTTTTTATTTTTATTTATTTTCGAGCCAGCTTTTTATTTATAAATCCTAAAAAAGGCAAGTCAATTTAAGATATAGATTGAAAAAAGGCCATTTTCTAAGTGAAGAAGATAAAAATAAAAACTTCAAATTTAATTTGAAGTTTTTATTTTTATTTATTTTCGAGCCAGCTTTTTATTTATAAATCCTAAAATCAATCCTCGTATTTGTGGATCGATTGCAAGACCGATAATCCCGTATAATATACCAGTAATTGTTAAAGCAACTAGTGGCGGTAAGGTAATTAATATTGTACGGTATAGAATATAGCTTAATATAAAGGCTAAGGTATTGAATATAATCCCTTTAAATAGTAACGAGAAGCCTTTACGAACAAATAGAGTGAATCCGATCAATAACGTAATCTCGGTAAGGATAGCGGCAATAGCGGCTCCCATCATTCCGAACTGACTACCTAAGACGATGTAACTTATAATGGCAGTAGCTAGTCCGATTCCCATTGTTGTTGCACGTTTCCATTGTTGACCAATGGTCGTTAAATTATCAGCAAGTGGATAGTTAATAGATTGTAAAATGACCATAAAGGCTAAAATGGCAAGAGCATCACCAGCTGGCGCATACTCTTCGCCTAATAAAGTAACAATCCAAAAACTTGGATCAGCGATAAATGGAATGGAGATTCCCATCCCTAAGAAAGACATTAGTTTTAATTCAAACTGAGATAGTTTTCTATGTTCATCAATATTCTTTTCATTTCCAAAAGTAAATAATTTTGGATAGAAGGCTGCTGCAATTACACCAGGTATTTGATAAAGGACTGCAGGTATTTTCGATGCAGCTCCAAAGAATCCAACTTGCTCATACGTCGAAACTTTTTCTAATATAATAGGGCCTAACTGTGGTAAAAGCATAATAATAATGCCATTGATTGTGAAAATCAGCAGTTGATCTAAAATCCCTTTGTCCCAGCCCTTATGAACTGTCGTATGGCGGAGTACCATTATGAAGGCGATGACTCCTGTTACAAGACTAGATATCCCATACATAGCAGCGACCGTCATAAGTGACCATTTCAACGACATTCCTAGTAGAAGCGCAGCTGCGGCTGTTATACCTTGTAGTACAGAAATAATCGCTGTAAATTGCATACGTTCTGTTACTTGGAAATAAGCCATTCCAACGCCTTGTAAAGTTGCTCCAAACATTGTTGGTAGTACAACCCAATATACCATGGCGCGTAAGTAGGCATCAGTATAGAAGAACTGAGCAAAAATAGCGAAGAGTACAGAAATTACGACAGCTAATACGAAACGAATGCGTAAATAACTACTGATTAGTACACTAATATTTGCATCCTTTCTCGTTCCTTCACGCATAAACGTATGTGTCAAACCTGCATCTGTGAAATAACAAATAACAGCGGAAACTGCTAATGCAGTTGTAAACATCCCATACTCACCAGGAGAAACGTATCTTGCGAAGAGAATCGTCGCGATAGCAAGTACAAATCGAACAGTAATATTTCCTACAAATAGGTAGGAGGCATTTTTAAGAATCTTATTTGTTTTCATGAGAAAAAACCTTTCTATTCTTTAGGACCTTTTTCGTTTGTCCTATTTGTAAATTTGATTTGTTTACGGAAAGAGAGATGAGTACTATATTTTCAGTTTAAGAAAACAGAAATTTAATTCGCACAAACCAAAGCATTGCATATAGTTTTTTACTACGCTTTCCGTTTTTTGAATAGATTTTACGGCAATATTTCTTTATATCTTTTTTGATTAATTGGACTTGGGTATTATTTAATTGAGAGTTTTCCTTAATGTATATACAAGCATTATTGATAACCGTATAAGGGAATAAATAAGTCTCAAGAATCTCAATAAGTGACTGAGGGTCTTTCGTAATGAAGTCTTGAGATTTATTATGTACCCAGTCTTTCATACGATTGAATACTTCTAGTTCTTTAGTTGTTTTTAATTCGTAATCTTTATATTTAGAAGAAAGATTTCCTTCGGATAAGATTCTATAATATGTTAAATATTCATCGACATAGCATACATTTGTCACACTCATTAGTTTAAATAAAAACTCCAAGTCTTCTCCCCAGCTACATCCTGGTGTAAAACGGATATTATGATTCATTGCGATAGAGCGTTTGAAAATCCAAGTACTTGTTTGAGCAACAACTTGGTGTGTTAAGAATGCTTTTGCCATATCACCTTTAATAAAGTTTGTTGTATGCTCAACCTTTTCGCCTGTTTCTTCGTAGAAATTCATATAACCACAATAGCACGCATCCATGTTGTTTTTATGCATACTCTCGATTTGTTTCTCAATTTTAGTTGGATGCCATAAGTCATCACTATCAAGGAAAGCGACGTATTCCCCGCTAGCATTTTCAATCCCTGTATTACGAGCTACTGAAACGCCTTGGTTTTTTTGGTGAACGTATTTTACTTGCCCCGGATATTTTTCTGCAAGATTTTTTACGATAGAAGGTGATTGATCTTTACTTCCATCATCTACAATTACAATTTCAATGTTTTTATATGTTTGATCCAGTATTGACTGCATTGTTTCTTCAATATATTTTTCTGTGTTATACAGAGGTATGACAACAGAAACAAGTTGTTTTTGTTCCATCATAGAATTTTTATCTCCTCAAATTTTTTATGTCTTGCACCATATATACAAGCCTTTTGAAAGGAAGAAGATTACAAGAACATCTGTATCAGTTTAACGCATATAAACTTTGTAAATCAACTTTCTATTATTGTACTTTGTATAAAAGTATTCATTATAGAATATATTTTCTTGTAAAAATATAGAAATGCAATTTGGAAATTATGTATTTTAAGGGAAAGTATGAAATGTTAAGGCGATTTGCGCTTCGTTTTGCAACTTTACAAACACATGGTGCAGATTGGACTCTAGCTAGCGATGATATAGGTCATCAAAAAACGGCAACTATTTTATTGGAAACAGGAATGTTGATATATCATGAGATGGATAAACCACCTATTCATATTATGCCAGGTTTTCCAGTGTTTTTAGTTACTGTATTTTACTTTTTTTGTAAATGGCAATAAAGGCCTTTTTGTAGCTAAATTAATTATTATCCTATTAGGGGTACTTATTATTTTACTAACTTATAAGATTGGTACTTATTTATTGAATCCCGCTGCAGGATTAATAGGTACTTTCTTATTAGCCGTGTATCCTTCAGAGATTGTTTTGGAAAATTTAACTTTAACAGAAGGACAGCTTCTATTCTTTTCATTGGGATTATTATATTGGAGTTTAAAATTAGCTGATACTCATAAAACGAAACATTTTCTACTTTTTAGCATTGTACTTACGCCTACAAGTTGCTTTATATCCAATACCATTACTTATATATCTTTTAATGAAGCGCTATCCATTCCACATTGATGAAGCAAGCGATAGTATTTTTTATAATAAAAAATACATGCAAGGAAGGACCTGTGCATGTATGATGAGAAGATTATGTTAAATATTCCAAGGTTTACTTAAAGTTAAAACTTCAGCCATCTCTTTACTTTTTAAACGTCCCTTTTTTCGGTTTTCCGCGCGTTCTAAACCGGTTGTGTGTAACCAATGTTCTTCCTCAGTTTCAGGTAGTACTTGTGGTACCGACGAAGGTTTTCCATCTTTTATTGCTACAAATGTAATGAAGCAAGTAGCAGCAATTCTACGCTCGCCTGCTAATAAATTTTCTGCGATTACTTTTACGAAAACTTCCATTGAAGATTTCCCTGTATAACATACAAATGCTTCATAACAAACAGAATCAGCCTGGTGAATTGGAGTTAAAAAATCAACTGAATCAATAGATGCTGTTACGCAATGTTTACGACTATGTCTTGCAGCCGCAATCGAAGCAATACTATCAATTTCTGCTAATAATTTCCCTCCAAAAAGTGTTTGGTGATTATTTAAATCGTTAGGAAAAACACGTGTTGTCTTAATTGCTTTAGATTCTCGCATGAATTTCTTTTCCATATATTCAGCCCCTATAGTCTGTTTTCAATCAGAATAATATGTGTAAGCGGATTACTCATATTAGATATTTAATGAAGTAAAGTGTATTCCAAAAGAGGATTATTTAAACTTCTGTATTTGTATTCATGTAACTGAAAGAAAATTTATTTTATCTAAAATGTAGTGTAAAAGAGGATTCGCTTACATTGCAAGTAAAAAGTAATGACTATGTATTTGTCATAGAAATTCTCTATCAGCCGTGTACTCATTCATGATAGAATCGTTTTGTTATGAATGGAAATAGAGGTGCAATGGACATATGAATCATATACAAACAAATTTTTCATCTTTCTTTAATAAAATTACAATCGGTGCGATGCTCGCATTTTTTGTTTATAGTTGTTGGGCAGCATTTGAGAAAAGTAAGCAATTTTTTGGAGGAAGTACAACAAGTGTAACAATCATATTAGCAATTTTTATCATACTCATTTTGTTAGTGGCATCAATTCTACAATATCGTTTTACAGATAAACAATTTCTTATTTTTCTTATAAGTATATCTATAGTTGTGAGACTTAGTATGCTGTTATTTGTAGACGCTCCAATAATTGGTGATCTGAAAGTGATGTATGAGTCTGCAAAGCAGATTGCAATTGGTAATAATATAGAGACTGTAACTCATTTGCCTTTTATTATATATGAGTCAGTAATTATTCGTATATTTGGTGATACATTATTCGCTTTACAACTATTTAATGTGTTATTTTGCGCAGGAACCGCATTTTTTATTTATCGTATTGCAGCAATAGTTTTTGGAGAAGAATGCGGTCGTATTGCTTCTATCTTTTATGCTCTGTATATTCCAAATATATTCATGAGTTCCGTATTAACTCCTGAGTCACTTGCAATATTTTTATTTTATTTTGCTTGTTACATACTTTTATATAAAGGATTAGATCATCCTTATATGTGGGTATTTTCAGCGATTTTATTTGCATTTAGTAATATGATTTTCCCAATGGGATTATTTCTTCCTATTTTTATCACGGTATATGTATTATTAATCGAAGTATTTCAATCAGCAACGAAACAAAAGGTGTTACTAAAGATGATGGGGATACTTATTCTATTTTATAGTGCCCATTTTGGTGTGAATTATGGAATTAAGACAATGGGAATGTCACAATATACGATTGCGAATGAGACGTATGTTCAATCTGTTTTAATTGGAAAAACGCAACATGAAGAAAAAATATCGAAAAATCAAAGTGTAACAGAGCATATTGATCAAAAGTTAAAAGAGATTGAGGGAGAAAGATTTAAACTTTTAGAACCGATGATAAATCAGTTTTCAGATGAGGGGATAAATTCTATTCTTTTCAAATATGAAAAACTGATATATATAGCCGTAACATTGTTTATGACTATAGCTCTATTACACTTCCTTATTAAGAAACAACAAAATGAGGGATATATGTTGTTCTTATTTTTAATTAGTGGATACGTATTGTTAAAGCTCTTCCAAGTAGATATGGCATATTACAATGTAATTATGCCAGCATTGTTTATTTTGCAGAGCTTTGGTGTTTATATGAGTTATGTGTATTGTCAAAAAATATTTTTCAGAAAATAAAAAGAATCCATTCTGGATTCTTTTTTTGATGGAAGATGAAATTTAGTAGTTAGTACAGATGAAAAGTATGCTTGACTACTAAATTTCATCTTATCGATTTAGTTCTAGTTGCAAATTATCGGCTGTTAGAGCCATTTGTGAGGAATCATCTTGAATTCCTTTCATTACTTGTGAAATAGCTTGTAGTTCGTGTTCAATTTTCTTATTCTGTTCTTTTGAGTTAGACATATCTTTTACGATTTCTTGGAAGTATCGATCTGTTGCCGACATACTATCTGTTCCTTCCGATACGAGAGAGCTAATTTGTTTCACAGAAGACGAGACACGAGTAATTTGTTCATTTGTTTTTTCGACGAGCTTTGTAACGTTAAATATAGATTCTTTCGTTTGCTCTGATAATTTTCGGATTTCGCCAGCAACAACAGAAAACCCTTTCCCAAATTCTCCAGCACGTGCCGACTCAATAGCAGCATTTAGTGCGAGTAAATTTGTTTGCTCCGCAATCGATTTAACAATATCTATGATTTCATTAATTTTGTTAGAAATATTGAGAAGTTCATGAGTATCTGTAATAATCGTTTCCATATTCATTTGAATAGATCCCATTCGTTTGTTTTGCTGGTTTAATTGTTCTTTCCCTTTATTCGCTTTTTCTTCAGATGTTGTAGCTAATGATGTACCTGTTTTAGCAATCTCTACAATAGTTTCAGATTTGGCGGTTAGTTTTTGAATAGAAGAGCTTGTTTTTTCAGATACAGCAGCTAGTTCTGTTGCGATATGCGTAATTGTCATAGCAGTTAATTCTTTTTCTTTCTCATGCTCTTTTTGCATTCTTTCATATTCAGATTCATAAGCTGCAAGAACAAGTTCTTGTTCAAGAGTGAATAATTTATTTATAACATTTATAGAATATGAAAAATCATCGATTGTCGTTATTTTTGTTTGCAAAATCTTCATGATAGAGCGGAATAATTCTTGATAAGCAGCAGTATACCATTTTCGATGTAAACCAATTTGTACATGCCTTTTGGCAATCCTAACACGCTGTTCAATAAAATCTTCATGCATATTGCCGCTGAATAATTCTTTAATATGTGTTTTTAAAGTTTGTTTTAGTTTTGGAATAGAGCTGTAACGCTCAATAATAGTAATTAAATTAGGTTGTTTTGTAATGTTGGCATAGAATTTTTCAGTAATCCAATCAATTTCTGCATAAATAAAAGGCTGTAGCACTTTTACAACTTGTAAATCTTCTTTTGAAATATGTAGCATATCCATTTGAATTTTTAATTCAGAATTAGTAGGTACATTAAAAGTTATTTGTTGGTTCTTACTTAATTCGATTATACTGGCATTTGTTTTATTAATATTTTTTTTGAAAACCCCAAGCATTATTCTTCCCCCTGTATATAAAACGTTTTCAATTTTAAAACTAATATAGAGTAATTAT
>NZ_QOSA01000037.1:0-186865 GCF_008368795.1 Bacillus sp. BF2-3
AGGCGTAGTCGTTCCACCTGCTGTGATTGTTGTTCGAATGGTACCACCTTGTTGTTTATTATAAAAATAAATCATCCCCCCATTTGGAGATTGGATTGTGTTTATACCAGGTTTTAATGTGAACGATTTTATCTTAGAATCTTCTCTCCAAGAAGCATCATACGAATACGTTCCAATATATACCTGAATATCTTGATTACCTTCTACATTAATCGTTATTTGTTCATTTGGCTTTGCATATAAACCAGTTGGTTCATATGGACTAAATGCCATATTTTTTCTTTCCTGTTGTTTCAGTACCTCAACATCCCCTTTTCCTGGGACTGTAAATGTTCTATTTTCTGATTTAACTGACTTTTCACTTTGCGGTGATGTCGATAAATTTTTTTGCTGCTCCTTTTGCTCCGCAAAGACATCTGATGAAGAAATCATTCCAGTCGCAAGCAAAGTTACTGTAGCAGTAGCTGCAAGTATTTTTCTAGTTTTATGTTTTGAATTATTCCCCATATTAACTCCCTCATTTTTCCTTATTACTCTTAAGGATTTTTTGTTTTCTTCTTCATGTTTTTACAATCTAAACTATTCATACTATTTAAGTTGTGTCTATTACTCTATATTTTTTCATAAATATCTCCTTTTCTTTATGTATTATTGTATATAAATGTTATTTGATGACACATTAAATAACAACTTTACGATAAACTCATCGATAACAGCCTATTATGTTTTGATTCTGTATTCTAAACTTCCATCCAATTAGAGAAATATATCCAATTGGGGAAATAAGTAAATAAATTACAACATTTAAAGGTTGGGATCTCACGAAAAATTCATAAAACTTATTTACTTTAAAGGTTTAAACAATTGTGACCACATTTGTTTGAACCTCCACAATTTTTTTCTAAGCTATTCTCTAAAAATCTTATTTTTCGTTGTAAATAAACCTGATTGGTACTCTTTATGCAAAAGAAAAGATGGAATCTTTAATTCAACTCCACCTTTTTTCGAAATAAAAAGCATCTAATTCTATTTGAATTAGATGCTTACATTTAGTCCTTAAGCCTAGTATTCTAAACTATTTACGCGTTTCTAAATCTTTTTTTATTACATCCCAGATTGAATTATCTTGACGCATCGGTTTACCCTCTTCATCCCATTTTATTTTTTCTGTTCTCAATTCATAATTCATCCCTGTCCATGTGTCTTCACGGAATGCATAGAATGATTTATGCCATTCTTTTTGGTTAAAGATAGAAATAAGATCTTGTATGTATTGGGTAGCACCTGGAACAGTACGGTTAATTCCAAACTCCTCTGCAATAATTCGATTAGATGGTACATGATTTTTCTTAGACCATTGTTGAATTGGCTTCAAAAACTTCTCTAATCCCTGCTTATTCCACATTACAGGTTTCTCTAAGTCTCCTACTTTTACTAATCCTGGATATTGATATTCTTTATTTTTCTTTTCACCTTGACTCGTTAATTCATATGGTTCATACATATGAAATGCGTAAAGCGTTTTTTTATCCTTTACTGGCTTTAAGTATTTAAAGGCCCATGGAGTAGCATATAAACCTGAATCTAAAATAACCGGTGTTTCTTGGTCTACTTCACGAATGGAATTGATTACCTTTTGATAAAATCTGTTTAAATCCGCTGTCGTTCCCTCCACTTTTGCATACCATTTCTCGTAATCTTCCGTCCAAAAATCATTATATCTATTATTTTTAGCTGTTTCTGGATGTGGTTCATTTATAATATTATAACCAACCACCGCGGGGTGATCTTTTAGTTCCAAAGCGAGGTCCTTCCAAAATTGACTTGCTTGATCTTGATACTTCTCTTCTTCCCATATTCTGTCGTCATTCTTATTATTATTAAATTGGCGCCATCGATCACCAGGTAAGGATAACATTGTAAGAACGACTTTCATTCCTTGTGATTGTGCGGCATCTAAATCCGCCTTTAATTTTTCTAGATCTTCCTTTACTAATCCCTGGTAGTTATCTGCATTACCTATTAGAAAATCCTTTCCAAAAGTATCTGGTTTATCTTCAAATAGAAAATCTTTATCTTTCGCCCATTTATCAGGTGCTAAACGAACATATTCAATATTAGCTTCTTTTGCACTTTTATAGTTTTCAGGTAATGACGTACTATTCATGAAATTAGTACCCTTTCTTTTCGAATCCCAAAAACTAATTTTTGAATCGCTCTTATGATAGGTATCAGCTCTTACATTCATTTCCTGTACTCCAAAACTCATCATGCCTAATAACGCAACAATTGGCAAAATTTTTTTCACAACTTTTCCTTCTTTCTCTTTATATTTTACACACATAACATACCTTTGTTTTGTTACAGGAATATGGCAATTCCCCAAAAAACCTTTTATGTTTATAAAGTAGAAGTTCATTTATACTAAAAAAAGAAGGAGATATTTACAAAGTTGTTTCATTTTCTAAAAAACAAAAAAGGAATCCTTTACGAATTCCTTTTTGCCTTGCACTCTTTTTCAAATAGTGCATCTTTGCACCCAATTTTATTATAACCTATAATTCACATAAGATAAATAAGATTAATTGAAATTCACTTCTATATTTTCATAAAACATCATAATTCCTTATAATTTTACAGATAAAATAGCATATTTTTAATACTCATCCCTTGAACATTCCTTTAGTTGTTCCATAGCAATCTTTTGCGCATGTTCCTTACTATCTATCAAAATCAATCCTTGTGATATATAACTCCAAAATTCATATCCACAATCCTCCATCCACCTATACGCTTCTGTTGTGTAAAGACCATCCTTCCTTTTAATGATTTGAACCTTATAGTTTTTACTTGAAGAAAAAAACTCTTGTATAACTCGCTCCATTTATGCAATATCCCCTTAAAATAAGAGCTAGGCTTTTTCACCTAACCCTACTAATATATTTACCCTTGTTTAATCAATCTCATACGGACATCTTCGTCTGCACTATAAAATTGTAACATATTTAAATCATAATTTTGTACCTGATATCTAAAACTCTCAGTTCTTTGAGTCTTATGACCATTCTCAGTTACGCTTGTTAATTTTAATGCTAATTGTAAAGAAGGTACGTCTAACTCGTATGTTCCTTCCATTAGACTATCTCTACTTGAGAAATCCCCAGACTTATAAAAAGCAAATGTCATATCATCTTTTAAATCAAGTATTGTTTTGATTCCTTCTCCTAAATCAATACCATACTTACCTACAATAGACCTTTCATTTTTAATATACCTAGATGTATTAGAATCGTTTATTCCTAACTCTTCATCAGTACCAACTATCCCTTTGAACATACCTGTTTCAGCTTGGCTCTTGTCTAATTCTAATTGACTTGAGTTATGTTGAAGATGATTTTGGAACAAAACTTGATGAAACGTCTTCACTAGACGAATCAGAAGAACTTTCTACTTTTTTGATTCATTCTTTAGTTTTTCAAACACTGGTATCCAAATACGATTACCTTCTGATAGCTTACTGTCTGCCTTTTCAAGTACTTCCTTATCAGCTTCCATTGAGAAGTCTGTTTTCTTGAATACCTTTTCTACTTCTTCAAAAGATTCCCTATACTTACTGACTGCTTTAAGGACTTCTTTGTGATCTTCCTTGTATTTAGAAGAGGCATCTATAGACTCTATCTTATCCAGTACTTTCATATAGTCTTTAATGGAAACTAAGACTTCTTTCCTTGATTTACTACCTTTTTGGTAGTATTTTATTGAATCTTTATAAAAACTTAACCGCTTCACTAAATCTTTCTCCATGTCTAACATATATTGTGGGTATTCCTCTTCTAAAACTCGAATCCTTTAAATATCTTTCTCGTTATCTTTTAAGCTAGCAGACTTTTTATCTTGTTCAGTAGCTTTCGCTTTGCTTCTATCTTTGGTGAACCTTGAGTCGTAGCACAACCACCTAATAATATAACCGGAATCGCTAATGTGATTAGTTTCTTTGACTTCATACGTCGTCCCCCTTTAATAATCGTTTTTATTTTCTTCTCTACTTACCTTTTTAGGATTTAATTTATGAATACGAAATCCACCTTCTGCATCATCACTTAAATTCCTTTCTACTTTCTTCTCTGCTTTACGTTTCGCATCAGGGAAATCTTTGTCTATTTCATCAAAAATTGGTTTCCATGTACTCAGTACGTCTATAATTATATTATTTGCTTTCTCGAATTCTTCAGATAGTTCATTATCATTATATAAAGAATATAAGATTTTACAAGACTAGATAAGCAGAGCCGAAAGCAATAATGGAACCTTCTCATCCTTTTGAATCGCAAGTATTTTTGGTGCCCATTCACCAACTACAACATATAAGAAATTTGCAACTATATATTAACGATTTCGGAAAGATTACTAAATAAAGTTATTATTTTTTACTTATGAGTTTTCTCATAGTTTTATTTTTCCGGCAATCTTTCAACTAAATTCATATTACATTAAAATACATAGGAATTAACTTTAATCCCTTTCTTCTTAATTTTTTTTACAATATAAGTTTGCATTTTCACGGTGAAAAGGTTTTATTAAAAATGTAAGTTACCTCGCAAGTTTGTATTTTCACATCTCCCGTGAATTTGAACTTGTTTCATCCTATCTATCTTACCTAATTATTTAAATTCCTCCCTAAAAGAAAAAGGCAGCCACCCCAGGCTGTCTTTTTCTTTTATAAAATATAACAGAAGAGGGAATTCGTAAAAAAAACAAAATAACGCCAAAAATTTTGGTGAAATAACGAACAGTCGTATGGTTTAATTATTATAATTATGCAACTACCGTAAATAAAAATACAATATAAAAGATACTAACTCTCGTAAAATTTTAAATCTTGATTTAAGAACATTTTACTATAAAAATAAAATTCTCTTACTATAAAGTATCTTAACTGGTATAATTTATAGAATGACTTAAAGTAAGGAGGTACAAGAGTAATGGAACTTATAATTTCATCATTATTCCTATTTATATTTTTTTTATTTCTTTCATTAGTTTTAAGCGGCAAAGCTCAGCAAGTAGCAAAAGAAGTTCTAAAAGAAATTATTAATGGTCCTGAAGGGAAAATGTTGGTAGGCTTTTTTGGATCCGCATTAGTTACAGGAATATTATTTTTAGTATATTACTTATTAAATGAATAATTATTCATTACACAAAATTAAGAATACAGTACTTATATCCCCCTTTTATCTCTGGGGAATATAAGTATTATGATAATGTCTGGAAAAATCACAAATTTGTTTTTGTTGATGAAAACGATGAACCATTTGATAAATTAAAAGAGAAGGGAGCACACCATTTTGGTTATGCTCCCTTCTCTTTTTAAAACACTTCTAATTCTTCATGTCGGTAAGGCAATTCAATCTCACGTAAGATCGGTACCTGATCCCCTGCTGTTTTTAAAAGCGTTTTTACATATACAGTTTGAATTGGTTGGAAAATATCTGTTGAAAAATCAAACTTCTCCGTAAGTCCTTCATCAAAGTACAATTCATGTTTTACAGTGTAATCATTAAATGATGGACATCCAACGGGTACTGTTACCTTTGGCGTGTTTACATTTGTAAAACGACGATCTGTTCCTTCTAAAGAGAACTTTGTTGTGAATTCTGCAGTATCTTGGGAATATTCACGGTATTCAACAACGATGTCTTGGAATCCATACATAAAAATTCGTTTGTTATCATGCTTAAACCAGTAAGGTTGTTTTACTTTAATTTGTAGTTCTGTTACTTGTCTTCTTGGGAATGAGAATACTAACTTACCAGATTCAACAATCTCTTCTGGAATTTCTGTATTGTTTACCTTTTTAATTGGGTAAGTTTCAATACGCCTCCACTCTCCATTTTGATTCTTATATTGAATATCAAGAATACTCATAGAGTACTCCGGAGATGGATGAATAGTAATTGTGTTTGTATAAATGTTATTAGAAATATTTTGTGGAATTTTCACATGAATTAATCCATACACTTCTGTTACGCATTTGTTTTCGTTTGATTCAGATTGACGAACCCAGAATGAGTTCTTATCTCCATCAAATGCTTTAGTAATACCACTAGAATCTACTGCATAGAACTTGCGTTGTTTTGTTTCTTCATCAATTAGCTCTACATCTGAGGACTCAAATACACTTACTTCTAGGTTGCTAGGCAATATGTATTCTCCTAAGTCATTCTTATAAGCAATCTTATCATGAGATCTAACAACAACTGGGGTAACAATTCCGTGAAGTGTATCTATATTAATGGGATTATTTGCATTTGAGGAAATAATATTGCTTGCATGATAGAAGGATCGAGTTAGGATACTCTCCCCGTCTACACTGTTATTTTGGTAATCCTTTTCTAGCTCATATACCCGTCCTTCTAACTTCTTTAGACGGTTTTGTAAGAAGTAATTTTCACGTAAAATATGATCCATATTTTCAGAGATTGTGCCATCATGACTATTAACAATATCAAACAAATTTGTAATATCAGTCTGGATGTCATTACGTAGTTTATTAAACTCTTCAGAAGAGCTAGGCCCCTTGTTTAGATTCGGATTTCTTAATGTAATCGGGCGCATGTACTCACCTTCCCTATCGTATCGAATTAATTTTTTCTTCTAGTTCATCAACATTTGGTTTAATAACCATGTCGATAGATGAAGCTTGAATTGGTGTTTCATTAAAGTAATATATCTCAAGATCTTTTATTTCAACATTTTCCGCCTTTAACTCTTTCGGTTTTTCATGAACGTTTATATTAATTGATACCGATTCAGCATATTGGAAACGTAACACGTAATCGATAGTGATAAATTCATTACTTTTCGCTAAAGGAACCTTCCTTGTGTCACCATTCTTATCTGGTCCCATACGCATATTGTTCGAACCAAAGGAAAAGTCTGAAGCACCACCTGTACTTCTTACCTTCATTCGAATATAAACCTTGTCTCCTGGTTCTACATAAAGAGTACTAAACATTCCTACTGGATCTAGCAATCCATTTGAAGAGAGCTTAATTGCGTCACTCACTGCTGTTTTTGTACAGCCATTTAAAGGGCTCCAACTATCTAATTCAGGAATAGGAACTGTTCGTGAGTAATCAATTTTTTGAAGTGTGGAAGCCGTAAATAAACTCGACTTCCCTACTTCCCGATCACCTGTCATGATAGAAATGAAATTATTGTACATTTCTTTTTTGTGTCCATCTTTATGTGTTGCTTCATTTCCTTCTGTAATGTTTCCTAATAATAAAAGGTCGTGGGCAGATTCAAGAACAAAATTCGTATATTGGGAAAGCTCAGTAACACCACGGTAACGAGCATTGGCTTTATGGAAAGAAGGTTTATATTTCTTTTCTATTTTCATCTCTTTGCCATCCCTTTCATTTATTTAAGCTTTAGATAGGTATTTCTCTTTAATACAGTTGTGTAAATTACCAACACATACGTTTTGTCATTTCTAATTGGGACAGTACTTACCTATTTTATTCTAAGACTTGTAACAAGTATGTCTTAGCATTTCTTTACCCATTGATAACTCTTCACTAACTAAATTGTAATGTATATCGACGTAATACAGGTGTTGTATACTGCCCTACTGAGAATTGTTTCATAACGATTTTTAATTGAATATTTCGGTGCTCTACTTCATCCACATAGTCATAGTAAAAATCATATGTTACACCCGGTAGTGAATGATTAACCACAATATAAACCTTTCCATCTTTCTCATAAAGGGCGTACTTAGACCAATCGTTGTTCTTTGTGTTATATCGTAAGTCGAATACAGATACCTTTTCCAGGAACTGACTTGAAGAATAACAATGAGTACTTACACGAATCGGATCAAATCCTAAATCAATCGTACAGTCCTTATTCAAATTCTGTACATACACCAACACAGTTAGATCATTCCATCCCTGTTTAAATTTGTAGTTTACATTAGTTTGAGAAGAAGGGATTCCTTCAAATAACTTTTCTCCATTTAAGAAGATGGCAATCGGTTCTGTAGATGATGGGATTGTAGAAAGCACTTGTTCTTTTCCTTCATAGAAAATACCCATTCCATAATACAGTTGCGTATGTTGTGTGAATTGTTCATCTTGTAAAATCAGTCCTCGATTCCCTTCCTTGATTGGTATTACATTTCGAACGATATCATTTGATGGCTTCTTCCAATCATCGAGAGAAGGGATATGGGTTTCACCAAAATTCTCGACTGTCTTCTGAACACTCCAAGCATCTTTACCCATATATAAACGCTCTGTTCGCGGAACGATTTTACGCTTCTCAATAGAACCTAATGAGTAGAATGCAACTCCATTTGCTTGCAGTTCAATAATCTCAGATTCTTGGCCACCGATATTCTTTCTAATGCCCAAGTTTGTTGGACTAGCATGAACAACATATTTAAAATCAATTAGGTTAGGTGCTTGTGCAGTATCCCTGTTAACAGGAGAAATCTGTTTCCAGCTCTCTTCCCTATCATCTACTCGTACAAAGTACTCGATATCCGTACCGTCCGGAATCTCTTCTTCTGTAACCAATGATACTTTCCCAATAGAGAATGTCTCATCTGTTTTTGGCGTAAGAAATTTTGTAACAACCTCTCCTCTTTCTGGATAACTTAATTGGAAAAATTGAATTTTTTTAACTCCAAACAAGTACTGATATGAATAACCTTCAGGATGGACAATTTCTTTATCACTTTCCTGTTTGCGAATCCAAATTCGCATATTCTTCATTTCTGTTGTCGGGAAATAAAAAGATACATTATTCCCCGTCTGCTTACCATCTGGATAATATGGTAAGTGGAAATAATTCAGTTCATCTAGCGTGAATTCAATATACACAGTAGCACTTTTAATTGTATGTAGGCTTAAATCAATTCGATTCAATACCTGTTTATCATTAAATTTGATATCTATATATCCATCAGCTAGCCCTTCCGTTTTAGACAACCATACTTCTTGGAATGTTTCATTTGTATTTACATTTAATGCTTGTTCAATCTTCCCTGAAATGGGAATCTTCTTAAATGTACTTACAGAACTCTTTGGCATAACGAACTTAATTTCACTAGCAGGATTAATTAAAAATGAGGTATTCTCCTGTTTTTTAAGTGTTATTTGATGATTTTTTATATCGATAGATACATTGTCTTCTGAATCAATTTTAGATAGGTCATCCAATGTATCAAAGATACTAGCTAAGTAACCTGTCTTTCCATATAGCAAAATTTTCTCTTTTAATTCCGATTCTAATCTTCTAGCTTCATACTCTAATCGATTCTTTTCTACTTCAAACCAATGAAACTTTCCCTTTAGCTGGTTATGAACAGCAATTGTATTTTCGTAAAGAATCATCAAATCTTTTTGAATTTTTTCAACAACTTCATTAAAAAAATCAGACTCAGCTAATTCACCATTACGAATACGCTTAAATGTATACTCAGGAGCACTTAATTCTTGATCTCTTAATAGTTTATTTAAACGAGAAGCGAATTCCTTGGATGTAGGAAGATTTCCCTTTCTCAGTTCTTCTTGAAGGATTTGGTTTACCGCTATAGTAAAACGTTTTTGACGAATATTGATAGACATCCCCTACACCCCTTTCTGTTCGGTAAGAATTTTTAAAGCGAAGTCTTCAACGAGTGGTGTTGTATGAAGAAGAGGTATTTCATCTTCTGTTGTTTTCTCCGGTCTCTTCATAATGATTTTTAACCTTACTTGCTTTGGAAGTTCTTTTAATTGAAGGTTTTGTTTGTAAAGAGCAAACGCATTTTCAATATCAGATTCGTTATCATTAACTGAAAGCACCTTTGCAGGGAAATTATCGTTTACTGGTTGCTGATGTTGTGGGGAGATTCTATGCCAGTCTATATCATCGAAAGAAACAAAGTATTGAATCCAATCATTGGATTCACTTACCTTCTCTTTGTATATAGCAGGAACTTTTTCATTTGCATATAGAAGTACTTTCTTAATACCATCTTCAAATAGAAATGGTTTGCTAATATATTCACTCGTGTCAGCGAATTCGAAACTCATAATGTCGATGTCTCGAACTCCTATAGCGTAACGCCAACCTTCAACAGCTTCTAATACCTTTTTAATCTCATAGTCGCTATTAATAGTATGGATGCCGTATTTTTCATCAACAATATTACTAGGCACCTCCTGTTTGCGAATACGTGTAAATGAAGTAGAATCTTTTTTTCTTCTATAGAATGCTTCTTGTCCTAATAATTCTTTATAAGAATTTGGTTGTTCTAGTACGAATTCAATATATTTTGCTTCTCTTGATGGGAAGCTCCAAACACCTTGGCCAGAAAATTTTGTTTTAGCAAAGTTTTCACTACCATCGAATAAATCCTCAGCTCGATAGCTTTGAGGTGTTTTATTGATTTCTTGGTTTAATACAAATTGGTCTTTTTCGAAAAGACCTTGGTATTCAATACCGTCATTAGACGTTCGAATAGAATATACATTAACTGTACCTGGGCTACCTGCAGCATGATAAGGATTTAAATTAATCCAGTTGATTGTCTCGTTCTTAGGTAGTTGAACAACAATCTTTACACGTAGTAAGTCACCATGTTCCTTTCCCTTTGCCCATTCAACGTCGTAATAGAATGATTGTTTCTTATAACTTTCTGGGATATTTACCATTTCATATTCAAATACAGTATCCGGGTTTCCGTCGATTAATGCTTTTGGATCATCATTCTTAATTTGAGAAGAAACATACTGGTAATTTTCGAAATCTGAATCTGATTGAACTTTACGAGATAGAAAATAAGTTCCTGCAATTCCATTACCTTGAATAGCTCGAACTTTACTTCCTATGCTTCTATTTAAAGCATTTGTACGACGCAGTGTTAATACGCCTTCTTGTGTATGAATCATGCTTCTGTTCTCTACTGGAGTTAAAGCAGAATCCACATTATCGTAATTCGTAAACGATTCTTTTAAATAAACCGTGTTAGGGGTTGTTTCTTCAGTTAACATTTGAAGGTCTGATACGACCCCATTAATACTGCGCACGATAGATAAGATTCTATCTTTCTCACTCTGAGAATAATTAAAATAATCTACCAGGTATGTAGCAATGGTATTTAGTTCTGAGAATAAGATACCTAAGTCTTTCTCCATTTCCTTGTTGTTATCATAGTAATCCTCAAGAAAAGGTAGTTCTCCATACACAACTTTACGTGCCTGGAATAAAGGCTTACCTATACAAGATTGATACCTGTAAAAGATTTCATCTGCTAATTGAGATACTTCTTCTTTTGTAGCAGAACTACTTAATCGTATTTTCGCTTGCTCCAAAAGATATTCTCTTTGTTTCTCTAATATTTTAGATTCAATAACAGGGGCATTCATTCTTGCACCTCCCTACTTCATGACTTTAAATTTTAATTGGTAACTATCGACCATTGGCGTTACTACTAGTTCATCACCAACGTTTTTACGCAAAATAACTTTTAATCGAAAGTTTGTCACTAAGTAATCGTAGTGTACAACCACTGTAGCATTACCATGATTTGTTGCTTCATTATAATAAAGGTCCGATCGATTAAAGCTTTCTGTAAAAATAAGTTTATTCTTCTCTTGCTTATACTCAAATGTATTGTAAACAGAATCCGGAACAATGCTGTACTTATTTAAAAACACATCTTTGTTAGTTTTATAATCTGTAAGGTTTTTTGTTGTAAATTCATTTTTGCTTGAATAAGAGATTGGGAAGAACTCTTTTTGTGTCTTTCCCCCTTCTACTACAATTGAACCATTCGTTAGAAATACATCAATTGGTCTGTAATCACTTGTATTCGGATCATAACTCTCTTCACTGTTCACTTGTTTATAATCAACATATGGATACTTAGACAGCTTAATTGTATTGTTATAATCAGTTCCATTTGGGAAAGACTCCACTTTACGAACCCTTTTAGAAAATCGATCTCCTACCTTAACTGTCCAGGGGTCAAATAGGTTTGCGTTTGGTACATAATCAATAGTGTAAATTGAACTATTATCATGAGGCACAGCCAACTGAATAGCAGCTCCTCTTTCTGTAAAGTACCAGTCACTCCTATTCATTAAAATATTATTGCGGTATACTCTTGTATTATCTTCATCACTAATGTTTGCATGGAATCGAAGTCCCGCACTTGAGCCACGGAAGAATAGCTTTTCACACTTCACATTCCTTGTACCTTCAGGAAGGATTGAAACCCAATCATTAAGTGAAGGATTTTCTTCTAATGAGATGTAGTATTCAATAGAAGTGACTCGATCTGTTGCCATCCCATTTAGCTCATTAAACAGCGGATGGTCTTCAAAGGTAGATAATGAAACCTCTACAATATTCCCCTCTACTTCAATTGGTTTTGTAACAAAAATTCCAGCTTGTTCATACAGAGAATGATTTAATTGAATGTTCTTTATTCCATACTGGTAAACATATTCTGTTGAACTATTTGTACGATTACTTGAACCAATTCCTTCTACGATTGGAGGAAGCGGTCCAGGTGTTGTGCTACTTGTAGTACTTTGACTTTGTAGTAAAGTTGTTTTTGGTTTACTTGCACTTTCAAAACTGTTAACCATCTAAATCCTCCTTTCTATCGTTGTTGGCTATCTAAAGATTTTTTTGCTTGTTCAAAATCACTACGGTATAAATTCATAGGGTCCGATGAAATAGATGAGTGACTTACATTAATGTTTTGGTAACTATCTAAGATTTCTTGATGCAGCTGAATACCAGATTTAGAAGAGAATAATTGGTCTACATATTCTCCAACTGCAGACTCATAAATAGATTGGCTTCTTGTTGAAGCTTGATCCCATAGCTCTGCTTTCATTACTTCTTCTTCCTTCATTGTTTGGTCTAGTAATGTGTAAGACTCTTGCTTAATGATTAAATAGAATGCCTTTGCAAATACAGGAGAGAAATGGAGATAGATCGATTCATTTGTTTGAACTGCTCTTGAAAGAGGAATTTCGTAAGTAGTCGATTCTTCATTCTGGTCAACTTGATACATCAATGAAAGTAACTCGATTGGATACTCTGTAAAGAAATCAATGAACAAATGATTTACGGTTTTAGGCTTGTCTAACGTGATTTTCAGCTTGGCCATAACACCTTTTCCGCTGACCTTTTCTGTTTCATCTACTACATCTGTTTCTAACGCGGAGAAGAAATTATAAAACTCATTTACTTCTTTAAGGGCGATTTCCGTTAAATCAATATAGGTCAAACTAGTACCTGTAAAGTCTGTTTCAAAATCATACCCATATGAAACAATTTTCTTTCCCGCGAATTCCCAAGAATAAGGATAGTATTCGATTTTATAAAGTAATCGTTTTAATACTTCCGTTAATCTTGGTCCAGCTTCTACAATCGGGCGATCATCAAGCTCAGCATGTTCATAATCACTATTAGGAGCAACTAGATAGATACTAAAATGCTCTTGTCGATTGTATGGGTGCATAAATGTCATTTCCCATAGTCCTTCAAATTCAGATATGGATAATGAATAATGTTGTTCAATATAAATGGGAGTAGGCATTCTCTTTCCTCCTTTCTATAGTTTTTTTATTTCCGTATAAGCAGGTGCATTCGTTTTAACTGCTTGCGCCCAATACGTTTCAAGTGAATCATCTATTGCATGTTCCAATGGATGGTTTTTATCTGAAATGCTATTTGGTGCTTGATACATAACTTCAATCTTTGCAGTTGTCACCCCATTTGAATTTTGCATTGTGTTCTCCACTTCTCTGATAGGTAGTGATAAATAGTGTTGATGAAAACTACGATTCAATGATGCGCTTTGTAAAGATTTACCGTCGCGGTCTAAGAATAAATGTGCATATTGATCATGATCTGTTTCCATGTACAAACTCTTTTCTTTTTCTTCAAAACCGTATGTCTTTACGACTAAACCATCTTCTCCTTTTGCTTTTAGGTTTAATTCCTCAACACGAGTAGAAAGTGAGTCCACTTCTCTTTTTACATCATCTAATGTTCCTCGAAGAATTCTGTCGTAATTCGCAATTACTTTCTCAATAATAAGATGTGAGTTATAAAGTCTCTTTAAATCCAAAGCTACATTCGAGTGAATTTGGTTAAAATGTTCGGCATCTACTTTTTCACCCGTTGTCGTAAGAGTCGTAACCTTTTCTTTTCTATTTGCAAGTTGTTGAATAAGTGCTTCGAACTCTTCTTTTGTTATGACTTTTACATCAAACAAATCCATATTTTCTTGTAATAGCTGCTCTACTTCTTTACGATCATAATTAGGTAGAACAGATAAATAATTATTCAAATATTCCATACCTACACCTCCTTATGTTGGATATAAACCCAAGGACCTGCCTGTTCACTATATCGATTTCGTATCCGAATAGCAGGACAAGCACTATCGATGGTTGTTTGTTGAATATAAATCCATTCTCCTTTTTCGTTTCTTATTCTCATAGGAGATTTACCTATCTCTAAAGCAGAAGCTAAGATTTCTTCAATTCTTCCATATTGCATTTCGCTGTAATGAAAATGTCCATATTGATTTGTCTTAGTGGTTCGTTTCATAACAGGTTCCGCTTTCACTTGGAATGCATTTGCTTTTGGAGTTTCCTGTCTGGTCTCTTCTTGAATATAAACCCAAGGGGATTTTTCGTCTGTTGTAATAGAACGAATTCGGATTCGTACCTGTGTCATTCAGAAACACCTCCAAAATATAATAAGAGGGAGCTATTGCTCCCTCATGAACGTAACCATTCGTATATGACCAGTCAATATATAAGTTATTGTTATGCTACGACTTCAGCTTCTACTATTTCTTTTGTCGGAACCGCAGGTGGCGCAGGGGGTGCTGCATGTCGCATCATTTCTTCCTGAAGCTGCTGCTCTTCGATAGCTTTTTGTTTTAGAAGTGTTTTGTATTTAACATTTTCACTGATTAACGTAGTAATTGTTGCTTCATATTCTTTGATTAGTAGATTTACATCTAAATTTGTTGTATTCCCTTGTTGATTCATTTTGTCTTTCCTCCTATTGAATATTTGGAACATATTATTTTCTGAACAAATCATAAGGACTACTTATTAAAATATCAAGCTAGTTGTGTTGGTTTTTCGTCCCACTGAATAGCATTTACTTCTTCAATAGTTGTACATGCCTCTATTCGTGGCTGAAGTACATTTCTTAGTTTAGATATTTTCGCATCCTTTTCTTGGTACGCTACAAATGCAACACTCATAAACTGCTCTCTATTTAAAGTAACTCTATGGGGTGTATCACCTTTCCATGCAGTCCACTCAACTTCTGTCATAAGACCTTCATTAAATAATGCTAAACTACCAATGAAATTAGACTGTGCTTCTGTATCAAAAGAGAATGTATATGTCTCTGAACCAACAGAAGCATCAAAGTAGCCTAAGATATCTTTATTGCATGCATCATTTAGTTGATTAAATTTAACTGCCTTAACATCCTTTAAAACAACTTCCATATCTGCACCCTCAACCCACTCATTTAAAGTTTCATCAAATCGGGGTTTGTAATAACTTTCTTTCCAGCAAAACTTAATAATTCTTCTTCCTGCAGATAAAGCTTTTTCTATTTTGTCCTCTGACATTAAGTAGTGCTCAATCACATAACCTTCCTCATCTACTTCCCAACATGGTAATCCCATATCTATAGAGGTAAGTGGAAAATCATTAACAGGTTCTTCTATAATAGGCTCCCCTATAATTCCTACTTCACCTATGACTTCAATATTTTCTAAACTTCCCATAAACAACCCCCCTTTTATTGTCGAGCTAGAAACCTAACTCCATTTAGAGAACAGAACTCATGAGCGCCACCCTGCATTACAACAGTTCCATCTGCATTTATATCTAGACGAGAATGGCCATTAACACCATTAACAGCACTAAATATACGTGTTGTACTTGGTCTGAATCCAGCAGGTAATTGGAATGCAGATCCAGTAGTACCGCTATTACCTCTTAATAATCCCTGTAACACAACAAATCCTGCTGCATCTTTTGTATACGCAACTGGACCGAATCCACCGTAATCCGACCATCCATTCGTAAATGCTGTGACTTGTGTAAATGGTCTACCTATCATTTCTCCATAACCACCAGCACTACCGGTGTTAATCCGAATTATTTGAGTACCATTCACGTCTGATACCCACCAATTGGCACCTGACGCATGACTTGCAGGATCTCTAGGTTTTATGTTCCCATATCCGTCCATTGCCATGCCTGAGCTATTCATGAATTGGATTTGCCTACCGTTATACATTCTTAGTTCTCCATAATTTGATACGTTTCCGGTACCATCTACTTTCCACCTAACAGAATCACCAGTTCCATGTATTTCAAGTCCATTATCTGCGCCAGCACCTGATCCGCCAGTACGAAGTCTAGCGATATTGTTATGGAAGTTTAATGAAACTGTTGCTGCAGTATTACTAGGATTACTCACAGTAAATCCACCTACTGATGCAACTTCACCATTGGCTCTTACTGTTGCTCTTCTTGCGCCATTTCGCGCAAACTGTAAATCACCTGTAGAGTTTCCAAGGTTGTCTGGAGCAACTACAATCTTCCAGTTGTTTGTAGGATCTTTCCATTCTAGTCCTTCTCCACCACCTGGATCAGCAATTGTAATATGGTTTACGTTTTCGATATTTGTATTACCCATGTCGATTATTCCACCAACAATTAAGTTTCCAGTAAGTTTTATGTTACCACCAACATAAAGTTTTTCAGTAGTTCCTGCAAAACCATTAATACCTACCCCTCTTTCACGAATAGATAATGCAGGTGTAAACGTAGGAATAGTAACTTTTAGAGTAACGTCATTGTTCCCACTTAATATGTAACCTATTGAATCACGAACTACAACAGAAATTGTCGCAGTATACGAATCAGCAAGAGTTGTACTACTTGTTACTGTGTAAGACTCTGTTCCGGAAGTTATAGCTGAAGTTCCTTTTGTATATCCTGATGGCATTGTTGAGGTATTTGTAGCTCCTGCTAATGAAGTATTAGGAGTAATACTAACTTTGAAGGTTGCTTTACCAACTATACGAGATAGTTCACTTGAAGTAACACTTGGTTTTTTGTAGTAGTGAAGATCTACTTTTTGGGTTTTTGCAGACAGTTTCGATGCGTTACCTATTGTTTTAGCTTCTATAAAGAAGGAAACATTTTTCTTACTAGTTAATAAACCGACTTCAGTGTGGTTGAGAGTTGCTGTAGTTGCGGCAGTAACAATACCTGTATTTTTAAGAACCCATAATGCTTCTCCTTCTTCCATTATTATGTCATAGCTACAATTTCGGCCAAGCATGTCCTTAATTGAGCCGGCAATCGAAAGTGAAAGTGGTTTATATTCAGGGAAGATATAGTTTACTGAATTTATTGAGTAGTAAGAAGTGGCTGCTATAGATACACTAGGAGTTCCATTTACAGGAGCGTCTATTCCTAAATTGAGTGGAATAGCTACTGTTTCAGTTCTCGATGAACCTTTACCATTTGTAGCAGTTACCTGTAAATCAATGGTTCCTTTGTAGGGGTTAGTATCTGAATGGGCAGCCCCATTTAATGCTGCGGCCTTTAGATTGTCTAGCGTCATATAAGTACCGCTCGTACCATTGTTTGCATTGATTGTAATGTTCCCTGGAGAAACATTAGTAGTTCCATTAATAGTTGTGTACTTACTTGATATCCCACTAATGGTGTAACTTATTGAAGAACCCAAATTGTCAGAAGCAGCTCCAAGTGTTACAACAAAGGTTCTTGTATTGTAAGTAACATTAGCACTAGAAGTTAATGACGGTGATTTTAATTCATTTTTATTTACTGTTGGAGAGTAAATAAACCCAGACATCATTTCGTCTGTTCCTACACGGTTCTTTGCCAGCACAGCATATCGAACCGAGTTTGCACCTGCTCCTGGAGCATCATTAATAGACGTACCACTTATAGCACTATTTACGATGGTCCAGTTTTGACCATTAATACTTCTTTGTAGCTCATAAACAAGAGTTCCGTTTGCACCTGATGCGCTTGGCCAGCTAATATTAAAAGAGCCTGTCCCAAGATTTTCTCTATAATAAGAAGAAACCACTGTTGAACCATCCCTAATGGTAACAGAGCCACCTAATGAGGGAGTCGTAGCATAAACGGAAACAGGTACGGTTCCTGATTTACCTCCGACATAACCTGTTGTACTACTTGATGTTCCACCAAGTTGTGACGTTGCTGAGAATGTGTATGACAAGCTAGATGTTGCCGCTGATATTCCAGATACAGTTACGCTGATTGTGCTAAATTTAGCTCCTGCCCCTTTTGGGAATTTACCTAAAGCAGCAAAAGAAGCAGTAGTACCACCTATATTAATCTTAGGATAAACAAGTGCGTTAAAATAATCGTAAGTTTGGTTATCTAACCTAGCCCAACATGTAAAGCTATATGTAACTGAATTTGCAGAACGACTTGTCTGTTCTGCATAAACTGTATAAAGCATGGTCGGGTATGAACCCGACGCCAACGCTGAAAATAACTCCATATGTTTTACTCCTCTCTTAATTTATTTATCTACTAAATGAATACATAGTCTATACCCTTATTGCCGGAATCTGTAGACTTTTTCATACGTAAGACGTTCGTAATCTCAATATCGTCCCTAGCAATAAAACTACCATCTACTCTAACCGATGTATCACCAGTTACGTTTTTAAATATGAAATCATCACCAGATGAACCATCTGATACAAATTCTAAAGCTGTCGTTCCCTTTAATGAGAAGCTTTTCATTCTGATTGTATTGTTTTTGTAATCAATTCCGAAATCGTTCGCTCCGAAATCGAGTTTTTGATTAGTGATATCTATCGTTAAGAAGTTACCGAAAGTCGTTTTTGTATTTAATTCTACTGCTGATTCTCCAAGAACAACTTTCTGAATCTTTGAATCATCAGTAAGGATGATTTTTGCATCACCTTTTATTAAATTACTATCTTGAATTGAGATATTTCCTACCACTACTTCACCAGAGAATGTTCCTGTGAAGTATCCTTTAGTCGCTTCTAAAGTACCATCTGAGAATACTTTGAATGGAGCCGTAGATTTATTGGGGCCTGCCCAGAACCTTAAATCTTTACCAGTTCCGCCAATACTACTTAATAATCCACCAGTAACAATAAAAGAATCTGTTGGTGCATTGTAGTACCCCAATTCAATATCTCCACGGAAAGTAGCAGCATTGAATTCAGCAGAACCATCGGCATCGATCTTCCAACCTTTTTTCTGTCTTTCATATCCAATAGATTGAGAGGTACCAGATGTAGATAGGTTACCATTTGTATCAATATGGAAGGTCTGTTGACCTGAATCATTGTATACTTGGACATCTCTAAAGTTGGCGTATTTTGCTTGAATTGTTCCTGTTTTAATGTAGTTACCGTCAATAACCGTAACTCCATTTGTGTCGTCTTTAGTAAATAGGTTCGACATGAAATTCTTTTCATCTGATAAAGGTCTGTAGTTCCCATCCATATCTAGATAAAGCGGCTTTGCAGGGTCATAACCCGGTTGGTCAGAGTTACTAATCTTGTTTCCTTTTGAATCAAGTGCCCATCCAGAAGCAAAATCAGAGAAGGTTACTTTACCTTTTAAGTTGATATTTTTACTTACTACATCAATAGCTCCTGGTGTGATAGACATAGAAGAAGCAATATCAAGTGCTTTAATGTCTCCATTTGGAGTTACTACTTTTCCGATTAATCCATCAATATCTTCATTAGCAGGATTCCAAGCTGTCAACTTCGATCCTTCTTCTAACTTAACACCAGTAAACCAATAGGTTCCATTTGTACCTCCACCACTTCTACCGATGTATACCTGTGCGGTGTTTCCTTTTGCGGTAAAGGTAAAGTACAACTTGACCCATTTATTTTTACCCGCATCACCTGGATCCATAGTTGCGCCTGGATAACCTGATGCACCATCATTCACTTGGATAATTCCTTGCCCAGATGAAGATTTCACATAGCAAGAAGCAGTATATTTTTTACCACTTTCAACAGAAAGCGTTTGGTATAATCCTTGGTTTGCTCCTGTTGTTGTAAATTTAACTGCTTTATCAAAACCAGGCAAGTCTGTAATATCTTCTACCTGTTTTACAGAAGGAGATCCCCAGGTTGTCCAACTTGTTGCATCTGCAGTAGAGAAGCGAGAGTTTAAAACAATATTACGTCCACCATCTGTTTTTGATGGGTCATAACCATCGGCAAACATTGAGCTACTATTAATATAAACTGTACCATTAACAGTTACTTCCCCTGTGTTGGTAATTTCTAAAGTAACAGTACCACTATTGTTTGTTACTCTTAAACGTCTTGCATCGACTGATTCCGCTTTTACAGAGTTAGTTTTAAGTTTGCCACCATCAATAACAGTTACTCCGTTTTCAATAGTAGTGATTTCATAAGCATCTATTTCTTGTTGTGTAGGTTCTCTAAACACAAGTCTGTCAAAGACAATGTTCTTAACTTTGTTTGTTGTAGAACCAGAGTAGTTAGCAAGTAAATAACCAGCCATAGCTGAATAGCCAGATAGATTGTCTGTTGGTCTTTTCATAACTGCTCGAACCGTATACCACTTACCTAACGTTGGAGCAGATACTACATCTGAAAGATGAATTGATGCCCTAGAAGGACTCATTCCATTCCAATCTAATAAGACACACGCTCCTGTTATTGAACCACTAACTAACATAAAGTCTAACTCAACTACATAGTACTTGTTATTTGGGAGGTTTGGGATAAAGTATCCTGTTGTAATTTGTGCTCCTATTTGTGCAGTATCTGTTGGAACATCAAATCTCATTGCGCTTCCAGTTCTTGTTAGAGTTGTCTCCTTTGAAACGCTTGAACTAGTCCATGAACCAAGTCCAGCAGGGAAGGCCTGAGTCCATTTGGAGAATGTTGAGTTTACAACTACTTGTCCCTGTTTCAATGCATTGTTTGCATTATTTGCTGCGTCTTGAGCTTTTTTATCCGTATCAGAAATAGCTTTATCGATATCTGCTGGAGCTAACTCCCAAGATGTAGCAACGTTCCCCTCTTCGATTTTTAATGAGTTAACACGAATCCATGCATAACCATTAGAACCTGTCATTTCTCGTTTTGTACTACCACCAATTAAGATATACGCATTGTCGTCGTCACGATCGGCTTTAAATGTTAGCTTAACACTATAATAATTTGTGGCACTTCCTGTTGCGATTGGAGCAAACTTAGGGAAATCTGTTGTTTTGATATCACCTAAACGACGGTTACCTCCTTCTACCGTATACATTAAATACATGTAATCTAGTAAATCACCCAATTCGCTTGTTGCAACGTTCATAGAAAGTGTATACTCTCGTCCGCTTTTAACTGCAAACTTTCTTCCATCACTTGCCATCCCGATTTTAGTATCTAAAGGAACAGGTAACTGAGTAGTTCCGTTTCTCGTTTCCATAAATAATGCTTTTCCTGTCGGCAATTGCGTTTGCACATAATGACCAACAGATCCAATACTTCCCCAACGGCTCCAACCAGAAGCATCTTTAAAGTCTGTTCCAGTCAGCATTTGAGTGCCGCCGATCTTCATATCATCGTATCTTTTATTTGCTGCATCGATTAAATCATTAATGTCTTGAGTAGCTAAGCTCCAGTCTGTTACCTTATTCCCTCTTTCTAATTGGAATCCAGTAACGAATCCTGCAGTTGCTACTGATGATGAATCTGCCCCAGCATAGACACTTAATGTACTGTCTTTTGCAACGAATGTATGAACTACACGAACCCACTTACCTACTTCCGGTTGGGATTTTGTATATGTCCATTTTACATTCGAGTTACCTTCTTGCATCTTAATGACACCAGTTTTAGTTAATTTAAACCAAGCTGAAAGTGTGTAGGTTTCTCCTATAGTTACTTTAACACTGTCTAATGCAAGACCATATTCACCATTTACGACTGATTCAAATTGAAAACCAGTTCCGAATCCTGCTAGGTCAACATCTACACCTGCCGTTTTTGTTCCACCAGCAGTACCGAAGCCTCTCCATTTACCCATTGTTTTGAATAAAGAGTTTGGAATTATATTGTTTCCACCAACTTGTATGTCTGTGATCATATCTGAAACATCAAGAGTCGATGGAGACCAGTTAACAATTCGGTTAGCCTCAGAAAACATAACATTTTTAACCCAGTACTTGTTAGTAGCTGTTAATTGAGCACCATAGATAAAGACTTTGAAATAAGCTGCTGAACTGATAGTAGGTTTCGTCTTGAAGAGTATCGAGATTCGTGTCCAAGTGTTTGCCTTAGCAACTGTCTCGCTAGAAATCAATGCACTTCTTTCTATTGCATTGTTATTTCCTCCTGTGTCAAAGAACCAAAAGTGCATTGGAGTTGTACTAGCTATTGTTGTATCTTCACTAAACATAATTTCTGTAGTGTATACGTATTCTGTTCCTGCTTTAATTATAGGGACATTTACTGTATTAGTAGAACTAATAGAACCGACTGCTTCTAATACAGAGAAACCATCCTTTTGAACAATGTCTAGAGATGTGCCACTATTTAATACCCAACCATTTAGATTTTTAAAGTCTCCAGAGTTTCTAAATAAATTGTTACCACTGTTGAGCTGTCCAAGAATTGTATTTTCAATATCTTCCGGAGCAGGAGACCAGTCCATTGGTTTATTTCCCTTGTATAAAGCAACCCAATCTACAGTAGCTAGTGTTGTATTTTGAGGATAGTTATACAAGCTTAGTTTTCTTTCGTTTCCTGATGTTGTAGCTATTGATTTAAACGTTACATAAGTTACTCCATTAACGTATGTAGTTGTGGCTTCTCCTACCTTGTTTGAGCCACCATTTTGCCATATACCGAATCTTTGCCCCGCAGGAACAGTTCCTTTAATAACAAAAGTGTATTCTTGTCCAGTAATCCAATCCTCGGATAAGCTATACATTTTAATAAGGTAATCTGTTGTTGAGTAATCCGTATTAGATTCTAATAACAGGTTCTTACCACCAACTTTTAAATTGTCGATTTTATCATTAGCGTTACCTGCTGATTTATTAATCGCGTCATTAATCGCTTTTTTGATTTTTTCAGATTCACTAAAGTACGTGTTTATCTGTGTTTTGAATAAATCCCTAGCAGTAGTTGAAGCGAATGAATAAGTTGTGTTCATGTTTGCTAGGATTTCCGAAGCGATTTTTGGAGATACACTGTCTAAGTTTGTGTAAGCTGTTGTATATGCAGAAGCTGAAACACTAAGAGAATTTGCTAGAGCCAATGTTTGCGTATATTCGGCTTTGATTGATTCCCAATCACGGCTTAGTGTTTGTTTTTCTAGTGGTGTAATCTTCATATCGCTTGTCATATCAGCAATAGCTAACTTAGATTCATACGCACTGATTTCTTGTTCAGTTGCAGCTCTTGTGATTACAGAGTCAAAATGAATTACATTCGCAGGCATTGTAGAATCAATTGCACTAAATGAGGCCATCGGATAAATTGAATAGCCACCAAAATCAGAAGTTACAGAGATTTTAAATACTTTAGACACTGTATACCATTTGTTTAAAACTGGAGTCGGAACTAAGTCTTTAAACTTTAGATAACTGTCCCAATAGATATTTGTCATATCTGCTCTCCAATGTCTAAACAGGACACCAGCACCATTGATAGAACCGCTTTCTAATTTGAATGTAGATTCCAAATAAACATACTCATAGAACGGATTATTCTTAGAAACAATATTCATGTATCCTGCTTGTCCTGCTGTCGTAGTGAATTTAACAGAATTACCATTTCCATTCTCAGAAGCTACCTTGGTTGGAGCAGTTCCCACTATCCCTGCATACCCATTAGGTAAAGAACCAGTCCAATCAGCGAAGTTGTAGTTCTTATTAATATAAGAAGATTCATTAGATGCAATTACATTCGTGTAATCCTTTGCGTTTTTCTCGGCATCTTCTGCACGCTTCTTAGCTGTTTCATTAATTTTCTTAATTAATTGTGCTTTCTTATCGTAATAGTCATCAAATGTATTACGGAAAGTAACACCATTAATATCGCTAGTTTTTGTAATGTCAGCAATAATAGGAGATATCGCTGTATTTAAAGCATTGTAAGCATTGGCATAGTTTGTTTTCTCCGTCGTGATTCCGTAAGTAGTAGCAAGTGCTTCGTATTGTGGCTTCTCTGCTGAGATTGTTGCCCACTCTTTTTTCAACTGTTGTTTTTCCAAAGGTGTTGCTTTGTTGTCGTTAGACATATCAGCAATAGCACCCTTACTTGCTTCTGCTTTCGTATCTACTGCAGAAATCAATTCATCAATATCAGCAGGATGTGGTGTCCAGCTCGTTGCCTTACTCCCTTCTTCAAACTTAGGTCTTGCCATTTTCACAAAGCCGTTTTGAGATAGAGAAATCATAAATTCAGCTTTATCTGTAGTATCTTGAGATAATTCAAAAGGTAGAGATACATATACCCACTGATCCTTAGCTAGCTTTGATAAGTCTGCAATTCTTACATCAAACTGCGTACCGCTTGTATCACTTATAGCTTTTGTAAACCTAACAGCAAGATCGTCAGAACCATTACCAATAAGAGGTACACTACTATCAACATACACCCAAGCACTAGCTGCGTAACTACTTCCTTTTGTAGTATTCGGCAAAGTAATATTTCTTTGTGCTGTTTGCGCTCTAGGATTTCCGCTTTGATAATTCGTTCTTTGCAGAGTTATCGAATTACTACCTTGAAAGTCATTCGTATTAATAGTAACGCCCGTCCATCCAGCAAATGTTGATGTGTATCGTAAAAGGTTTGATCCGCCAATTTTTAAATTAGCGATTTTATTATTAGCGTCATTTGCTACCTTGTTAATTGCGTCATTGATTGCTTTCTTAATCTTTTCAGACTCGGTAAAATAAGAGCTTATCTTTGTTCTAAATGCATCTCTCGCAGATGCGGAAGCGAATGTATAAGTGGTTGTCATAGTAGCTAATACTTCGGCTGCTAGTTTCGGAGTAACGCCATCAAGGTTTGTATAAGATGTCGTATAAGTAGAAGTTGTAACACCAAGAGCAGTTGCTTGCGCTAACACTTGTGTGTATTCTGCTTTAATGGCTTCCCACTCTCTACTTAGTTGTGTTTTTTCCACCGGAGTAACCTTTAAATCACTTGTTAATTCATCAATACCTGCCTTACCTTTTGCAGCATTATCTGCAACCGTTCCTGCTGGTGTCCCTGCAATTGTAGAATCAGAACTAATAACTAAACCATGAGCATACATTTTACCGTCTAGGTTTGTATAGAACATTTTGTTCCATGTGCCTGCATTGTTCTTCTCAATAGAAATACCTTCAGTTGCATTCAGGATTGTTCTAAAAACACCATCGCCTCTTAAAACAACGATACCTTTATCAGTATTAATAGTAACCCCGTTATAGTCTTCTCCTGGTCTAATACTGTTTGCTAGATATGTAGATGTTGCTACCGCTAATCTTGAAAGCTTTTCATAGTAAGCATCCCATTTAGCTGTCCACGTAACAGGATCAATTGTTGTATCTCCTGTTAACCAAGGTCTCGGAGTTAGTGACTCTAAATATGTTTTTAAATCACTGTAGGCTGTTTCAAAAGCTGTGTAATCCGCATGAGTTATTGGCATACCTGAAGCTCTTGCTTCTGCTCTTGATAAATAAACTTGTCCACCTTTTGCAGTATCAATCGTTGCAAGAGTAGGAAGAGTTTGTCCAGAAAGAACATCACCTGTGATTTCCATTAGAATTAATTTGATGTTTGCTTTTTCGCCTGAAGTAATGATACCGTCACTTCCTGCTTTATCAGCAAAGTCTTTTAGTTTTTCTACGTCTTGATAAAATGATGGATCTAGAGCGGAAATAGATAACGATTGCTCAACCCAATTAATTCCGTCCCAACTATTTAATGTATTAGGATCTTTAGTTGTGTCAATCCAAAGTGCTCCTAATGAAGGGTCAGCGGGCGGTACATCTGATACAATCGCATCGTTAATATCAACAAGTGATATATGCCCCGTTGCTAATACTTCCATATTGTTCCCTTCTTTCTGATTTATGTTTTATTAAAAAAAGTAATAGACTACTTTGTTTTACCCACTCAAAGTAATCTATTACATCTTAGAATCGCAACACCTAATTGCTGATAATCTGGCAAAGGAATGTTGCTCTTTGTTTTAAATCCTGTCTGGTAATTGGTACTTCTTTTAATCCTGCGTGTGTCTGATTCCAAGTAACATCCTCAATACCGTCTTTGTCTACCCTTCTCCATAGAAACTGGTTGTTTTGCAACTGGCTTGTTACGTCAGTAGAGCCTTTATACACCTGAGCCTTTAATGTCGTTGATACAACACCCTGTTTAAAGAACATTCCATTTGTACTTATTATTTCTACACGATAAGGAGTTCGTTTTTCTATTTCTTGAAGAAGTTCACCGGGACTATAACCTGGCTCAAACTGTGTATCTGGTCCAATCTGAACCATACCAGCCTTAATCCTTCCAGTAGTTATCTGTTCCGCATGTAATTCTCCTGTATAGAAACCATCTTCAGTCATAAATGAACCGTCACCAGTCCACTCAGTTACGATGTTTCCTTTTTGGAGCATTGGTCTACAGAAATAAGAATCTCCGTTTTTAGGATGATAGATTCGTAAACGAACTCTTGTCGTTCCTGCAGGAGCAGTTTCTGTAACACTAATACGTTGCCATATATCATTTCCTGTTAATATAGATGTGGTGATTTTTGCTGTGATACGAGCTGAGTCATTGTGGTACTCTACTTCGACTCTAGGATGTCCACCATCATAAGCGGAGAGGTTTTTTGTGAGGACATATACAGAAGCAGAGTAGTTTTCTCCTGCACTTGCGGGAACAAACTTAGAATATGCACTTGAATTTTGCAGAGGTTTTCCAGTGGTAAATAAGTGAAGACTATTTGTGGTATTTAAACGAACAATTTCACTTACTTCAGAAGTGCTAAAGTTTGAATCAAGAATCCAATCTATTGTCCCTTTTCTAAATGTTGCATTAGATACTAAGTTTCTACTCGTCATCTGAATAGAACCAGCAGTTACTTTGTTAGCACTTAACGCTTTAATATGAGCATCTGTGATACTAGCTTGTGCGATTTCAGCTTCACCAATAGCACCCTTTTCAATAACCCCACTACCTGCAACGATTGCACCGACTTGTAAATGATTAGCATTAACAGATTTCGCTGCTATCTCTCTAGCGGTAATAGCATCAACTACTAGTCGGTCACCTTGCAAGGAATTTTGTAAAACCTTGTCATTGTCTACCGCTCCGTTTTCAATTTTTTTATTAGTAATTGCCCCGTCAGTAATACCCTCTTCCCTTACACCATTATGGTCTAATAGGATAGTAGTTCCATCTGCACCACGAACACGGAAACCAAACTCTGATCCGTCTCCATTCACATCACCAAGAGAGATACGTTCAATTGGAGTTGCTTGGTCATCAAAAACTTGCAATCTGTTATTCGTGATTTTTAATCGCGCACCTGGACCTTGTAAGGTTACTAATGAGGTATCAATTGTACCTGCTTTAATTTTAGCGGCTGTTAAACTAACAATCTTTGCATCTGTAATACTACCGTCGGCAATTTGAGCAGAATCAACTGTACCTTCTCCAATAATAGCTCCATCAATAAAAGCATGTTCGATACTTGCATTAATTGCTTCAATTACAGAAGCTTGTAATCTATCGAAGTCCGCACTTCCTGCTGAAATTTCTAAAGCTTCGATTAATCCGGCTGAAATGTTTTCAGCTTTTAAAGCACCAATTTGAGCAGCATCGATCTTAGCTTGTCCTGCGTAAAGGTTAATAGCTTCAACAACCATACCTTTAATATGGCTTGCAGTTAGGGTACCAATCTTTGCAGAGTCAATTACAGCAGTTTCAATGGACGCGTTAATTGCTTCAATTACAGCTGCCTTAATATGGTCTGCATCAAGTTGTCCGATCTTTGCTGAATCAATTACAGCTTCCCCTGCATACAAGTTAACAGCTTCAATAACTGCCCCCTTGATTTTATCTGCTGATAGTTCACCAATAACTGCATTATTAATTTTTGCTTGTCCAGCAGAAATGTTTGAAGCATAAATATTGATTGCATCAATAACATTGGCTGCAATGTGCTCTGCAGATAACTCACCAATAACAGCTGTATTGATTTTAGCTGTACCAATATAAGCATTAATTGCTTCAATGATATTGGTCTTGATCGCTTCAATGTTCAGTACCCCTGATTTAATAGATCCTGCGTCAATGTAGTCAATAACGCCACCATGTAAAAAGTCGTTTCCTGCTATTGCATCATAACCACCGGGACCATTCTTAGATACAGCAGCAGGCGAGTTATTGATTGCCCTAATAACAGTATCCTTAATTGAATCCGGAGTTGCACCGCTTCCAGTTAATCCAGCAATTTTCGAATAGTGAATTAGATGATTATTGTCATTAATTGCATCAACAAGAGTTTCAACACCTTCAGAACCATAAATGGCACTTGCGAAATCAATTGCACTACCAGGGATTTGCTTATCTTGCCATGTGTAGATTGAAGGATTTAATCCAACACCTTTTATGTAGCATTCGTTTTTTACTTTATCGAATACAAGACTTCCTTTAGAGAAAGAACGTGATGTAGCAGTCGCTTCTTCTACATAGACTGGATTCTGCGCTTTCCATTTCCCTAACTCAAAACCATGAAGATATCTTTCAACCTTCTCATTTAAAGCGTATCGACTCTGAGGAACGAGACTGTATCCATCTAAGTTGTACAGTGTAGATAACATTTTTCCGTATAGATAAAGCTTATTGTTATCGTTACTTGCATCCGCTGTATCTTCAACGAATATTTGAATACCTCTTTCTTTTTGAGCCTTGTTTAAATTGAAAACAACGGAAGGAATTACGATAGGATTGTTTTTAGCACCGTTTAAAACGAATACGTCTTGTGCTAAATAAATGTCATCTTTCGATGTTTTAAGGTCTTCTTGCTGAGGATTATTTTTGTGGGGTTTGTTAAATAACGTGGTTTCTATTTCACCTGTAATAACAGCTGCCATTCCTTTTGTATGAATGTATTGAAGAATTTGGTTTTGTTGCGATCTGTTCCATCCATTTTCAAATCCAAAATTAGATAGTAAGACCCCATGAAAACCTTTAGATTCGAACCATGTTATATCAGCTTCAATGTTATTTAAAACAACATTAGGGTAATTGATAATACCATATAGCAATGTCCCACTCTTCTTAACTTCATCTATAAAGAAATTAAAATTCGTAGATTCTTCTTTATTAATCATGACATGAGGAATGTAACTAAAAGCATTGATTCGTTTTTCGATGGAATCATACGTGTTAATAGATGCACCTCTATAACCAACGAATAACGGGCTACCAAAATCAGATATGGCTGCCTTATCTACTTTCTTATTAAGTGCATCTGAGACTGTGCTTCCTAACTCTTTAAAGTTAATGACGCGCTCTATCTGTTCAATAGATTCCTGAAGTTCATTAACATCTTCAGACATGACGTAATCCCCATTAGGATCCCCGTCATATTGTGCATCCTTTTTACGGACAAACTCAGAATAAGGCACAGGGAAGATTAATTCCTTTTCCATACATTCACCTACTTTGTCTTTAATATGTTTCTTTTATAACCATTACAAATTACTTTTGCTATAAAAAACGGGACGGAATTATCCGCCCCATTGGTTAATAGTTACTTCCCATTTTTGGTTGCTTTTCTATAATTCCATTTCGTCCATCACACTTCACCCATTTACGTAAGTTTTGATCATAGATTTCAACTTCAAAATGAGTAAGGTTCGGATCGTCAACATAACTCCACTGCAGGTGGGTTGTATCCGTTTCCTTGTCATAGTACTGAAATGCTCCTAATGGATAATTCATACTAATCACTCCCATTCGATAATGCAGTACGTTCCGTAAGCTACGTGCTTATCAATAACTTCTTTTGCATATTCTTCTGATAAGTTACCGCCATATTCAGTTAGAATAGACTTAGGAAGTGTGACAATTAGGACACCATTTCGGTAGAATGCTTTTCCATCCCAATTACCAATATCCCAATAACGTTGTTTTCCTTGTACTCTCTCATCAATTGTCTTAGTTGATAGTGATTCAGAGATACCGCCACCGCGAGTACGTGCATCCATAACAACCACATCTTTAACGCTCGTATGCTCTCGTACTTGAACCTTAGCAAGTAGAAGATACATAGGGTTTGACTGTTGAATGTTTCTCCATTCTTCCCTACTGAAACAGTGACGAATTGAGTTTCCATTTTCAGAATCAGGAACGATGTAAATATGGATAAGCTTATTAAGAAGCTTTGAAGATGGAACTTTCTTATACTCTACCTTTTGAACACCATTCACATAAGTTGTCATTGGAAGAGTTGAGTAATGTCCCACTGATGGGTTGAGGTCTAAATGAAGGAATGTTCGAAGTGTTTCATTGTAGAATCCCTTGTATTCGTAGAAGTTATCGAAATAAGAATACTTAGCAAATAAATCATCTTTAAATGAAATGTTTTCTTTTAAGAAGAAGATTCCGTTTTGGATATCATAATCATTTGCTGTTAACTCTTGGTTTTCGAAATAACCATAGTCTGCATATACAGGCCCAACTGGTTCAAATTTAAAGACTACTTTCCCTTTTTCATAATCGATTCGATAGTTTGTAGCAGGAATTGTATTAGCTGATGTTGCCTTGCCTTTAGTAGTTTTTAGAACTGACACTGGTTGGATTAACCAATTTTCTTTTGAACCATACATGATTACTTCTTTCGTAACCGGATCGATACGTTTATCTTCCAATAAGTCGTTAGACATTTTTGTATTTTTGTAGATTCGCTTATAAAGGCGGAAGTTACGATGTTCATAAGTAGCGTACACTTTACCAGTTATATTTCTACCTGGGAAGAAAACAGTACCCTCGTCATGATTAATCTCGAATGGATACTCTTCGAAAATCTCCACGATGTTTCCATTGTTTGCAGCATCTATAAAGATGTGAACCTTATCGTTACGAATCCAGTTTTTTTGTTTAGCTCGGAACAATGTTCCTGCAGAATTCGCTAAGCCCTCAACTAAAAGCTGTTCTTTTTCTACAGAGCCTTGGCTTACATACAGATTATTGTGAGGTACTTTTACTGTAGAAGGAGTAATGTACTCCATCTCGTTCTCTACTGTCATAATTCCGATAGAAGGATTAAAAATTTGAGAAGCGTATTCGTTGACTTGATACTTCTCTTTTTTCATAACTCGTTCTTTGTATTGATTCATTACAGCAAGATTATTACTAGCATGCATCTCTGACCACTCTTTATATCCAAGGTCATCCTTAATGAATTGTCCGTTATGAATTCTTAAATACCAGTTCTCTTTAGCATCCTTTGTTTGAGGAAGTTCACTATAGATACGACGGTCATCAATTAACTTCAATCCAAAGTTTCGCTTAGAAGCTCTTATTGTTTCAAATCCAGTTTCAGCATGAAGAACAAAACTTGGTTTGTCTGTTGCCCAAAAAATATCTTTATGGCCAATAACAAGATCTCCACTGTAGAACCATTCCATGCCTGTTTTACGGTCAAACAGTTTTAGGTTAACTAAATTGTTTTCCTCTAAGTTTTCTGAACCAAGTGAAATCTTGTAGAAAATTTTGTTCTTGTCATACCACTCTTTTCCACTTGGCACTGGAGGAAGCAGCGTATGTAAGTAGCCTAGATTCTTTAATCCTTCTGTTTTACGAATTGATTTAGAATAAGCAACTGGTGGTCCATACATTCGCTCATAACGACCAAACTCTAGTCCTGTTCCTGGGTCTACTCCGAAGGAAATCCACTGATGAATAAATGGCATAATCGTATATGTGAATGGAATTTCCGGTGTAGCTCTAGTGATGTCTGCATTTTCAAAGCCTTCTGCTTCAATATCAATCGTTGTAGCATTCGGTTTAATACTGAATGCATAGAGAGTTTTCTCTCCTTCATTCTGTGCAACACCTCTAACTGCTCCGATTGTATCTAATGTAACATCATCAAAGCTTGCTTTACCAAAACCATTTCCATCTACAAAGCCTAAACGAATCTTAATTTTTTGGGGTTTATCGATGTGGAAATTCGTTTCTAACTTAACCCAATCTTTTTTCCCTGTAATAGAAATAGAAGAAGAAATTTTTTCACCCTGTAAGTTATAAATACCGATTTTCACACCATCTGTTGTAATCCCTCGTACTTGATCAATTTTTGCCCATGCAGTCACCTTGTAATCATCAATAGATAAATAGATATCTTCACTTTCCCAAAAGGCATGAGCTCCTGTTGTTCCGTTTGATGAGTCTAAGGATACCTGACGAACACCGAATAAGCTTTTTGTGGAATCATGTGTGAATGTAACTGTTTGACCAGCTAACTTCTTTGTATTCCATGAAGGGATTGCATTTACTGTATCAGTTGTCCAAGAAGTAATAGGCTGTCCACCTGAATCTACTTGACCACTTTCAAATCCACTGTTGTTAATTGGAATTGATTTATCACCATCTATAGCATGTTCATACACTCCTGTAGCATTATAGAACCAAGGTTTGCAGTAGATTTTCACGTATTCTTTACAGTTCTTATAAAGAATTTTTTTTGCGACAATTTGATTTGCATTGTAATCACTTCTGTCATTAATATAAACATCCGTATTGTTCACTTTGTATTCCTGAGCAAATAAATTATCTCGGTGATATACGAAGTCATTTCTCCAAGGAGTAAACACCCATTGTTCTTCTGAATAATAAAGGATCGAGTTTAAAACAAGGTTTACACTTTCTTTTTGGTTGTGGTAAAATGCTCTGAATATTCCACAGTTAGAAACAAGAACAGTACCTTTATCAAACAGTGTTTTCTTAATAATTGAAGGGCCACCATTTAAGTGTTTTACAATTGTATCCCACTGGTTACTTTCCTCATCTTGTCCGAATAGGATAGCCGGAGAAATGTCCGCATAGCCTAAAGCTCCAACGTTTTGAATTGGTAGCAAGCGACTAATGTATGGAGAGTCTTTTTTAATTTCCTTAACCCCAAATTCATTGCTACTTGACGAAAACCCGATATCAGAAATAAATGTATTCCCTTTGCTCGTTTTGAAATCAAGAATATTAATTCCACTACCAGCATTATCTATCCAAATCGTACCTCCATTTTTTAAGTAATGCTCAAACTTGTCTTTAAACATAGATAAGTCGGCTTTACCGTAACCAGTTATAACGAGTAAATCATAATCCTCATAATGGTGATCTGGCATATCAAGGTTAACTGCCCAATATCGAACATCTTTTTTCAAAAGATCTACTTCTGTTGGATGCGGATTTTGTAATTCTATATATTTTGGAAGCGACAGGTGCTCATTGATTGTTTTACCAATAGAAGATAAATTTTCAACATTAACTACCGATTGAACAAAACTAAATCCAATGTTCATCTTACCTGGGTTTGTTTCACTTAATTTGGTTTTCAATTTTGCTTCGACGCGATGTTTAAATAGTTGAGGTGTTCGAGTTTGATAGTTTGCAATCATAACATCAGATGTTGCATAGAAAGAAAAATCATTCCCCTTCTCCTCAATTGCATAGACTTTCAAATGTTTGTATTTATCCGGATTTGATTCCATTTCAGAAACAGTATCTTTAAATTTGTCCATTGTTACTTGTTCGAAGAATGGATATGCGTTTAGGACTTCCTCCTTTAATTCGCTCTCTTTACTGTCATTTTTGTAATTAGGATAGACTACTTTGTATGTAACATCTTTGTTGTTACGGAAATTTGTAAATACAACAATACGGTATACAAAGTTGTCTTCACGAATTAATTGAACTTTAAACACATCACCGTCCTGTAAAGGTCCACTGTTTGCTTCTATACGTATACTATTACCTATATAAATTAAGTCATTTCTTTTGTCTATCACAACTTCTTCTAAGGAGATAGCCTCTTGTTCGGTCTCAGAAGAGAAGCCGCCTAGATAAGGAATAACTTGAGCAGTTCTTGCATCGAAACGTCCTTTCAACTCCATTTGATAGAATACCGGTTTTGGAGTATCTTGACGATTTTTACGAATAGTAAATTCATCCGTTACATAGACTGCATCAGTAGGAAAAATAGCTTGTCCGGATTCAGTTTCTAATAAGAAATTATGATTTGGATAAACCATGTAATCTCTTTCTATGAAATTAGATAATCCGTTTTCTTGAATTTGAGAAGAAACATCCTCTAATAAGATGTTCTCCTCGGGTGATACAGATTTTGATTGTACATATGCAAGGTTTGCACTATTCTTAGGAACCTTATTACCAATACGAATAGCGTACCCTCGGTTTCTATGACCACTGCGAACAAGATCTTTATGAGGTTGCATCTGCATGTTTTGTATCCTCCCATTCTTTTAACTTGTTTAAGATAACAATCAATTCATTATCTTTCTGATTCGTTTCTAGGACTAAAATCTCGTCCATTGTAACGCGACCGTCTTGGTTAAAATCTAAAATAGTGAAAAGCTCCTCATCTTCATATCTCTCTATGCCCTCATACATAAGGAGGTAGTTAATGATTTTTGTTTTTGTAGTTAATAAGTTCTTTTCATCTTGTGTTAATTGAACTTTATCTGGCTTTGAAACAGGACTCAACAGCATCTTGTAGCAAACACCAATATTGTTATCTTTGTCTGTAATCCAAATATAATCCTCTATAATCTCACCTGTACGCTTCGCTTGGATATATGGAGCATGGTATTGATATAGATACTGTCCCGAACGTTTTTGTGCCTCAACTGCATCCCTTGAGATATGTCTAGAAATGAATCCTTTAGAAGCAATAATTTCTAGATTAGAGTGAGATAAAAAGTTTCCTTCATAATCAAGCGGCTCAATAATAAGTGTTGAGAAACTTGCTCCATCTGCATGTAATCGATCTGGTGTAGCTGTGATTCTAAAGCTATCTGTCTTATTTATTGTGTTCGTAATATATAAGAACCCTTCATGATTTTGATTTTGAATTGGATTCATATCAATCATTGTTGCTAGTTTCCTCGGTTCACCATAACGGTTTCCTTCTTGATACACAATTCTTTTCCCACCATCGTGTTTAGCGAAATCAATTCGATAACCATCAACAGCTTTGATATTGTAATCAACTGTGTAGGTATCGTTTACTTGATACGTTGCATAGAGGGTTTTGTTTTTTAATACTGCCTTTCTATTTGTGTGGAAAGAGAAATAAAACCTCTTACCATCTATTCTGTAAGGCTCACCTATTTTTTCTCCATCCTCTGTATGGATAGCAATATCTCTAAATTTCTCATCAAGGTTATTGTAAGCAACCTCAACGTAATCACTTTTGCCGTCATACTTGAATGGTTCTTGATTCCACGTTTGATATGCTCCTGTTTCATGATTAAAGAATGAAACTTTTTGCAACGTGTCTCCATTTTCTTTTTGAACCAGGATCGGTGAATGATCAATTGGCGCTACAGGGATTTCAGACCAAGTAACATTCTGGCCACTAATTCCTCCATCAAATAAAGATTGCATAACTGCAAAAGGTAGCTGCGTTTTAATATTAGAAGCATCTGGTAATTTGTTATTGAACAGTGCCCACTCTTCTAAGATAACTTCTTCCTGAATAGGTGTTTCTTCATTTGCAAAAATCAATTCTTGAGGAGTTGTAAGTAAAAGCCCTGTATTTAAAGCTTTCGCATTTTCACCATTAATAGTTAACTCAATACCTTCATCATTCCAACTACAAAGGAATTCATATGACGTACTTCTTTCGAGTGTTTTAGGGATAGTAATTGAACTTGCACCAACAGTATAGGATAAATTAGTTCCACGCACTGCAAGAGATAGTTCATTTGTATCTGAGCGGAAAAGGGTTTGGTCTCTATCGATACGGTTTTTTGTAGTTAATTTTAAATAGATACTCCCTGCTTTTTTATCAAACAAGCTCTTTACTGGGAACTTTAATGATGACCCCTTACGAACTACTGAATCAGTAATACTAGAATTCGGTATATACGGTGTAGAATCAACTCGGTCTTCTAATTGATGTTTTCCTACAATAAGAATTTCGTCTGTTTGGAATACTAAGGTAATTGTTTGCGGGGTTAATAAATTAAAAGATTGCGAGATATAAGACAAATCTCCTTGTGAGATGTTAATCTGTTTTAAAATTGTCTCCCCGGATTTAATTAAGCACTCACCATTTCCTTGAGCATTGAATGAAAGTGTATGGTCTTTTGCAAGTAAAGAAATAGATTGAGAGAACGTTGCTTTCTTAGTAGTAGAGCCTAAGAGCTTTATGTACTCGTGATCTCCTATTTTAATCGTCTTAACCTCTACTCCCCCACTTTCTGCATTACTTTTCCATGCAGTAGATTGGGGTTCTTGTATTTCACAAGAATAAAAGATTTCTCCTACTTCACCACATACACGAACTTGGCCATTTACAAATAAAGCAGATTCAAATTTAAATACCGTTTTATTGTTTAGGTCAACTGTAAAATGAGATCCATTAGAAGAGATTGTTAAAATGTTAGAATTCAAAATATTATCCTTTACATCTACGACTCCATAAATCTTCTCAGAATCTTTTACAATTCCGCCTATATGTAACTTGTTTTCTTTATCTAAAGAAGTAAATAAATAGTTTCCATCACTTAAATATTTAGGGATTAATGCTACCTTTTCCGTCGGCTTGGAAAACGAGAATATTACTTTACTATCTTCATAGAGTTCATTTGAAATAGAAACATACCCTGCACTTTGGAACGTAATCGCGTTTGGAATTGTAGCGTGTTTAATAATTGTTCCCGGATTAGTGAACATTTCTGCACCACCTTTTTATTGATTTCTTTTGACAATCTAACCTTTACTTCTTATTAATGTCCATAAGAAAAGGAGAGGAATCTCTCCTCTCCCTAACTCATTTAGAATGATGTGGCATTAAAGACTTTAGACCTTTGCCAATCATCGTTCACAAATACAGAATCTCTAACTATGTTGCTACTAGCAGGTAATAACATTGCCCCCATTCCAGTTGGCCCCTTAACATACTCGATACCATCAGCTGTCGGCAATTCTTTTTCAGCTAATACTGTTTTTAATGGCTCAGAATATAGATAATGCTCTTGTTCTTTTAGATAGTAGTAACCTTTCTGAATTTCAGGATACCAATTCTTGCTTGGATCTTTTCCATTCAAGGTACCTACCAAGAACTTCTTACCGTCAATATCTTGGACACTTGTTTCTACCCACAAGTCATTATCCTCTATAATGTAACTAATATTCTTATAAATTCCATCATATCCTTCAAAAGTTTGAGGTGTAGGAAGCTCTAGCTTAAAGTCTTCCGTTGGTGTACAGACCCCATCAAATACTTTCACTTCAGGTGAACGCCATACAATGTCTGTCCCCACCTTTTCAAAATAAGTTGTATCTAGATGAACTTTCACACTATCTACTTCACGACGTTTATAAACAACAACGTACTCTTCCCCTGGTGCAGGCTCTAATACTCCTGCCTGAGATGGAGACCAATCAATATAATTACTCTTTAATTTGAAGTCACCTGTTTTTAAAGTGTCGTTCCAAATGTGATATGTTACACTTCCGTTTTTTTTCTTACAAGAGACAATCTCGATAACCTCACTTAAAGGCAGTGGATCCATTCCATTAGCATCTGAACCTCTTACCATTTCAGCTGTAAGAAGTTCAGATGTTCTGTATGTAACTTCAAGAGGAAGATGTTTTCCATTCCAATCGATAGGAACAAAGGATTCATCAATTCTAACTCCATCCTTCTTATGAACAGAATCTTCAATAATAGAAATCTTATAAGGCATCGCATCTTCAAATTCTGCTTCAGGAGCTAATGCTGGCAGAATAATATTTGGAGGTATAATAATTGTATTACCTACTTTTAATTCCTCAATTGAATTATTAGCTGCCCTCAAATCCTGTACGTATATATCATATTTAGAAGCAATACTTTCCCATGTGTCACCATTTGCTACTACATATTCACGATCAAAATCCGAAAGAGTTGAAAGATTAAATTGTGTACGAACAAACTCCCCGCGGATATCATTGGCATTAATTATACCTGTATAAATCTTTTCTTCTGATGCCCAATCTACATACCCTCTTGGAGGAGTGTTCGGAACCTTGATACTTATTGGTTCACTTGAAAAGTCTGTAACGTTTAAGCCATGATTTTTATCATAAACTGAGTTATGACTAGATTTCTGTGTATAAACTGTACCGTTCTTAAATAATAGAGAAACATCGTCGTTCTTGGATGTGTTCGGAATTGTGATAAGCTGATCCTTTACCAATGTTGTATCTTCATTCAGCAGAATGTCCTTATTGCTTCCTTTAATTGCATTTACCGTCGTGTTATACATTTCAGCTACATCATTTAATGTTTGTCCATTAATGACTTTGTGTACTTCGTTTGGCCATCCATTTTTAATGTAATAACGGTACTTAAGATTCGGCAATAAAAATGGTGTAAATGTAGAATCTAACTCTCTTTCGTAAGGTCTTAGATATTGAACCTTCCCTGCACCATATTGATAATGCATAAGGACTCCTGTTTTATCTCCAAATTCCAATTTCCTTTGTATAGCTTTTGCGATTACTTCATCAGATGCAGATGTAGATTTACCAGTTCTAGACCCTTTATTCTCCTCTGATTTAAGGTACAGCATAACATCCGAAGGTCTTCTTGTTTGGTCTGTAAGCTCATATTTTTGCTGAGCAGCAGTAATTTGTTGCTGATTAAATGGAATTTGATTTGAGATACTAGGATATTTGAATGGATAGTCACTAATTTTCTGAAGTGATTTTCTACCTGTACTTAAACCATCTACAGCAGATACATCTTTACTAATTATATTGACTACCTCTTTGTATAAAATATTTTGGTAAACATCTATAAGATCAACTACAGGTGTTCCCCTTGCTGAAGAACGTGTCATTTCTACAGTTAAGAAATATGGTTGAGGGGAGAACTTAATCGCTCGATCTTTTACATTCATTGGATTATCAATTACTTGAAGAAGGTTTCGAGGATCCTTCTGATTTGTTCTTGTTTTAGAGAAAATATAAGTTATCTTGGTATTACTTGCATCCTTCGGGGAGAATGCTTGTGTATCCCAACTTAATAGCGCAGTTGTCTTACTAAAATCGAACTTACTTCCTTCATTAATTGGGCCTAACGTTACACTATGGTTTGTGGCCTCACGTTTTAACCGAAGACGCTTTGTGTTTTGACGATAAGGTGCTGTTATTGGACCCCAAAATATGTTGTCTCGACTAGAAGAAGAACGAATATTCATTTCAGTACCAGCTGGTTGCTTCTGAATAAAACGTATCTTATCTACATGCTTGAATGACTTTCCAACACTTGTTGCCACCTGTGTCATATCAATTTTAACGGTGTAATCACCATTTTGGTCATATAATCCACTATCTTCCGAACGTAACTCAACCCTATCAACAATAGGGGAAGTTGCATTATCCGAAGATAATAAAATTATTTTCCCTTGAACGTAACGAACGTTTTTGTAAAGCGTTACGCTCTGTCCTATAGATAAATAATTCTGCCCTTGAATAAGTTTTTTGTTTAAAGTAATTGGCTCCCATTTCGACCATGTAGTTTTATTGGCAGAGGTACGAATCTCAATATTAAAATCACTTGTTCTTAATTTACCTCCCACAATGATTGCATCTGCTGTCGTATCAAGTGCTTTAATAATTACTTTGTAATCACCAAAACCGTAAGAGTCAAAAGCAATTTTATCTACCTTATTAGGGTTTGTTAGAGATAATGTATTGATTGACTTTGTTTGCTTCTCTACCCATTGGTATGCTTCTGCTACCAATTCTTCTTTATATAGCTTTGCTTCGATGTTCTGAGTATCCACATTTTGAAGGCGCACATGCACTTCTAAATTATCACCTGTAGCCACAAATTCTACAGGTGTATTAGCAGTTCTTGTTTTAATATCTTTTCCTGATACTTTCCATTTCGTTGAATCAATCCGTTTAAATTCCCTGCTTGTTGCTGCGTAAAACGTAGAAGGTAATTGTGCTTGGATTTTTGCATCAATATGATAGCTAAAAGGTTCTTGAGCATCAAATTCTTCTGTTAGATAATCTCCATAAAATGCTTTTAGTCGTCCATATAATGAACTAGAATAAAAGTTTCTTTGGTACTGTGCCAATCTGTGTCACCACCTTAAAAAAATAAGGGGGAGATTGCTCTCTCCCTATCGATATTTAACGTAAAATTGGAATGTATAAGCATCAAAACGCATGTAAGAATATGGGCCATACTCTGCCTCAGGGTGATAGAATGCAATTCCTTTAATCCACCCGTCACGTAATCCTTCACCAAACGACTTATTAAGAGAAATCCAGTGAGATTCACCTCGGTTGAAGTCTATTCTTTCAATTTTTTGATGATTAAACAATTGAGGTCCTTGAGATGCTGAAGGTAAATCCCATTTCCCTGCATAGTTGTGAGCCCATACATGAAGAAAACGACCATCATGTGGATATCCATGTTCAGTATTTCTTCTACGTATATAAAACTGAACATCTAGGATTTCTTTTCCCTGTAATTTTTGTCTCCAGTCATTATGATCAAGGAAGAACAAGCATTTATTATTACCCCATCTTGTTCCTTTTTTAACATAAAGACCGTCCTGTTTTTTGTTTTCAAGCTCTATCCATTCCCCATGAAACACTTCTCTATCATCGTACTCGTAACGCCATTCAGATGGATTTCTTACAACTCTACCGCTCTGCATTAAAATGACATAATTTGTACGCCATGTTCTACTTCCTACATTCTTTTGAACCTTCTCTATAATTGGTCTTGGTTGTGTTTTACCACTAACAGTAGCCCAAGGTGATGCGCCCGCTCGGTTTACAGCTCTTACTTTTTCGACATATGTTGTATCTGGATTTAACCATTCATGAGGTGAGTCTAAGTTGTTCGTTCTTTGTATAGATGGGTTTGACCACCACGTAGGTAAATATTCATAATACTCAGCAGTAGGAACAGCATCCCAAACGAAATTCAGTTCGTGTTGTCCAGACCACGCCATACGAGGTTTTGGAGCTGCGGGAGGTTTTAACGGATCAATCTTTATATAATCTAAGATCCAAAACCAATCACTTACATGTCCATTTTTATCAAATACACGAACAGCATAATGGTAAACACCATCTACATTGCCCGTTACATTATGAACATAAGCTGTATTTGGGCCGTTGTAAATGTCGTAGTAAGACTGGGTAATCCACTGATTTGATAAATCGTATTGTTGAACACGTAGGTTATAACTTGCTACACCAAGGGGAACATTATCCACTTTGTAGGGTTTGTAGTAAGGCACTGATTGCTCTTTTCTTTTATCTACTGCAGAAACTCGTAAAACATAACGTGTTTCTTTTGAGGAAGAAAGATGCACAAAGTTAATGTGATCCATTGGGATATTAATTTTTCTTCCGAATGATTCTACATCTTCTACTCGATAAAATAATGTATAATTACAAGCCTTATCAGTGAAACCAACCGCTAACTCAACCTTATAATACGAAACATCTTCTGAAAGTTCATTTAAAAAGTTAATCGTACATGTACCTGGTTTAAGATCTGAGGGTTGCCAGCTAACATCAACAGATAAATCCTCTTTACCATTATTATATGCACGTCCACTTTTTACATAAAGCGGTTCAAAACCTCCAAATGTTAAGTACACATTACTTGGTTCTCTTGGTGGAATTCTAATAAGACGGTCAAAGATTGTATATATCTTATGAATGTCTTGAGCCCCTAGACCATCTTCAATAAGTCTTTGAATTTCATCTCGATATGTATCTTCTTTTTTTGCAATTAACCATAGAATACTTTCGAGGTTTTCAAAATCGGTACGACTAGGAACAGTTTCACGAGTAAATAAAGCCAAAGCTTTTTCTAAGGCATCGTTTTCTTCTATAGAATCTACCACGTAATCCTCTAATACTGAGGCAGCATTTTCTCTAATCTCCTCAAAGTATTGACGAGTCCCGATGTATTCATATGCGTCTGGTCCATCTCGCCATACAAGTCCATCCTGTAAAAATACAGGTCCAAATTTAAATCTTTTTCTTCCACTAAAAGCAGTGGAGTCGTTAGCAGCTGTTACTTTTACTTCCCATTCATAAGTCTGCTCTAGGTCAAGAACACCCTGATGAGATGTTATGTCTGCTTGTTGATCTGTTCCTGTAGAGAAGGTAATAAGGGCTGTATTAGATCCCATTTTATATACCTTTACTTCTGCATTTTTCTGATAATCACCAGAGTTTTCTTTAATGAATGTCCATGAAAAAATCAATGAGGAAGGAACGTCTGGAGAAACGATGGAGTTAAAATTAGGAGATAATCCTTCTGGTCGTTTTGCCATTTACATAACATCCTTTCTTAGCGATCAAATACCGCTGGGTGAACTGGTTCAACAATCGCATAATCAAAACGAACTTTTACAGAAGATGTTGTAGCTAGTTTTCTAACACGTAGTTTTGTAGAACCGTCATGATTGAAGATCAAGTAGAATGTTTTATACTGTCCACTTGTATCAAAGTCTGTTCCGTTTAAAGTAGCTTTGTTAATAACTTGGTTTGTCTTTGAGTTAACTGCAGAAATCTCAACAACCGCATTAGAAGGAAGACTACTTGTTGATAATCTTACAATCGCAACATAACGACCATACTGCATTCCATCTAATGGAGCATTTAACAGGTCTGAAGCAGCAGTAGCACCACTTTCAATTGCTTTGTTTAATAATGTTTTTGAGTCAGCAACTGCAGTGTTACCAGTTGAAGATGCATCATTTGAATCAAACTCTCTTGTCCATCGAGTGTTTGTCTTCCCTAATACTTTCAACTCTGCATTTTGTGCAATTGTCCCACCTGTTGTTTCAGAAATCTTGTCATTAATCGCATCAGCTACTTTCGTATTTGAAGTTGATTCTACGTAGATGTCAGAACCGGTGATTCCCGTAGCAGTCTTTGTTAAATCAACGTTTGCCTTTGGAAGTTTACCCTGTACTTCTTGTGTAAGCATAATCTTCTCTGGCATACCAGGAATTCCTGAAGTGCTACCTAAGTGACGGTGTTGCTGAATTGTAGGATTTGTAGGCTTGTCCTTATCAAACTTCCATACTGGTCCACCGTATCGTTTATCGAATTCAGCATACCAATCATGAGTCTCAAGTGCGTCTATACGAGACTTAACGGTAGAAGTTCGTTTAAGGTTTAGTAGCACGTTTGGGTCTGTAATAGGTTTTCCGTTTACATCCTTTGGTGCAGCTGGCATTTGAGCTAATTCTCCTAGCATACGCTGTACTGCCATTACAGCATCTTGTAGAGAGTTTACATGCTCAGCCATATTATAATCTTTAAGGTTTGTCCATCGTTGCAGGTTGGGGTTCGATTTAGAACCACTTCGCTCGTCGAATAATTCTGGGAAACGAGTAAGAACTAAATCTGGGTAAACATTATTCCCAACTGCGTTTTGTACTGAGCCAGTTTCAGCCATATTTTATCCACTCCTTGTTAATTTGGTAGATTAAGAGATAAAGAACCTTCTCGGTTAACTCTTACTGATATACCTTGTGATCCTCTTGAGAATGATCCCTCTGTATCTATAACGGCAGAGAATGAACCTTTACCAAGAGTTACAGAACCGCTGCCTACTTCTACATCAGCTAACGTCGTTTGGGTCATTGTATTATTTAGAGTAAAGTCTTCATCTGTTGTTAATTTGTAAGACTGAGGCGTATCATTCTGATCGGTCCAATCCACTATAAGCTCTTCTAAAACAGGTGTCACTGTTCTATCAGCAGTTTTCATATCTACATGAATTTTAATTTGTGGCTCCTCATTATTATGAAGAGCATCTTCCCCGGTAACGATTTCCATACCAGGGGACGTATTGTCACTAAATGTATAACCATAACGATTGTCCCAAGTGATATGAGTTTGATATAGGAATTCACGTAAAGCTACTAATACGTAATGAAGCGGAATAATTTCAGAAGCCATTACTGTATATTTATAATCCTCTAAATCATACTCATCATTTGGTATTTTTCCTTTAGCAACTATCTTGTATTTGAATTGGATTTCTGGGTGATTCTCTTCAATTTGTTCCTCTGTTCCATGTAGTCCAACATAAGCTTTGAATTCTCGAACAGAAGACTCTTCTTTTGGAGCAGTTACTAATAAATCGTCACCGCTACCAATACCTGATTGTACTTCGTTATCTTTCCATGAAGCAGAGAAACCATCCCAGATATGAGGTAGATAATGAAACCCCATATTGTTTTCTTCAATACTACGCCAATAAGCTTCCCCCCAGTTCATATGATCCCAAGAGAAACCTAGATTGCTATTAATCTGATTTACGTATTGGATATATGTTTGAGAAGGTGTCCCATCTGTATTCATAAGTTTTGTTTGAACATACTTATCATCAGATAGCGAGCCTAATTCAACTTGAGATTTATCAATGCCAAGTTCTCTACTAATACCATTAATAAGCCCTTTCTTTGTTGCTCCACCAGGATTCTTAAAGACATCTAAGATACGATTCTTAAAGTCTTCGTTTCTTTCACCTGGTAATCTAGAAATACCTAACAACATACCAAACTCGTCAAATACGTTCCAGATATGATGAAGCATATATTCATAATGAAGGGTATCCCCTACTTCAATTGCATCGAATGGTTTAAAAATATTATCTTTCATGTAATAATCCATTACTTTGATATACACATAACCTTCGATAGTATCAATCATGTAGGAGTTGTCGTCACTTTCAAAAAATATTCGCAAAGTATCAACTGGCATACAATCTCTTTTTACACCATCAATAACTAAACGAACGTGAAGATCTGGTGTTTCAACATCCACAACGTCACGAGTAGCAAGCGGAATCTTATAGCAGTAATCGGCTGTTTGTAAGTTTGCTGTACCGATGTACATGTTGTTCCAAGCTTGCTCTATGTAACGTTCAATCTCTGATAATTCAACACCAAATGCATCTAAAAATAAGGCCCCTATCGATTTCGGATCTTTGGCCATCTTCATCCATTGAGGAAGCATGGACATCATACTCGTTGTATGTTTGTTTAACAATGTGCCACCTACTTTCTATGCTACGTTAATTTTTCTTAAGAAGTATCGTTCTTCTAATGAAGGTTCTACATTCTTAATGAAGTACTCTTTTTCACCGACAACAAGTTTTTTAAATTCCATATCAAGAATTTGTTCGCTTGTTTCCATTACACGTTGAATAATTTCATTGATAATAATTGGAGAACCCATGTTTAATTGTTTCATGTATGCTCCAACATTTTGAACAACTTTATTGCGGATATGTTGTCTTTCAAGAGAAGTTGTTTTGGAGTGGAAAATTAAGTTGAGAGTAATGTCCACGGGGTTGTATTCACTTGTTTTTACTTCTACATTCATGCCATAAGCAGCTACTTCAGATATAACGCTTTCTACACGAGTTAATAGATCGTTTTCAATTGGATAAACTTGAGGAGTAACATAACATGTAAACGAGCCTGTTCCTCTTGTAAATCTTTTAAACTGAGCATCAGCAACACCATCAATTCGTAGTGTTTTTAATCGTATAGCAATTAAATTTGCACTCTGTTCAACAGATACTTGATTAGAGATTCTTGCACGATAGTTATCGTCTGATTCATCTCCATCACGAGTACAGTTTAACAGTTCACCAATAAGGTCCAGATATCCGCCTGTTGATGTTGAAATAAAACCCATCTTAGTAATTAAATCTAATTCATCGTAGAATGGACTAAATTCTTCTATCATTACTTCTGCAAACATTCGAGCAATCGATCCTGGACTTGTTTCAGTAATTCCACCTTCAGTTCGAAGTCGAGTCAAAACCGCTTCGAGCATTTCATCCTTTGATTTTCTCATTAACTGTTCACCTCATATTCTGATAATAAACCATGTTCTAAATTAAATAGAACTGGTATAACTAAATCTGCTATTTTTCTTCTAACAGTAATATAGAAGAGTATTTCGCTCGAATTAACAGGGACGGGTCTAACATTTAGATCACCAGGAAGTAGAAACTTGTCGCCAGTTAAACTTTTTTCAATTAGGGACTTTCCTAAGTCTCCTGTTTCTCTTGTGTTAGGAAGACCAATTAATTCCGATAAATCAGCCCCTATCTCCCGATGTATAAACCAGTCCGGATTGTCTGTTCTTAATCTATTGAGTATTACTTGCTTCTCGCTTAAGTAAGATACTTGCAATGGAATATCCCTTATTAATAATCCTTGTGAGCTATCTGTTGAGATATTTCCTACTGAATCGATATAGAGTAATTCATCAAAGTCATTGTAACTAGGAGAACCAAGCTCTAAATCCCCTTCAGGTGAAAAACGAAAATCGACTTTCATTCTTATCTCCTTCTTTCTAATACTTTTAGTAACTGCTTGCCTGCATCAAGTCGGTGGATAAGATAGTGACAGTTACCGCACAATACCGATAGATTAGTAGATCGATTGTTTTTCGATAGTTGTTTTCCATCCCATTCCTCGTATCCTTGTTCTTTTGCGGCTTCTACTAATTCTGTTATGTCTTGGCCCACCTTTATAGCCTTGCGAATTTGAATCTCCAACGCTTGCTGTTCTTGATAGTCGATATGATGAACTTCTACTAGAGAGTGCCCACAAATTTCACATCGATGACCATATGTTTCAAGGCCGATTAATCGATAGTCCATGACTAGCCTCCTCTCTTTATTCTTGAGGTTTCTATTCCTAGATCCTCAATCATAGATGTAACTTTTTCATCGTAATAGTGCTTTCTCTTTTGCTCTTGGAACAAGGGGACATTAATATTGCTTGGCCCATCTTGCAACATAGAAACCATTGAAGCTTTTGGAATATTTCTCTTTTCTCCTACCTTATCGCCATAATACAGATAAGGATTTAGGTTGTGATTATTCCAAATGAATCCGTATGGTTTTGTATGCATCCTCATTTCCTTTGTAGCAAAATGAATACTGTCACCATAAAAAATGATTCCATTATCTTTAGCATCCAATCGGATACCTGTGTCTTCATTCACAAACATTTCAATTGAACCATCATCGCAGAGTTTAAAGGTTGAACCTGTAACTGGATGTTTAAGTGCAATTTCGTCTTCACTGATAAATTGCCAGTTCTCCAATTCCTTTTCTAAACTCTTAGTTTTGAAGTTAACAAGTTCATTTTGCAGTACTTGTCGCCAATAAGGGTAATGAATGTCCTTATCTCCATCTCCATATGTCTTGTTTACATATGCTTCATTCATCGGAATCCTCCTTTCTAAAAAATACGGGATTGACGAATTGTTCTTCCACCGTATGGGCTTAGATAATTTTCATCACTATGATTTGCCTTGTACACTGTAGATATATAAGGTGACTCTTTTGATTTGTTTTTAAAAGAGATAGAAACCCTGTCACCATTTTTAACAGCTTGTGTAAATACGCCATCCCCATCTTTAGGTAAAGATACGTTTTTCATTGTTCGTAAAGCATGACTGTTTTCATCGGAGTATACTACTTCACATGTTAGTTTCGTATAATCCACTTGAATCACATAGCCTTCAATTGTTCCTTGTAATCTATTTAAAGACGGTACAACTACTTTACTGTAAATAGATTGGTGAATTGGACTGTTGAAATTCATTGAGTCACCCACTTTCCTGGTCCACCATAGATAGGAACTCCATCATATTTAATGTCTTTCCCTTTTGGAGCAATATCTATATGAATGAACCCTTTATTGTTTTCGAAGTCTCCACCAATCGCGATCGATCTCACACCTAATTGCCATGCACAGTCAGCAATTTCTCTTACTTCGTCTATGCTTCTGACAAGAATATCAATTGCACAACCTGCCTCATGAGGTGAAAGTTGACCAGGGTTACTAAAGCGGAAACCACTAATAACCTCAAAATAAGGTTTTTGTGTTTTCAAAAGCAAGCTTTCAAACAACCTTTTTGCGTCTGGAGAATAAAGATTCCCTTCATGACCATCATATTTTTCACTATGAATAAATCTTTCCTTATTTAAGGGAACCATTTTTTCATACTTGGTAGTTCGAGCCCAACCAACACGGTTAAGGAGAAAGTACTCTCTTGTCATGTCACCCTTCTTAAGAGAATCCCCTATGAATTGAACTGGCAGGTATGGGAAAGAGCTTCTGTATGTCTGATCAATTAGTTTTTCTTCTTCTGATAATTCTGCTCCATCCTTCTCATAAAGAGCATGCATTGGTTTTTCATTACCTTCTTCTTTCTCATCCGCTTTTGCTGAGAAGCTAGCCTTAGGTGTAATAGAATTTACTTGAATAGCTGAGGCGCTGCCTCGAATATCAACATAATCTTCGGGGTTCTTTGTAGTTCCTCTTCTGTTATTAACAAAGTCTGTACAAACCTCAAAGTGTAAATGGACACCGAAAGACTGACCTTGTTGCCCCATCATCGCAATATGTTGACCTCTTTTAACCGTATCGCCTGTTTTTACTCGTAATGTATCAGGATGCATATGTCCATAAATCGTATACAAATCATCTTTATGCTTAATAACGATCCAAGTACCAAATCCTCCTACACCGCTTCTGGCTTGCAAAACAACTCCATCACCTGCAGACAGTATCTTGCAGTTTGTATCGCCACGAGTATTAGGAGCTAAATCCACTCCATTATGGTTTGCTCCATCACGAGGTCCCATAACAGAAGTAAATCTATATGATTTTGGTTCTGCAGGAACGCCTAGTTCGCCCGAACCTGTGAAGTTACCAACTCCTCCCTCAGGTTCTTTTACTGCGTTCCCTTGGTCTTCAGGCTTTTTACTACCATCGGATACTTCTACTTCTTCTTCCTCTTCATCATTAGTTTTAGGAAGTTCAAATTTAGCAAGGTACTCTTTTCTTTTTTGATACTCTTCCTTACCCGCTTTAATTTTCTTCTTATATGATTCGAGATTATAGGTTTCTTTGTTTGTAGCCATAACTAAAATCACCCGCCCTTAATGTACCTGGTCCTTGATAAAATGGTAGATTATCATATCCCCAAGCTGATTCAGGACCAATATCAACATGAACAAACTTAGGACCAACCGCAATAGCTCGGAATCCTGTTAACCATGCAGTATCAGCTATATAAATTGCTTCTTCTGTTGAATCAGCATATATGTCCATAGAAATACCAATAGAATGAGAAGACTCTCCATCAGAAGGATCAAACCCTCTAGCTATTCTTAAGATTTTGTATCCAAGTCGATCTTTAAGAAGACGGAAAGCTTGTCTTGCTTCACTTGTGTAGAAATTCTCTTGAGGACCATTTAGATGAATAAACTCATGTGGAGGTAATGGGGAGTAATTTTTCTTCATGTCATAACTGGATGACAGTTTAAAGTCTTCCACATAGTTTGACCTTGGGTACTTTGGAGCAATAATTCTACTCTCTTTTAATTGTGCAGTAGGGATACTTATCTTCGTTGCAAAATTTCTAGCGTGTTCTAATTCATCTTCTGTTGGTGGTAGCCTGAATGGTGTATCCATGACATCTTCTATTATCGGATCTTGAGAAAGGTCACAGCCTGCTGCATAATTCGCTTCAATATCTGAATCTGATACAGGTACTGATTGAGCAGAGAACTCACTTATTTTTGCCTTTCCTGTAACTAGATTCATGAACCAAGTTTTATCTACTCCACTACCAGGACAACTTTTTGGTTCTTGGCCATTAATTAATCCTTCACGGTGAAACTTTACACCATTTGCTTTCATAGCAAAGTACTTAGCGATAGCAACAGCGGACTCCAACTGTTTACCTTGTAATTTATCTTTACCTATATCAAAGTTGCCTATCATTTCATACATCGCGGGATGATTAGAAGCTGTACCGTTATATCCTGTTGCACTACATGGAACAGATGCAATATCACGTCCAAGAATTACTTGTCCATCCACACCAATAGTGAAGTGTTGCGCGATATTATCCCAACCTCGGGTTATTGTATGGAATTTTTTCATGTCATCGTTTAGTTTGGTTAGTGTTTGACCTTTAGCCTTTGTATGGTCTGGATCATAGGTGTGGTGGACATAGATACCATTAATCATACTAGTGTCTACAGTGTTCAAAAACTTAACTACTTCATCACCACTTGCAAATATTTTTCCGTATTCCCATTTTCCGCCTGTTCCTTTACCACCAGCGGATGATGAACTTCCACCACCACTACCGCCACCAGATAAAACATCCAGAGTTAACATTGTATCTGTGTATGCGTCTCTTCCAAAACCTTTATACATTGCAACTACTTGGTTCGCATAAACATATCCACCACGATAAACCTTATTTTTTCCGTCAAAAGGCACACTGAAACCGTTATATAACCAAGCAACCCCATGACCGTTTTGTTTTAACTCAAATCCTTTACTCTTAAATTCTGCATATGGATTTTTACCCCTAGAGATAACGCCTCCAGCATAATTATGCTTATCTTTAAGAATCATGCATCCTACATAGATATTATAGACTGGATCACTGCATGCTCTTCCAAAGTCTAACTTTAGATTTCCAGTAATATCCTTTTCCGTTTGCATCAACCCAACACAGTTAGAAGAGTTTGGGGTCGAATCGTGTACTCCACCGGATTCCGTTGCCATAATTACTTTAACCAATAGAGGATTTACACCAGCTTTTGCTGCTTGTTCTTTAATATGCTGATTCCATTTATCGGTACCAGCTATCTTACCTTTAATTCCATTTTGGTATACTCCTCCGTTTAGAAGTTTGTCGGTGTAAACATCTGGTCCAGTATACTGAGCAACCGTAGGCAATTCTCCATTGAAGTTTACTGAACCGCCACCACCTGATGCTGCAACTTCTCCGCCTCCATCTTTGGGCTTGTCTTTTTTCTTTTTAAGTGAGAAACCCTCTAGAAACTTCTTACGTTCCGCATATACTTCTTTCGCTGCTTTTATTTTCTTTATATACAATTCGATATTATATGTTTGTTTGTCTTTTTGTGCCATATAGCTATTCCTCCTTATTTTGATAAACTAACCATTTATTTTGATTTTCGCTATAGTTAACACAGAAAAAGAAGAGGCTATGCCTCTTCTTTCGTTATATTATTGCTGTTTCTTGGCTAACTCATTAAGTTGATGAGCTTTCTCAGTTTTTGCATATACACCTTCTTCCCCCCCTGAATCGGTAAAGAAGTTAGCTATTTCTATAAATGCGTTACCGAAGAACTCTGCATCCTCATCGTCATGGAATAATGTTGCATTGAACATCTTATCATATCGACCTGGTGCATCACCATAAATCATACCTGCATGGTTATTAATACCTGCTGTTAATTCTTTCCCTCTATAAGTTAATGGCATTGCCACAACACATTGAAGGTTTTCCTTAAAACGGCGATAGTGTTCAAACAACATTTCCGTACCAATCCATATTGCTGAATTAACAATGAATCCTAGTGGTGTGAAAGAAGCTGCTCCTCGAAGCGAATTCACTACTCCTTTACCAATCTTTGCTATATCATTAGAGCTTGATAAAATCTTTGCAAAAGCTGTTCCTGATTGCAAAATAGCCTTTTTACTTGTGTTTTGGATAAATCTTATTTTATCTTTTACTTTGCCTGTGACTTTTTGTAAGTTTTTATTTGCTTCTTCAATTTCTGTTGCTAGTTTCTGCTGGAGAGCTTTAACATCACCATCTTCTTTAGAGATGATCTCATCAAGTGTTTTTAGGATTTTATCCATATCCCCATTATTATTTGCCATTCTTACAGTATGTCTGAAACCTTTTGTTGATACCCATTTTCCTACATTAGCAGGGATATTCTTAGACTTTGTGATCCACTTGCTTAGGTTTCTTCCGGCTTTATTTGCTGCAGCACGTATTGCCAGCGTAGCAGCTATTGACTGCCCAAAACCCGCATACCACTTACCCATTTCAATAATTACTTGGTCATCATTTACTACCAATAAATCTGGTTCGATAGAAGTAATGAATCCTGTTTCCATACTGAAATGATGTGTTACTGATTTAATTAAAGCATTTCCTTGCATGTCACTAATTTCATCATTAATATACATCATGTCATACGGTTTAGCAGTAGGATCTCCTAATACTAATAGATTTCCTTTATACATATCTTTCATACTATCTCTAAGTGTAGAGTGTCCGAAGTATGTGGCCATGACTTCCGAGGTATAAAAGTCTCCAAACTTTGCTACAATGTCTGCTTCTACTACTCTTGTTTTTTGCTTGTCAAAACGAATATCCGCATCTGCATACAGTACAGGCGTTTGTTTTCCGTCATAGTTCACAATAACATTTGTGAAAACATTATCCTCACTAGCTTTAATATTATTTTCAATAATATCATAAGCCGACATGTAAAATTTATTTTGCATATATGGTCGTCTTGCCTCACCTATAAGGTATCTTTTCCATGTTTTATTTGCGGCATCAAATTCATATCGAGAATCATAATCAAATGCACAGCGCCAATATGGTTTTCCAAAGAATAATGTGGAGCGTAATTCAAATGGATGAACAGCGGCCATATAGTCTGGAGTCGAATATGCAATTGTTTGAATAATATCCCAAACTGTATTGTTATAGAATTTAATAACTATGTTATCTTCATCACCAGGGTTAAAAATCTTAAACTTATTTTCCCATAGACGTTTCCAGCTAAAATCTTCGAAAATATTATTTCGCTCGCCGTTAGGATGTAACCATTGTGAGAATGTAGGGGTTCCATTAGAAGAATATATATTTTGAGCAACTTCTCCATACTCATCGTTGAACCATAATAGATTGCCCAAGGGTTTTGAATCGGTTGAACTACTTGAGTTTACATCGAATGGTTGACCAAAGTGCATGATTCCTAGTGGATTGTCTTTAAACAACCGTTCATCTACTACGCCATTCATAAAGTCTTTGAACCAACTTCCTTTTGAACTCATAAAGCTACAAATTAAGTCTCTTGGTTCAGTTACTTGGAATAATCCATCATTATTATCATCAGGATCACCAGATACAACGTTTCCTAATTCAATTCCGTCACCTTGAGCAACGATTTCAATTACGTCACCAATCTGAAGTTCTGAAATCGTACCATTGAATACAATTGGTAAAGCACTAGCTGTAGACCCATATCCCATTCTTAAATGGATACGCGCTCCTGTTTCTATGAAGAGATTCTTATTAACTTCATTTTCTTTTTTCTCAATTAAATCTTGAGGTATTTCATTCCAAACATAATTATCCCAAAATTTTAACTCACGATCCACATAGTCCACATCCGTACGTCGAGTTGTTAAGTTAGAATAAACATTAGTCATTGAGATGACTGCTGTATCTGCAGCTATTTTACGAGAACGGTGAACATCAATACTTTTAATAGCATTGAATCCGTACATGTTATCCCAGAATTTATACTTCCCGAAATAAGCACCTTCATGGATAATAAACATCTGGAAACCTGGGAACGCACGAAGCATTCTTCCACGTTGATCATGGTACCTTAAATCATAGAACATTTCTTCATAAAGTACACGCGGATCAACATCATTATACAAACGAGTATCTGTGGCTTGTGTTGAAGCAGTAGCTGTTTCATTAACACCACGAATTGCCTCGTAAAGCTTTGTAGCCTTCTTCATGATTTCTTGAGAATATTTATAACCATTTTTGTCTGCTCTAGGCCCCGATATCTTGTCTGTAAGACCATCAACAAATTCACCAGATTTGCCACCAGTAGCCCAATTCATATATCCAGCAGCTCCATCTACAACCTTCTCAAGTGTGCTATCATTCTGTTTTAGTTCATATAAGAACTTCAGATGTTTTTCATAAGTAGTATACAATGATTCCTTATCCATTTTTTCAAGTTGTACTTTCATTACCTTCTTAATGTCTTTCTTATTAGAATCAACTTTTAAGTTATTTTCTTTTAATACTGATAAATCATAGTATTCAAGTTCAAGAAGTTTATCAATATAGTCATCTTTGTTTCCATTACCAATTGTAATGAACTCGTCCATACTTAAATTTGCATATGTCTTATACACATCTTTATTGTAACCACTAAATGTATTAAATGGCTTAGTCGCATAATGATTAAATCGGTTCATAACGCCGCTTGCCATAGAGTTATCTTCGATGTCTTTAGCCGTTTTAATTGTTGCATCCGGCTTTTCATATAGAGCAAACATTCCATCCCAAGGGCGACAATAAGCTTCAAAATTCATATAGTCTTTATCTAACTTAATCAACTTCTCGTAATGTTCTGCGAGTTGCTTAACTGCTGTTTGTAAATTGTATCTCCAGTTATACATCAAGCGTTTTACTTCATCAACCTTCATGTCGGCTGAAGAAACATCTACTTGAGCTAATCCTACACGTCCGGATTTACTTACAGAAGGTTTTGTTCCTTTGAAATGCTTCCACTGACTTGTTTTATCAAGGAATGCTTTCATAAGTGTCATGAATCTCTCTTTTGTGATTTTTAAATCTGTTTTGTGGAAATCATTCGACTTAATACGTTCTGATTTTTGCGGTGATTTAATAGTGTCTTTTTGGATTAGCTTAGTAACACTAGTCATATCAGAATTGTGTAGCTTATTACGATTTGCTTCAAAACTTGCAGAATAAAGAGCATCTGCAGGTTCATAAGAAACCAGTTTTTTAGATGAATCCGCATCTTTTAAATCTCCACGACACTCTTCAATGAATTCAGGGGCTGAATAGTACTTCTTGAAATACTTATCAACTAAACTATTAAGCTCTTGGTAGATAAGCGCTTCATCACCACTAGGGTCTTTAGCCAACGTACCATAATCATTTCCACCATCAGGGAAAAGTGTTTTCCATTCTTCCATAGTTGGGAAGGTTTCGTACGCAAATTTATCATCTTTTTTCTCTGTTAAAAACTTTTGAACTTCTGCGTTCTTTACTGCAGCAGTACCACTTTGATCTGCTATAACAGTTCCTGCTGATGTATTTGGTGTATCATATTTCACAGTTTCTAACGCTTTGCCCCAACTAAACTTCCAATCAAGGGGCTCTACACCTTCAGTATCTTGCATTTCCTTAAGTTTTTTCCAGTCTTCTTCGGTAGTATCAAACAGTTTTTCAGACATATTGCTTGTATAAGCAGCTACACCTGTAGCATCAAACATGTTTACCTGATGATTTCCGTTGTATGACTCTTCAATTAACTGTCTTAACGTGCTACCTGTAGAGAAATAGAAGTCTGGGTCAAGATATGTTCCTTTTGTTAGGTTTTGATACTCTGTTACCCCTGCATCCATCTCTGGTAATACAGCATTAATTTCAGCGTAAGTTGGGAGTTCCATATCTGGATAAACTTCCAGTTTGTGAAGTCTAGCTTCAATCAGACGGTCATTCATAAATGCCATTTTATTAGCCTTTAGCTTTTCAGAATCCATATGTTTACTGTTACCAGGTAAATCTTTTAGTTCCTCACTTTGACGTTGTGTCTTATTAAACCCAATACCTTGAAGCATAATTTGATATCTTCCAGGATAGTTAGGAACTGTATTTACAGAAATACCTTCAAACATTACATATCGAATACCAAATAATTGTGCAAGATCGTTTTCAATACCAATATATCCGTTTGTAATACCCTGATTATATGTCTTAGCGTAGTAATCAGAAATCGCAATAAGATTATTAAAATCTCTTGCACCACCTTCATCAACTTCTAAGATTAAATCAATATATGGGTCTCCACCTCCCATAAATTGTAAAGTTGCAGATTCACTGGATTGAACATTAGACATGCTAAACTCATTTGAGAAACGAGCATTGATAGAAATGGGGATAACTCCCCCAGAGATTGGGTACTCTTTCATTGGAATCACAAGTTCAGTAGCTTCAATAATTTTCATATTTTCATTGAAAGCATCCTCGTACTTGTTTATTTCTTCTTCCATCGCTTTTGTACCATTAGCAATTTTTTTCAATGTCTCTATCACACTAGACTCAGCAGGAATACAGAATTTTCCTTTTGCATAAAACTTCTTGAATTGACTTTCAAGAAGTTTTTGGTTACCTGCATCTTTAAGTTTCTTTAAGATAATAAGACCGCTTTCTTCTTTTCCCTTGTATTGTTCTTCTGAATAATCCACTGGAGGGTCTTCATCATAGTAATTGAGTATTGCGGATACATCCGACCAATCAAATCGAGTCTTAAAGTATACACGAGATTGATATGGGATAAAGATTTCCTGGTCAACAAGATTGACAAACGAACCTTTGTATTTACCATCATAAATTTCAGAAAACATTTCCGCTCCTTTAACTAGAACATTTTCTGCTTTTTCTGTTTTTAATTTGTATTTCTTTTGGAGTTCTTTGACCATGTACCAATAGTTAACATCACCAAAACCTTTTCGAAGGTCATCAATAATCATTTCTTCCTCAAACTTAGAATCTTTATAACGTTTATACTGATCCAAGATTTCGTTAACAACAGATGCATCTGCTTTTTTATTTTTGTAATCCTGATTCTTTGTCTTTAAATCACTTCGTCTTTGCTCTGGAGAATCTGCATTTTTCATATAATCAATAGCGTGCTTTCGTGTAGATAGGATAGTTTCATCAGCAAGAGTGAATTTGATATCACTTTTAATTGGACCTTCTAACCCTTTGAAGAAACGATACTTGTCCCCACGATTCGATAGAGATTGATTATAATACCATCTTAACATTGGATAATTTATAGAGTCTCCCAATGTGCTTTTATCCATTAAGTATGCTTCTGAATTAAATTCAACAAGCGTTAACTTGGCGATTAAGGACTCTGGGAAATTAGGGACTGTTGTTACTTCAATATTCATTAAAGCTACATCACGAATACCTAACACATCATTAATGTAGTAGTTATCAATTGGAAGAAACGGCGCTTTAGAAAATTGTCCAAGTAATGGTCTAAGTCCATCGACATAGAAGTGCTTAGCTTCTTCTCCTTTTGCATATTCTTTCTTCCACGGATATTTCTTACCATTAATTGATTCAATATCGTGGAAATAAAGATCCATACTTAAAGTAGTAAGTGTTTGACCACTGTTAACTAATACAGAGGATTTTGTACGAAGTGCTTTTATTTTTGAGATATTCGAAGTTTTGTTTATCTCAATAGAAGTAGGCGGTATTGTAAGGATAACATCCCCAATCCTAACCTTTGAATGTCTTTTTAAATCATCTATTGTTTTTATTCCATCTGTAAAAACAGGCAATCTATCATCGTAAGGACTAAAGAAATTTAGCGCGTTATCAATTGGGCCTGTTGTACCTTTGATGTTGCTTGTTTCAGGATTGAAGTCTTCATCATACGGTTTGTCACTACTAATATCAGGAGTACTATCTCCATTATTTGAGCCTGCTGAAGGAGTACCAACTCCTATACTATATGCTTTTAAACCTAATTCAGCAATCCAATACCACGGATTAAGAACTGTTAAAGTGTTGGCAGACTCAAACGGATAGAGACCGAGAGGAATATGCGGGAATTGCTCAGATTTGGTTACTAAAAGGGATTTGTTTACATGAACAAATGTTATATCTTTCTTTTCATCTTTCTTTTCATCTTGCTTAACCTTATCTAGCAAAATATCAGCACTTTTCTCATTTGTTGCATAAATATCAGCTATATAAAAACCAGCTTTTTTATCCATTAAAGGTACATCTCCACCTTTTTTACGGTCAAAATGAATAAGGACAAGTGGTTTTTGAGCTGCTTCTCCCCCCAAGATTTCCTTGTTGTATTTATACGCTTCTTCTCCAATCGTGTACATATCCTGCATTGTAACCCCATATATTTTTCCTAACTTAGTATTTCTAGGGTTTTTGTAGGACTCTGCTCCCGGTTGAAATATTTCGGGTGTTTCTACACCGTTATATCGAATTGTAATTGTTTGTTCTACTTTCAAATAATCGGATAAAAAATTAGATAACTTTACCAACTTCACATCAATTGTATCACCGTCTATAACTTTTTCTAATCTTCCAACCGCAATGTAGTCTGAAGAAGCAATTTTTTCTTCACGTCTCTCCATTACATTAAAGGATTCACTATTTTCTTCTACCTTTTGCTGAGCTAATTCTAATGGGTTAGAGCGCACTTTTTTTTCGTAGTAAAAACGAGCATTTGATAATAGCCTATGAGAATTGTAACCACAATCCAGATAAACAATTTGGTCACGCATCATTATGACTTCCATCTCTCTATTATTCTCAATTGAATAAAAACTAATGTCTACGGGGTACCGAGATACTTTCTTTTCGACTTCTGAAAGGAACACACTAAATCTTGGGCTTGCAGTTACATTCCCTTTGTCACCTACATTAATAAATGTGTAGTTTTCATTTATGTATATACCAACACGCCAAGGCGCATTTTTTCTAACTCTTGTTAGAGAGGTAATTAATATTTTTTCTTTCAATCTGGTCACCTCTTTTTCTGTATTAAAACAAATGAGAGCTAACAAAATGTTAACTCTCATTTGTCTATTAATATGCATAACCCTTATTCATCGCATTTGCAATAGCGCTCTCTAACCACTTGCTGTCAATTTTTTTCGAATTATCATTTACGTTAATACTCGTGTTCATTTTGACATTCGACATTGCCATGATTTCATTGTTTATCATCGCTGCTAGATTATTATGATTCATTCTCTTACTAGCTGATGCCTTTACAGAGATGTTAATGTACTCACCATTTTGATTAGGTGTTATACGGGCCGTAGGGGACCCTAAAGTTTCAGGTGCTACTGGTGCCATCTCTTGCAGGCCTTCTGGTGTTGGTGTACCTTTCATTAGAGCGCTTGTCGCCCATAATTCATCAAATCCTATAGTCCCCATCCCAGCTAAACTTGTAGCACTTCCACTGAATACTTTCTTACCAACAGTCGCAATATCTAATAGTGATTCATTCATCCCATTATGCATTGTATGATGAAGTGGCATTGCTTTATTCAAGAAAAATTCTGGCTCAACAGCTATTCTTTTATCCATTACTTCTTCTACGTTTTGACCTGAACCTTCTGCCTCATCGAATGGCTCTTTTTTTGATTTTGTCATCTTCATAAACTCTGCAGATATCCTCATACTTGTATTATCTATACTGCCAATTGTAGAAAAGATAGCACGAGCTAGAATTGATTTTTCTTGTTCGGCTTTACCAACCCCAGATTCATCATTCTTAGCTGTTCTCCAGTCATTATATACACCCGTACCTTTACGATTTTTTTCGTATGCTCCAGCACCATATAAATTTCCAAGAGTGAGGTTCTCAGCACTATTTTCTGAGAAGAATGCTTCAGAAGCATTGATTACATCAACTGCTAATTTGTTATTTTCCTTATCAGAATCACGCAATCTTATGATCTCATTCACCACAGTATTTCTTTGTTTCTCATCATTTATTCCAGAAGGAGTTAAAAACACCGCTAAGTTATCTCCACTAAAATTCCCAGAAATATGCTTAACCCTACTCGTTTTTGAAGTTGAATCACTAAAATTTGCAATAAGTTGAGAAATTTCTCTATTAATTTCCGTTTCTAGAACTCCACGTCGCGTCACTGTATCGCTTGCGGAAAACTTATCTGTTGTAAACAAGTCATTGTACTCTTCTGTTTTTCTAATAATAGAAGTATAGTAGCCTTTTAATGTATCAAGGAATTCTGTTTTCTCAACAAAATTAACATTACCAGGTAGTTTCATTGAGTTAATATCCAAAAGAGGAATGTATTGATTTACTGCAAATTCTGGAAGCTTCAAGTATGCCGTTCCTTTTGTTCTAAGTAAGTGTTCTTGGATTTTCTTACCTTTAACATCAGGATCTAAATTAAATTCCATCAATCCAGCGTTAATAACAGTTTTTCTGTAATCCTCAACATTGAAAGGTTGGGTATAATCAAACTTTTGTGGAATTGCTTCAAATGAATCCTTACTTACATGAAGTACACCATCTTTCATCTTTGCATTTACATCAGTCATTAGCCTCGTACTATTAGGAGTGTAATCAATAACTACATCTCCTGTTTTAGGTTCCCAATTATTTTCATAGTTACCAACAAACTTAACCATTTCATTAAATACTTTTTGTTGTGCTTTAATTTCTGGCTTTACTTTAGAACTATAAACCATATCATGCATAAAGTTAGAATATATAGAGGATTCTCCCGGAACATATAACCCTGTTCGAAAATCAGAATCATCTAATACCCCAGGCTCTTTAACCGTGTTCTTACTATGATTAATTCCACCATGACGATCCCAAGCCTCATAGGCCATTGTGATGTCAGCAAATACTTCACGGTTAAGACCTAACTTCCTCATCCACTTAGATGAAAGCTCCTCACGTCCTTTATAGTCTAGCTGTTTTCCATTTAAACCAAAATTAGAATCCACTACATACTGGCCATCTTTATTAGTTGTTTTAATACCAAGCATTTGTTCAACATCCTTATAGAATGAAGATAACGCTCTTTCTTCAGTAGCATAGTCAGTAGTGATTTTCTTATTCATTACAGAACCACTGAATTGTTGACGAATTTGAGTATCGTAACCACGGATTAAGGCCGGTAAATCAGTAGAACCGTCCTTTTCCACTTGATGAGAAATCACCTGTTCTACCCCTTCTACGCCGTATAAATCACCCATAATATCACCAAGCATTGGGGTCATAGTAGCACGGAAACCACCCTCAGTTACCACTTTAAATCCATGTCCTGTTTCACGTTGTCTACCTAATACAAGCGATTTTTTATTGATGTCATCTACGTTGAAGCCAAGGATAGATACTGTATCACCTTTCTTAAAACGTTTTTTATCAATAATTTTATTTTTGATATTGTTAAGTTCATATTTTCCAAGAGTAAGATGATTTCTCTCATTGAACATAGAATTGATATCAATCTCTAATGGTTTATTAAAAGCGATTCCTTTCTCTTTCCATAAACCATTACCAAGACCTTGTTTTTCAGCTTCTTTTTCAATAGCTACCTCAATATAGTTGTTGAACATTACTTTTTCGGCGTTCATATTGATACGAACCTCATCCATTCCATCAAAAGCCTTCATTAACTTGTAATCCATAAATGCGTAACCTTCACTATTAGAAAGCATCCTTATGTCTAAAGACTCCTTCATTTGTCTTGCTTCTACAGGAGAGATTTGTTTTTTTAATTGAGCTGTGTCAATCATACTCTTATATTTCATAATAGTGTTAGCATCTTCCAGCTTTAATGCAATTTCTTCATTCGTCATATAACCAGTTTGCATTGTAATACCACGAACCTCATTTGCATCATCAAGAGCTTTGAATAAAGCTGATGAAATAAAACTATTTTTTGTACGGAACGATTGATTTTTACCCAAGTTACGTAACACTTTTGATGCAACTTTGTGGTCTACCTTTCGGTAATTGATTAGCTTATGTGGACTCTCTATTGTTTTAGCATAGTAGTTACCTAATGCCATGTAAGTACGAGCGTTTACATTTGTAGTCCCAACAAGCTCTTTTGAAGCTGACCGGTTATTAATCCCAACCAAACTTCCTTTTAGTCCAGAAGCACCTTTTGCAAAATCAAGAAGTTCTCCGGCAATAGCGTAATCTTTTGCCCTCTGTCCCATCGCTTCAAAGAATGTAATTCCTTTTTCAATTGCATTTTGAGCAATAATGTCGGCAGAAGCACTAATTCCTAATCGTTTAGAATTTGCACGATACCATGACTCTGCATATCCTGTGATATCCCATTTGCTTGAAAGGAATTCGTCACTCATAACCGATTTGCTATCAAACATTTCCCTATTATCAAAGTGTAATTTACGACTTGCATCAGTAGGCACTGAATTTATTTGTCTTCCAATACGGTAACGTAGCCCTTGTCTTATTTGAACAAATGCATTATTGCCACCTATACTTTCAGCTCTCTCAGACAGCTCTTTGGCTTTCTTAGAATAATCAAGAATCATATTAAGAGCATCTGTTACCGATGTACTATGATAAGCACCTTTTACACCAATACCAGAACGAATAACAGAAGCTTTTTGGTTTCCACCGTATTTCACCTTCATGTTCTTATCAAAGGATGGAAGCTCAATAGTTGCTAATCTAGGGTTTCGAACCAATTCTTCATATGTCTTTACTTTACTTAAATCCATAATAATCTTCTTACTAGCTAAGATAAGTATAGGATTACCACCGTCCATAAATCGAATTTGAGTGTTGAAGTATTCGCTGTAAGCTGACATGATTTTATCAACAAGTTCTTCGTACTTAGCAGCCATACCACTTGTCTTACTAATTACGTTTAGATCATTTATTCCATGTGTACCAAATTTTTTCTCAAATAATCTCTTAATACGGTTATCTTGCTCTTTTAAAAATTTCTTTAATGAACTATTACCGTTTAATAATTCGTTAGCATTTTTGTATGAACGAGCATTTTCAATACTTTCACGCATAACATTTGGTAGATGCTTCATCAAACCTTTAATTGCAGTTACACGGCTATCTGTCATCTGATTGGTTACTTCACGAACAAAATTGTCTGTACCCATGTTTTCTATCTTTTCACGAACGAGGTTTGACATCTCAATCAGAGCTATTTCAGTTTTATTTCCCGACATAACTTCCTTCTTCATCTGATTCACAAGATATTTCACATCATTAGAGGCTTTTCTATCTTGTGAAATTTTGAAATTATTAATGATTATTTTTTGCAATTCATCAATACGAGCTAACTTATATGACTTTTCCAGATCCCCAATACAATTCCCTCTTCTGTCGTTAATATAAGAACTGAAAGAAGCTTTAATTGAATTCGTGTCTTTTGCATTAAATATTGTATTGTCTTCTTTATCAAAATTAAAATTAAAAAATTTATTTCCTTTAGCAGTTACTTGAGCTTTATTATCTCCTTTCTCATCTAACTTATTTTTAATGTGGCGCAGTGCAATTAACTTCTGTTCGTCATTTAATCCTGAATCTTTGAGAGTACTAATAGCTGTTCTCCAGACATCTCTTTCTCCCTCTAATCGTGCGACCATATAAGGGAATTTCATAGCTAATTCTTCTGTCCCACCATTTTTGATAATGTGTAATCTCCAGTCAAAATCTTCTTCAACACTACCTGCTTTATCTAGATAGTGATAGTACTCCTTCATTTTTTTCCATCCATTAGTGTCGAACATTCGTTCATATTCACGAAAAGAAGCGTCATATTTTATCTTTAAGTCACGCAAATTTCTAGAAATTGCATCATCCATTGGCATGAAAGAACTATGAATTTGCTGTGCTAATCCCTCCTGCGTTTCGGACATTAATAAAAGGACTTTCCCCTTTATATCTTTAGAATCAAGCCTTACGCCAAAACCTTTTTTATCTGCACCTGTTAACGCTACACCTTTGAGGAATTCTTGAATTACGAAGGTTTCATTTGAAGGGAGTAATGTCTTTAAATTTTCTAACCGAGGTACTATGCTTTCCTTATTTTCACCAATTTCACCCACAAGATTGTATTTGTGTTTATCTTTGTCAAAGTAACCTCTTTGATAAGAAAATAATTCCTTACCTATTTCTAGAGTATTTTTCTTTATTGCTGATGAAGAAAAATCATAAGTAGCAGACTTTTCTGCTCCCTCAATAAATGATTTGATTTTTTTGTGAGTAAACCCAGCAATATCAATATTTGCTTGAATATCATTTTTTGCTAAATGATATAGATATGAAGGGCTTTTCCCTTCAATTGCTACTTTACCCGCTTTAATTTTCCTTTTCGCTAAAATAGCTTGGTAAATATGTTCTTGACGTAAACTAGCACCAGTTAATGAATATGGATTTTCAACTGTTGCAGAGTATCCATGAAAAAAGTCTAGTGAACTTTTCGCTGCATCTGCAAAGAATTTTTTTGTACTTGTGTCCTTTATTATTCCAAGAATGGCTGGTAAATCGTAGTGATGGATATTATATCCTCCTAATTTTGCATTACTAGATATAATATAGCCTTGAAAAATAGATAAGGCATCTTCAAGTTTTGTCCCTTTATGAAACAGGTTATTAAGACCACGTTCAATTACTTCTATTGTATTTCTTGTAAAAGCCGTGTCTGTAGGAAGAACACGTGAATGCCCTAATAGAGACATATAGGATTTCCCATTACTTGTTGCACGCTTAAATTTACTTTCATCAGAATATTTAGTTAGATCCAGTAATATACGATGTATGTCTTGTGAAACTGACATGATCGGATTTTGCTTTAATTTATTAATTTGCTGTTTTAATTGGGAATACGCATCCTTTTCAGGAGCGACTGCCATTGAAAGAATAGCCCCGTTCTTTTTAACAAAGTCTTTTCCATTAAACTTAGTTCCACCAAAAGATAACCCAGTCATAGCAAATAGGTCTAATCCTTTACTACTTCTCATGTGTTCAGGCGTTCCAATTGCTTCTATATCAAAGAATACTACATTGTCTTCATTTTTTAATTTTATAAAAGGGTCTAATGCTTGTTGAGCATTTACATTAAAACTATTTGGAGTACGAGCCAACTCCCAAATACCTAACGAACTTATACGATTATCTTTCGTTAATTCATTATATGTTTGAGCTATTGCACTTTGTCTGTATTTAAACGCTGCACGTTCAGTTTGATTTTCTATTCTAATTTCACCAAAATCTTCTGCTGATTCATAATCGGGTATTAACACCCTGTTTTTAATAGGCACTCTTTTAATATCTTCCATAATACCCTCCTAATAAATAACGGCGCTCGTCTAAAAAGACTGAACGCCGCTTAATGTATTCTAGAATAATGAGGAATGTACTCCCGCATTAAGACCATCTAAAATTTCATTTTTCACATCTTTCATGATGTCGATGGAAGTATTGATTCCACCTGGTCCTTCACCATAAGAAGTAGTTAATTGAACATCTACATCTGATAGTCCCATTCCTAATAACACATCACGCAAGCGACCGATATTAATCAAACTACTTAAAGAGTGTATTGGAATTACTTTTTCTCCTGTTTTTTCCGCTCTAGTTTGATTCTTACTCCAATCACCAGAAGTAATTGGATTTCCCCCCTTCTTCTGCATAACCTTGATTTTTATACCATCAAGATTTGTGCTTGCGTTCCATCCAGTCCAATTTTCAGTTGGTAGATAATGAGTATTAAAATAATCTTCAATGCCTTCTTGTTTATCTACTTTAAGCCCCCAACTGTCCTGTAAAATTCCTTTTGTGTCTTCAGGAACATATCCTAGAATCTCTTGACCTTCTTTACTGCTATTCGTCTCAAAGAATCGAGGAATATATTTTTGCCCTTTTGGTGTTAAGGCTCCCATTAACGATGTGCCATCAGAGTCTTCAGTCTCACCCATGCTATAAAAAATACCTTTATATTCTTGTCGAGACTTTATAGCCAAGGGTAGGTACTTACCTGCTTGATTAGTTTCTTTTGTAGACGAAATATCTTCTAGTCCATCGAAAAGTTCATTAATTTGTGATTTAACGGCTTCGGTGTCACCATAACCCATTTTTTTAGCCCAGGACAATGTTTTCTTCTTATCTGTTGAGTAGCCTTTTAATCCTTTGTTTTTTCGTTCTTTTCCATCTGTATCATCAAAGAACGCTTCTAAACTTGCACTTCCTTTACTTTGAACAAATTTACTAGTTTTATCTAAAATATCAAAATACTGGTTAATTTCTCGTTCGCCTTCACGCACTTGAGGAACAAAAACATTATTTAGTCGAGAAATAATTCTTCGTGCACCGATATTTGTGATTTCCTCGCCAGTAATAACTTGATTTTGAGAAACAACCGTATTACCTTCGTATAGCTGGGGCCAAAGTCTCCAATCTGAATCGTATACTTGGTCTCTCTTATAACTTTCAATGGATGTACGTTTCTGTAAGAACATATCGGCTATTTTTCCGGTGAAAGGTATTTTAGGAAGAATATCATGCGTTACCATTTCAATATATTTCCCATCAGCTACCGAGGCGTATGTATTATTCATTCGAGCAACAAAATCTCTAGTAAAACCAATTTTATCTTTCTCACCGAATTTAAAATACTGTGCCATCCAATCAATAACACCTTGGTTATCTTCCTGAGTTAATTTAACTGAAGTGTCAAACTCTTGAACCATAAACATATGTGTATCGATACTTTTAGGAACTGTTCCATTTTTTTCTCGAATTTCAACATTTGAGAACTTCTTATTGTTCCAATGATATGTACCTTGATTATCGTAAATCAGCCTTGTAATCTCATCAGAACCTGTTCCATCCAAATGATACTTATCAGGTGTTTCATGTGCTTTACCAAAAAGTTTTATTTCATCCTTCTGTATTTGATCATTAAGCGATGAGTCTGGTGATTCACCTATACTAGGCAAATCATCAAACATCTTATTTAGGATTCGCGAAGAATAAACTTTGTTAGAACCACGAGAAACATAACGCCGACCAATACCTGATAAGGTACTACCATGATTCCCAACTAAAAAATCTTGATGTGGCGAAGTCCTTAATATTGATGATACAAGTGTTTCCCCACGTCCGGAATCTTCGCATCCAACTCCTGTTTTCGTTAAGAAACCAAAGATATCATCTAACTTTGAAGCACTATAAAATTTCTCTTTAAAAAAATCTGATAACTCATCAATTCGACTAATATCGTCAATAACTTGAGTTGATTTTTTTCCGTTTGCTAAAGTATCTCTATTAATATGACTTCCCGCTAACCTTTCTTTCGAAACAGCTAGCCCTTGCCCAACTAGGGGTGATACCGCGTCGATAGTATTTATTTTTGTATTAAATGTTAGATCACATTCATCATCAATGGCTCCAGAACTCTTTAAGTCGTTAATATTAATCTCTGATGCAATTGCTTTTCCAACTTTACTTATGCTACTATCTGAAACTAATTTAGTACTAATAAAACTAACTTTATCTTTATCATTATTTATAACATCTTCAAGGAATACCCTTGCTTCACGAGGCCTTGCATCAATAGTATGAATATTGTCACAACCCAGAAACTCGTTTAATGTTTCTAACCCCTTTATATTCTTTATATCTAATTCAGATAAAATCCCCTTATTTTTTGCAAACTTCTTCACGACATCCGGTGTAAAAACTCCAGTTTCATTATCTAATGCTCTTAAATCGAATTGATGGAATGAACGTCTAAGTTTTTCAATTGCAGAGATACGTACTACGTCGTCATCAAATGTCGGAATCATGAATTCCATTAAGGTTGATAAACTTTTATCCACTGCTGGTTCATTTAAAGATATAAATCCCTTAGAGGGATTTATATACTTCCATGTCCCTCTTACTAATTTTCCAACAGAATTATCCTCGTAAAGTTGCGAGGCATCTCTATCCGTTACCTCTTCTTTATACCCAGAACGAGCATAAGACTTATCCATACGCGAGAACGCACCGAATTGTAATGGTGTTTCAATTAAATCTCCTATGCCAGATTCTGTATAACGAAAAACATTTCCACTAGTATAAAAATGGCCATTATTATTTAATGGATTACGAATATCCTCTTCTTGATTCGTTTTAGTTACACTATCAAATCCTTTATCGCCTAAGTTGCTTGCGAATTTATGAACTTGTCCTGAATCTAATACCTGTAATTCTTCTTTAGATAGACTAGAGTAAAAAGCTTGCCAAGATGTTAGATCCGTCGAATTAGTAATAAATGATGGAGCTTCAACACGTTCCTGGAAAGAATCTATTGCACTAATAGCACCAGCTTTTAAATACCTGTTTTCAATCATTTCACCTGTTTTAGCATGCGTGTATAAATTACTATCAAGAATTATATTTTCAAAGTCGAAAGATATTCCCTTTTTATCTAACAATATATTTAAATCGTTATTGTATTTATTGTTATTTAAGAAATTTCGTAACTTTGCAGTAACATCAATAGATTTTTCATTTCCTTTTTCATCAATGTCATTAATGATTAACCCATACCTACGCTTAGTAGCTATATCAAATTTTTCAGCATCTTTTAATGTAGTGTAATTAAAGCCTGTTTTCTTTAAATAAGTCATTAATGTGTTGGTCTGATTAATTGCATCTTTGATAAATTCGTAAGCATACGCGGTTTCAATTGCCTTAGCTTGGGGTAGTATTGTACCTTTATTTTCTTCAAATATTTTTTTAATATCCTTGTACCACCCAAGAGTTTGAAGCATTTGCTTTTGAAATACATTTCGTTGCGTATCACCTAGGAATTTAACTTTATGAGCATATTTTCCATTTTCCAGTTGCTTTATAAAATCATTAATGTAATCGCCAGGACTATTGAAAATATCTTTATTCTGATTGTAGTATTGGATAAGGGCTTTGAGGATCTTGTCCCCACCATTGTTTTTAATAGAAGATAGTTTTTGAAGTTTTTCAAGAATTTTATTTTGACGGAATAATTGAGTAGCTTCGTATTCAAATTTGTTAAAACCCCACATATTTCTTTTGTGGAATTCGTTATAATAACGAGTAGTGTATTCCATATTCTTTTGACTTAGACGCTTATTAAGTATCTGCTTCTTTTTAATATTTCTACGGATATAATTTTCTAATTTTTTATACATCTTCTCCTGTATATAACCATCAAAACCACCGCGTAACTTTCTACTAACATAAGCAGTTTTACCAAGACCATTAGATTTCCTCTGCATAAATGCTCCTGCATCGGATACAGTACTGTATTTATAATTATCTTTACTTAACGCAACACTACCTGTAACTGCTACGTTACTAGATAAATGAGATACGGACTTACCTATCATAGAAAAATCGCGATATTCCATTACCCCTTCCCCTATAAAAGAACTTGTTTTGGCTATATTTCTAAGCACATGATTTTTCTCTTTCTCTTCACCCATATAACGTTTATCGACCATACGTCTTCACCACCTTACGGCTACTGTTGTTGAGTTTCTTCTTCACCCAATAATTTTAATCCTCGTATATTTTCTAATAACCATTTAGCTTTCACATAATACTCTGCTGTTTTAGCCATTGTCCATGATTCAATTTCGCTTAATGGGATATCTTGGAATGCTTCTTTTATTACTAATGGAAGTTGATTTTCTACTTCTTCCATATGTTTTTCCCATCTAGCTATCATAATTTTAACTTTTTGAGCTTTTGTGTAACCTGACTCCTCTAAGATAGAAAGACAGAGAATTTCTGGAACACCTGCAAAAATATCTAACGAGTAATCTTCAATAATTGGCTCTATAACGCAAGTTTTACATATATACTCAGTTCTTTCAAAGTCATCATTGTATACTTCCTGTGCAATTTTCAATTCTTCTTTGCTTAATGCACGGAAGAAAAATATGACATCGTTTATTTCTTGCATAAAGATATGCCCATATTTCTCATGCCAAATACGTAATTGCTCCTTGAAACCTACCTCTTCTTCATATGTTTCAAATTCAATAGGTAATTCTTTTACCTTGTCATCTAATAAATTAGGATCGATTAGCATGTTTTTTCCTCCCTACAATAAAAATAGGAGGCGATAATACGCCTCCTTCGCTCTTAGCTTAAGCGCATTGCGCCTGTTTTTGCTGCGAACCCTGACTTCTCTAGTACCAATTCGTGTAATAGTGTCGGGATACCAGCTTTACCATTTGTCATTTGCATGAAACCATAGTTAGCAGGGAAAAGAACTGCTTTTTCGCAGATACGCTCTTCTTTATAGAAATTATCTGCATTTGGAATTTTAGCAATATCTTTGTATTCTTTACGCTTAATTGGTCGCCATACAAAAATGTTTTCCTCATCAAACTCAGTTAAGTATACTTCTCCTGCATACATAGACTTCCATTTTTCAAGTTCGTTATAAGTCGGGCCACCTGGGAAGATTTCTTGTTCTGCTTTTGAAACGTCATCTTCATCGAATTTGTCTCCTACTTTAACAACCGAAGTTTCTTCTTGAGTACCCTCCATTAAAGCTTCTTCTTTTTTAATATGTTTTGTCATTATACTTCCTCCTCTTTCTCTCGTTAATATAAAAATTTAAAAGTTAAAATCATTTAGTCATATAAATCCCATAATTAAAATTAGTACGCTTTTTGCACATTCCCCGAGATATCTTTTGCTATAAAAGTATATACTTCAGAAATAGGGTTCCCAGACGGATTTACTCTTTGAGAAACACCTGTTAATTGCACTCCAACTATTGTTTGAACGGTCTTGTAGCTTCCAGTCCCTCTAACAGCACAAGGATTATTTCCATAAGTTAGTAAGATATTAAAACCATGTTCTTTCAAATTCCTATTTTTTTCATTTTCATTTGTGCTATAAAAGAATGTATCAGTTCTACGGCTATCTATTAACTTTGAAGAGTTAGAGTTTGTTCCCCATAGTGCATTTTCATAATCATCTGCTAATGCTTGAAAATTACCTATAAGGTCTTCAACCTTTGTATTTTTATGGGCACTTTGACCATTTTCACCATTAAATTCTGCTAGGCTAAACCACTCATTTTCCTCTGTCATTTCAGAACTTAAACTATTAAGTACCGTTTGTAAATAACCAGCTTCTTTGAAGTTAATAGAAAAAGAACCTTGAACCAACCTGTTCCCTCTAGCTACCTTATCCCAGGTATAAGAAGCATATCCGAAGATTGGTGCTAATTGTTCCTGCATTGTCCATTCTATTTCTACAATTTCATCTATCCAGTTATCTCCAAAGTAAATTCGGATATCTGTTCCTGAGTAATAATTTGCATAACCTCTTTTAGATTTACCTGCCGGTGTATAAGCCCCATTACTCATATCTCTTACCACCCTTCATCAAAAACATCTGGTTTCATTGTTTCGATATCTAGAGCAATGAATTCCATTGTATTTTCTGTAATCATGTCTTCAACTGACATTGTTTGACCTTCTGAAATAAGGTTAACTCCATATATCACCAATTTAGAAGATTGCCCATATTCATTCATAAAGTTAATTGTTATATCAAATGGTGGTAGCTCGTCACTTTTATTGATAGGACAACTGTTCCCATTCACATTATGATCTTTCATAATTTCGTATAATACATGGCGGTCAAACACCGTAAAGATTAAGCTTCCTGCTACTGTTCTTGCACCACGGACAACACCTTTAGCTGCAATTTGTCCTAAAGCAAATACTGGAGCTGTCGGTCTATAAACAGAATAAGAGATTGTTTGCAATTGACCTAGCACTACAGATTTACCACCTTCAGGGGTTACAACAGCAACAATATCTGTACCAGCAAAACTCGTATAAGTCTTCTGATATCTACTACTCATGAAGACACCTGCCTTTCTATTTTTCTATAAATAGAACATAACCACTCGATAATATTTTTGCTACCAAATACAAAAAGAGATGCCGAAGCACCTCTTTAAGTTTTTATTATTCTACTTCCCAATCATCTTGTGGACGCATTTCAACAATATTACGAGCAATGAAAGTACAAGCTTTTTCTGTAGTGTTGTCATCTACACTTAAGCCCATTCCTTCGTTAAGAATCTCTACACCGTAGATTTCCATTTTACTAGCTTGTCCATATTCGTTAAGGAAGTTGATTGTGATATCAAATGGAGGGATTTCGTCGATGAAGTTGGCTTTACGTTTTGTCTGCCATCCCTGAACTAAGTCATTACGCTGAGTTAAAGCTGCAGCATTTGCATCAGCATCTAATACCTGAGTAGAGCTACTAGCAAGTGCATCCGTTTGATTTAAGCCATGACGGTGAACAGCAGCTTGTTGCTTAAGATTAAATAGTGCATCACGGTCGAAGATAGTAAATACTAAACTTCCTGCAATACCACGTTTCGTTTACACCGTCTCTTTCGAGATATTTTAACTCTGTTTTACAGACGGACTAGACTATATCTTCAAGTTGATAACACACTTCTAAATACTTTTCTTTTTTCCTTTTTAAAAACATTTTTTAAAACACTAAGCCATCATGGTGTTGTAAAAATTTTAATTTTTTGCTTGGGAGTTCTGTTTCAATCGGTTATCCGGACAAAGGATATCTCTTACATCTGAGGCTTGCATTTCTGCAATATACCAGTATTCTGGTGAATTGATGTTTTTAATAAGGTTATTTTTGTAATTATATTTTGATGTGAATTCGCCCATTAAAGCATTGTCATCTTACATGGACGTTCAACTTGCTCCGCACTAATAAGTCTCATTACCATTTCAGGTAGTACACTCTAGTCGTTGAACCTTCTCCATCCTTTCGGAACAGGAGCTTGGCTGCTGATTGCCCATTATTTTCTACGCCATAAATTTTTCAATTCATAACATGAATATAAATATCTTTTGTTTTTTTAACATTCACGCTTACCATTTCTAGTTACGTTGTAGTAACAAAAGCTTTAGGGGTTTCCAGCAGTTCACGGAGTTTGTCATTCTATGTCACCATAGAAAGGTGGCTACATCTCAACCACGAGAGAAAGATTTTGGGTTTGGATCACCCATTACATACACAGGTCCTTTTTCACGAGTAACTGAGTAAGTAATAGCTTGTAATTGGCCAACTACCTGTCCATTAAATGTACATACGATGTCAGAGCCACCGTAAGTAGTGAAAGTTTTACTATAGCGAGAAGCTGTTGTACTCATAGGTTAATAACCTCCTGTTATTCTTTTATATAAGAGAGGGGCATTTGATCCCCTCTTCTCATTAATAGTTCTTACTGGCTAAGTCCTTGTAGCATATACTCAGGAGGAGTTAAGTTAACTTGAACTTGTACACGACGTAATTCAAATGCCGGGATAATTTCTAAAGTTACAGTTACCTCATCTAAGTATACTCCAAGGTTTTCAATTGAGAATTTGTATCCTTGAATAGCGCCTGCTTCGCGTATTTTCTCTAATGCAGACTTGATAGCAGTGTTCATTGCGTTGTATTGTGGCATTTCATTTGCTTCACCAATAAATGGTTCTACTGCTTCACGAACAACTTGGATAGCAAGCTGGGTAATACGAAGAGTAGATAAACGAGCAAAGTCACTTTCACGTACTTTTCCAGCCATTACAATAGATGGCGCAGTTGTGATTCCGTCTGTAACAACTAACTGATTTGAATCTTTTAAACGGAATGTAACGATTTTCTTACTAGTTAGTTTAGAAAGTTGGCGAAGAGAGTAATCAAAACGGATAGCTTTAACACCTTTGATAGGTTTATTTGTAGGTGCACTTTCTTTTCGAAGAGTTGAAAGTAGTGCAGCGTAGTGAGTCGCACCATTTACATAGTGGATTGAGTTTGTTGTTGGCATGATTACTCCCACTTCAGATCCCACTACTTGAAGATAAGGTGAGATTTCTGTATCAATCTTAGATAATTCTTCCACATATTTTCGGATTGTAGAAACCTTTGTATCTACTGGAGATTTAACTCCAATGTATCCAATCGCAGCTGATTTCATTAAAGTTTTCATTGAACAATAATCAGCAACTGTTTGAGCGAATGAGCCACGGTGAATTACACCAAAGCTTGTTTTCTTCCATGTTGCTACTTGCTTATCTAATTGAAGACCAGCCGCTGTTGTACCAGCTTGGATAGAAGCAGGAGCATCGAAGTAAAGGACAATTTTACCACTGTCTTCTCTCACATTAACTTTAATACCAGTTGCATCTTCATCGATAACAGCCTTCAAGTCTTTTACCAAGTCAGCTATTGTTAATGAACTACCATTGTAAGTTTTAGCAGGAAGCGTAAACGTTACATCTTTGCCATCAACCTTTACTACTAGCGTATCGCTTGTACCAGTTTTGATTTCTACTGGGTAATTAATAGCGTGAGACTCCATTACATAAGAAGAAGTAACCATTCCACTAATATAAGGGAAATCTTCAGAGTTTGGAACTTCAGGGAAAAACTCACCAACTAAGTTAGTAGCTTCGTCCTCAAGTGTAACCCCTTTAAGAACTACGTGATCCACAGTGAAATCAAGTAGGTCACTCATTAGCATGTCGTAGAAATAGATGAATTTTCGGCGCATACGAACAGCTTCTGTAGAGCCAACTAAAACGTCTTTGAATTTAGCTTGGGCTTCTACTAGTTGGTTTCCTGCAGCCACATAGGCATCAATTGCATATTTCTCAAGTTCAGCAGCACGCTCTAAGCTGATTTCTTTAAGGGCTACTAAGTAAACCATTCTAGCTCCTGCATCAGTAGCAGCTTTCCATTCTGCAGCAATTGGGTTAACTTCTCCTGCAACATAGAAGTCACCGAATCCAGCTTGTACAAGTTCAGTTGAACTACGAATTAATACTGGTTCTTCAGGAGCATCTTTCGCAAGAGATGGAGCAATGATTAGGATCGATTCTGATCCGCCTCGTTCTGGGACAATTAAGCCACCATCTTTTAGTGTGACATTAATGCCAGGAAGATTTTCATAAAGCATAGGTTTGCCTCCTCTTTATTTTGTTATATTTGAAAAGCGACAAGCGCTATTCATCCAGTTGGATTTTTTTGTTTCTTAACGTTTTTGTGGTTTCCTGAAGTTTCTGTTCTACGACATCTATCACACGAAGGATATCTACAGGAACTTCTGTTAATTCTTCAAATTTAGCAAAATAAACAAGTCTACGAACCTTACTAGCATTACTTATATTTGCTTTTGATAAGTCTGTTTCCATCTTTACGAATTGAAGTTCTTTAAGCCCCTTCTCTTTAAGGAATCCCGTGAATGTTGCAAGCGTTTGACGAAACTCCTTTGTGAGCTTGTCTACTCGCGCATTGGTTTCTTCCCAAATCTCAAAAACAACTTCTGCATCAAATACCTGACCATAAACCTTAGTTGCAGGTGGTAGAGTTCCTTTAGGATCTTCATTAAAAGCAAGGTAACGTTGACGAGGTTTAATTTCTCTGATGCTTTTACCAATTAGTCCTGGTTGCATTAACCTAAGGTAATGAATGATAACTGGATATGCTACAGGCTTGTCAACTGTCACAGTTGGTTCTTCCGGGGTAAAGCTTCCCCACTGAGTTCCCCAAGCAGCATCTAGTAAATGCTTTATTGTCTTTGTCATGTCTTCATAGTCCATAGAACCATTTGCTTGGGTTGGCTTATTGATTTCTACTGCCATGAAACACTCACCTCACTTGACGAAATATAAGTAAAGGAAGTTCTAACCGTTTCAATCTCACCATATAACTCAAATGAAATAGATAGAGTAAGATTTTCTTGATCATAATGTAAGACTTCCATTTTTATATCTCTGTAGATTGGATGATCTTCTGCAAGACTATCAATGAAGGCATCAACTTGCGTAATGATAGATTGAAGTAATACGAAGCTTAATGGTTCCCCAATGTATTGATTAAAGAATCCAGCAATTCGATTAACATCGTAACCTATACTCCGGAGATAATGAGGTTTTGAATAAAATTTGTTTTGAGGGTAAAGATTTCTTGAGGAATAAGGAACAAATCCTTTTTTAATTGATGGTACTATACATATATAACCACTACTTGTTAATTTAGCAACTTCCACCTTTTTGAGTTCTCTATTTTGTAATGTATTTATGTTTAGTAGTTGTTTATTTGTAGCTGAATTATAGAAATTCGGCAGTTTATATCGCATACAAGCATAATTTGCTGCAACTGGCATAGAGGAATATTTAGGGTTCTCAGAGTTTTGTATACCAACTACAACTTCTATGTGCTCTAAATGACGATGTTCTTCCGTATTAATAGAGGCTTTTTCTACAAGTGATTGCACTTGAGTCTCGTATGTATCTTCTCCTGTTACCGTAAAACGACTTTTAGAGAATAGATCAGAGCATAAAACAACTGAGCAGAAAATAGATTGTTCATTTGTCTTAGTCTTGGCAAATTCCCCGAATATAGAGGATAGCTGCCCAGGTGCTTTCTCGTAAGGTATATCTGTAAATAGGAGTGTATCTACTTGAAAACTACTTAATTCTCCTGTAAAGAAAACCTCACTTCCATCTTCAGCAATAAAACTATCTTTTAATAGCTGTAATTGCATTTGAATCTTATCTTCTGAGTCTGGATTGCTATGATTACTTACATAATGGAAGCCATCATCCGCTCCAGTAAATCTAACGTATTTCTCAGAAGTACATAATCCTTTTATTGGAATTTGATTAATAACTTCTACATCAACTTCTCCCGACCCAAAACAAAGATCTTGTTTGATAGCAAAAGCTAAGTCATCTACTCCTTTATAATCAGCAAATAGGTATGAATAACTAGTGTTTATGCCTTTAATAATCATATACGTTGGAAATAGGTGAATAGCTATGTTATTTGACTCATCTGTTGCTTCAAATGTTTTAAATCGGAAAACTGGAGTATTAAGTTCATCATGATTAACAACGCATTCTCCATGAGACCCATTTAACCGAAGGATTAGTGGGGTGATTCCGTATTTTTTTGCCATTCTTACGTTCTCCGTCAGGCGACAATCACCAAGAATATAAGATGGCTCTATGTTATCTCGAATAATAAAAGGTGTCCCTACTGGCCCATTTAAAGAAAAGCCCGCTAATACTAGAAAACGAGTATTCTTTTCCATATGAGAAGGGAAAATAAGTTGATTGTACGTATACATTCTTACCCCTCCATTAAAATATTGTATTGTTTAAAATCTTGTATTTCTGAAATGCAGATAGCACGCATCTTACTTCTTACAGATTCTACCTTAGTATAGTAGATTTTGTAGATAGTTTATTACTTTCCTAGATCTTAAGTATGACCCACATTTGTTATTTCCATATACCTTCATTTTCATAAGAAGGTTGTCCGCATTTATCCCAATCTGCTTCTACATTTAATTGTTTTACTAATTATTAAGTTTTGTTGCAAAAACACCTTCTACTTACTTTTAGTACATCCCAATGGTATGTTTTTCAACGATAAAAAAATAATTCATCTCGAGATAAACTGAACAATCTGGATTCACCTCTTAGGTCACTTTATTTTCTTTGTCTAATAGTCACCATATTCAAAAGGAATAGAGCCTCCTATAAGTTGGCCAGCGTTTTCTCATCTATCCTTATATGGATTAGGATGAAGTAAACCTCTTTTATAGATACTCTGATACCAAAGAATAACCTGCTCTTGCATTTTCCTTGTTTAATGTTTTATCGATTTTTTCTTTTCTTACTTCGTATTCAGACATATACATTGCATATACATCTTGTAGAAATGAGTCATACTGTTCTTGTACAAGACTTAATCCCCCGGCCATTTGATTTAGGAATGATTCCACACCAGGTGCCTTGCTTGGAGATTCCAAATGTTGCAATGAATCGTACATGTTTAGGTACATCGTATTTCGAAGTTCCAATGCCATTAATAATTCATCATGCGCACGCTTTTTACGAGAAAGATTGTTAATGTTTTTTAACACGTCTCGATATTGTTTCTTATCTTCAATTTGTTGATTAAGTTGTAACTTCAATGATAGCTGAGTTAATTTGAGCAAATCGGTAAGTTGTTCTTTTGTAGAAGCCTGATTTTCTAATAAATTCATAACCTCTTCACCATCAATCTCGCTACCTATAGCTAATCCAAATTTAATAGATTCAGAACAATCTTGTGAACCTATAAGAAGACCATCTATAAGAGAACTCACCTCATTAAGTGTCTTTTCTTTACGAACCACAACGTCATAAGGGCGCTTTGTTTTTGTATATTCCTCACTTATCTTGAAGAATTCAGGTGAACCGTACTGTGTTTTTAGGGCATCATAATATTTACGCTCGTTGTTCCTATAGAGGCTTGTAACTTGATCAAACCATTGTTTTTGCTTCTTAACTGCTTTTTCAATTTGCTCAGTAAAACCGTTATTCTTTTCTGGTGTCTTAGGAATATTTCCATCAAGATAATTCTTTAAAACAGTTTCTTTAAATAGGAAATATCCTTCCTCTACTATCGAATGCAACTCTTTTAGATCTTCATAAAATTCTAACTCTAAGCTGCCCTCCACATCTTCTGCGTACGAATGAACAATATCTTGAATAAGTGAATTTGCAGGTGCTTCTGGATTTTCAAATGTTTTCTGATATGTTTCAAAGTCAATGAAACCTTCGTCCCCTATATCTTGTTCAAAAAATGGTTGTGACTCATATACCTTCTCAAGTTCTTCTATAGAAATTGGAACTTGTAAGCCTTTCATTTTTTTCTCAATATATTCAATAAGTTCATTAATAAGCTCTAGTGTACCTACAAATTTATCATATTGTTTAGCTGGCTTTTCTTCCGGAATAAACGAACCATCTTCATCAAATTCCTTTTGATCTTCCTCTATGATTTCTTCTGTTGGTAAATTAACAGTAAAAGGTTTATTTGGTTCATACTTTACGCGTGGTCTGTATTCAATAATGGAACGCTCTAATTCGGTATCCAGTTCAACCTTTTTTCCTAATACTTCATCCATATTGTTGTCCTCCTTCGTATAAAAAAAGCAACAGGCCCACTGCGGATACCTATCGCCTTTATTACCATACTCCGCGGGAAGGCATATTCATATCGGAACCATGAATAACTCAATCCCAAACTTTGCAAGCTCTTTTTTAAATTAGGTGGGTTTGCTTTCTCTATTTGTTCTAAATCAATAGAACTAACTGAACGTTCCTGCTGTTTACACGAATTGATAGATATTTTCTTTACCTTCGTTATTTTCATAATGTTCGATATATTAATAAAAATTATAAATTTAGGGTATTTATTAACGAACACTAATAATCCGAACAATAATCCATTTAAAACATGTTCGTCTAAGTAAATGCGGACTTACCTGCTTTATAATCTCCTTAGCTGAATTACCTGATGTAAACTCCGCTTTAGAAATTTTAACACGGCTAATAAATTGAAATTTCCCAAATAATATATCTGTTTTCCAAAACTCTAGTCTTGTAAGACGAAAATCGTAAAGATAGTATTGAGTAACAAAGACTTATGTAACTGCTCAATTTTTATCCATTCAATATCTATAGCAACTGGACTATTATGAGTTAGTAATGTAGTGTAGTTGTAACCAATGCTTGCTGCTCCGTCAATATATTTTTATTAAACACTTAAAATTCAGCAAGTACCTCATGTTCATAAGCAACCCTAGTAAGGTAGTACGTCCTCAGATTCTAAACGTTTTTTATTCATTTTTACGTCTTTATGCATTTTCATTTAAGTCTATGTTTTGAGGAATGTCCCTCTTCGGCATATTGGAGTAAATAGGATGATAGATGCTTCTTAGATAATGATGAATATAGATTCAAAATTTTTATCACTCATTTAATCTACTTCTGTTATTTTCTTAAAAAACGCTACTATTTTATTATTTCCTCATGAACTGTTCATACTCTTACATGATGCGTGACTCTATCATCTCCCCTAGATATAGAAGAAGATCGTAATGCTCTGAATCAAGATAATTCAATCACCCGTATGGACTCAATTCTTGTTGACGCATTTCACATCCAATGGAATAGTCGTTGCACCTTGTTATTGATATTAGGAACGCATTCTATATAGCCTCAGATCAGGGGGTATTTCCATTTAAAAAATTAGAGTTTCCCTACGTTCACCACGTTACCAGCAGGAATGATTACCTGAAGGGGCGTTACAAAGTTGTTATATATCGTAAAGATGTTAGAAATCATAGTAACAACACTTACTCTTTTTTTCATTTGTGTATTCAATTTCTATCTATGCTAAACATTTGTACATGGACTAAATACAAGAATATCTTCAACTACTAAGTTATGAGTCTCTGGAACAAAGACATCATAAGTCTGTCTCTTACCATAAGGAATGATTTCTACTACTTCCTCCCATAATACATGAGAATCAATTAAGTAATGTAACATTGCAAATTGTAAATTCTCTGCATATTCACGAGCATTACTTAAAGAGATACCTTTTTCTGTACGATAGCGACGATTACCCTTTCCTACCACTTCAGCTTTCGTCATTCCTTTAACAATTCGTTCCTTTTCAATGTATTTCCATACTTCTTTAGGGAGTGTTGGTTCAGAAGGTTTCATTTTCAGTGCTCTTTGTTGGACTGCTTCATAATTACGCTCTGGTGTAGCTAAATGTTCGAGGAATAATAAAATAGAGGAACAGTGATAAACCATAAGATGGTAATAAACAGAACCGTTCATTTCTTTTTGAAGTAAATTCGTTTGGATACCAAAACGTAATAGTAAGTGTTTTAGGTCTAATGCAAATTTTCGACACTTAGTAGCATACCCAATTTCACTAATACGTCCGGCGCAAAACCAACCACCTGCAGAATACAGACTTCCTAAGAAGAACGCTAAGTGATCCCTATCCAACTCGTAAATAAACGAAGGGATTTTTTTTTCTTCTATCTCTCTATAAAACTCAAAACTTCTAAAGTCCATTAGATAGACTGTCGCCTTCTTATGAAGCTCATGATACGTTGTAATACCAATTGCCTCACAAGATTTCTGCAACGACTCACCAACACCTTCATAACGTATTTGGAAGCTAATGCTATTCTTATTTAAACGCCCAGCAGCGAGCATATATGCAAGAATTCGAAGTTTATTCTTCTCTACTTGTTTTGTGCCATACACAGTTAAAATCTTAGGTGTAGCAATTCTCTCTCCGATACGGAGTGCATCTACTTCTTTCCATCCATCGACTGTTAGTACTGGATGATTTCTTGTAAGGGTAACTCGTGCTCCATGTTTTGTTACAACAGCGAACGTATCTTGAACACCGTTATCTTCAATGGAAAAAGCTTTACTGTTCTTTAATCGATAGAACTCATTCAATGTTAATAATGGTGTAGCAATACCATCTAATTGGGACTGATAAAGCTCTCCTATCGACTTATATTCTCCCGTGTTAGGATTTATAATTCGTTGGTTTTCTTCTATACATTTGCCGGCACGCTCACCATAACGTAAACCTTCGCGATGATGTGACTGTCGAATAATTTGCTCTTGATACCAACTCGCGCTTACCCCTAGTTGGTGTTCTCCCCATTGAACAGGATCATGAATAATTTGGAGCATTTCACGTTCAAGATTAATAATTCCACTCATATTTCCAATCCTCTTCTCTAATATCTTCTAGATGTGTAGCAACTTAGTAAGGGCTTAATATTTTAGCTTCTCCACCAAGTGCACTTCTTGCATTCATCTTACTTCCTTGGATAGCCTGTACAGCTGCTTGTCTCATTGTTTGAGCCCCTCGCGTATCTACAAAATTCCCCCCAACTACGTTACTTGTTGCATATTGTGCTTTCCACCATTGTTCCTTTTGATGTTTAAATTCTTGTAGATCCCATAATTTTTTTTGCACCAAACCTGCAAAATTTATCGTTCCCATTGCATAAGGATTAGAAAAAGCTAATAAACTTTTAACAGATGCTTTAGCCACCGATGTACCTAAACTATCACCGCCATACAAACTCATTGCTGCAGTGTATCCAAAACCAGCACCACTTAGTAATGATCTTATTTTCATCTAGGTTACCCCCTTCTTTTATTGTGAAGGTCAAACACAATGCTTCCATCAACGTTTAAATTTTTTGGAACTCTTTCTTGTCCTACACCGTCATACATCATAATTTCTGGCGGCCCAATGTACTGATAATTATTCAGCGTAGCTCGTTTAAGAGGTTCCATTTGATATTCATAGCCAAACTTAGCTTGTTTAAAAGCAAGATACCCCCCTCCAGCCACCAAAACGTGTTTTGGGTTTAATTTTTTACCAGTGTATAGATTACGCCAGCTCTTTTCCTTATTTTTCGTATCGATGAAGGTACTTTTAATAATCTTTTTTGGAGCACTCTTAACACCATTCACAGCCATCGTTGAACCGATTTGTGTATTTAAAACACCTATTTCAGCTAATTTTTTGAGTGAATTTAAAATAGCCATTTTTCATCCTCCTATTTATTAGATTTAAAAATCTCTTTTGTTACTTGAGAAAATTTTTTTGATGTAATTCTTGATTTTATTGGATAGATATATCAATTTATTGCGATGTTTCTTGCTCTTGTATAAATTCTACATATTTGTCTAGTAGTAAATCCCCACATTTGCGTATGTACACGCATTTAATCATTAATTTCAAGCACTTGCTAAAGAACTTCGTATAGCACTCTTTTGTACTAAAATGCACTAGTCATCAATTTGTTTTACCATGTGCACCTACCTATTGAAGAGTACTTGTATTGCTCATTTTATAACCTCTACTAAAGAAGTGTTTTCCAATTTTTCTCCTCTAAAAATTTTCGACTAGTGGGTTTGTTGGATTATCTGCTCTTGCTTCTAGATGAATAAATTTTAGTTTTTTTATACCTACTTTTAAATTCTGAGTCCCATTATATTTGATGCCCAATTATTGGGATTCACATATCCAATAGTAGAAATACTTGAACAATTTGTTTTAGAACGCATAAACTTCTCTACATCAATTACTTTTTTTAAGGAGTTTATTAGTATTTTTCATGGTTCCTAACAAGTTATCTGCAATTGAAAACATACACTGCTCCACTCTAATTAAATTTAGCATTCCCCATCTTATGATGACCTGTTCTGGATTCAAAAAGATTAAATACGACATCTCCTTGATTTATGTTCCCATATAAATTTCTATTCTTCTCTCTTTGCTTCTTCATTTTTTTCCTAAGTTGAAATTCTTGTTCTCCTTTAATCTCTTCTGTATCATCATATCCTTCAATTCGGCGTCCTACATCTAAAATAGTAGCAGCAGTAACAGCATAATGTCCCTTACCCATAACAGTTTCAAGATTCTTTCCAGAAAATCGCATTCTACTTCCCTTATTAGCTTTCTTGGAAATTCCTTTTTCTTCATCAAAAATTTCACTTTTTACTAAACCTTGCACAGGTTGAGTTTGTATTAAGTGTTTCGCTCTATAGGCAAAACTACCAACTGCCCCCATTGCAACCTTTGACTTGTTCTTTTGTAGAAAACTAGATGTATCGTAAGTTTCAATTTCACGCTCTTTAGTAGCCATAGATAGTACCTACTTTCTGTGTATGATAAAAATGATTCAACTAAGCATTACTAACCAGCGATTGATCTAACGTCTGCAATAATGGATTCTCCTCATCAAGGAAATTTGCCTATGACACAATTAACACTATTCTTAAAGTTTTTTTCCAAAGCTAAAATTAATACTTTCCAAAATTCATTTTGATTCCTCATATAGGTGAGTTACTTAAATAAATGTTATTTCAAGGTTTTTAAGTATGGTTCATTTTGAAAAAGTTAAAACACTTAAGAGCATAGATTATCCATCACGCGCTTCTCGTTTGACTTAACACCTAAAAGGTACCTTCATGTTCAATGTAAGCTACAATATCAGCGATTCTTTTAAGCGCGTCTTTTGTAGCGTAATAGACACCTAGTTCATAGTCGTACTCATCTGGATTCATACAAGCTGATTGTCCAACTACTTCAAATCCATTGTTCATTTGAAGACAAACAACAGTAGTCTTTAGTCCCACCTTTGCTGACTCCTTACGTTTCACCCAATGATCAAGTAAGTTTTGTTCAAATCGTTCATACCTAAGTCCTTCCATGTCCTCGCCCTCCTTTCATGACTTCAGGCATAACCTAACCAATTTGTCATATTTTCTCAATCAAATACTGTTAGCTTCATCAACAAATCTCCTATATCTAACTTGGTACACAGGCGAATCTTTTGTACTTTTTGAATTACAAAATGGTATACGAAATTTGCACTGAACAAGTTCACGACTATGAATCCACAACAAAGAATGCATCCTCAACAGATTGCGTTCTTTTTATTTTCACCTTAATTATATAAAGCAGAAATCCCATTAGAGGATAACTCTCGGGTAGAACTTTTAAGGAAGATATTGAAACAATTAAACAGATGTTGACTAAGCTAATGTCTGATGTGAAACAAAATTAAGATTTAAAGAATAACTACTCTCTTTTTTTAATACATAACTACCAATTCCCATGTCAATATCACATTCTCAACCATATTACAAGTCTATAAATTTTCCAGTCAGAGGGTTAGGTTAAGTCGTCTATTAAATAGAAGGAGATTATCATGAACGAATTCATTACTGTCACTATGAAAAATAACAAATTGTCATACAAACACATAGAAAGATGATTACATGAAAAACTATCCAACGAGAGTATCCGTTATCAAAGTGGATGATAGTTCCTATTATATAGGACTGCAATTCTATCACTCTGATACATGGATGACATTAAAATATATATCTCATCGCTACTCCTCCTATGAAAAGGCTGCAGCATCTTATAGAAAACTTGAACGACTTGGTTACATGAATCCGGTCCTATATAAATATGAATTATATAGGTAACATTAAGATTGTCAGCATGAACCTGAATTGGATAAACGTATCCGTCGTCACTTTAAGCAAATGACTCTTGGAGAATGAAAGAAACATATATCAAAGTGAAAGTTTAATAGATATATTTGTTTGATATTCTTAATTCGAAAGGAAATACAATTAATTTTCCCCTAAACAACACAACGAATTAAAAGGCTGCAAAGCGCTTTTTCAGGAAAGCTTTGCAGCCTTTTCATATTTCAAATCCATAACACATCGTAGAACACGATAATCCCTTTATAAAAAAATAATTCCGTCTATGTTAGGGTTCAAATATTTTTACACTAAAACTACATCTCTTATGATATATGATAATTTTGAGATAACATAAAACGGTTCTTAAAAAATCTAGAAATAAATTTTAAAAACAAAAAAAGGAGCCGAATGGTATTATCCCCTATAGGTAGACAGTAAAAAAAGAGTCCATCTGATATGATGGACTCAATACTGTTTTATCTGGAGGGGATTTTTTTATGGCAAGAAAAGGACAATCATTTCAAAAATATACAGAAGAACTAAAGCGAGAAGCAGTTCGTCTTCGATTAGAAGAGAGAAAATCATTGCGAGAAATTCGTGAACAACTCGGTGTGAAGAGCGATGCCCAGATTATTGAGTGGGTAAAACGTGCGCAACAGGGGGAGTCCTTTGATGATCAACGTGGTGTCTGGAATCGAAAGAATTTTAATAGTCTAGAAGAAGAAAATGCTTATTTGAAGGCACAGGTTGAGTATTTAAAAAAGCGCAATCCAAATCTACACGGGAAAGAATGGTCCTAAAGAAAGAACGATTTTCTCTTATCGATTCATTACGCCAAGCCTATCCACTCCGATGGTTGCTTCAAATCGCGGAAGTTTCTAAGGCTGGCTACTATAAATGGCGGAAATATCATAACGTGCAGCGTTTACGTCAGAAAAGGGATATGTGGCATAAAGAACATATTTTATCTATTCATCGTCAGCACCCTTACTATGGGTATAAACGTATGACTCGTGCTTTGACTCGAGAAGGAATGGTAATGAATCATAAACGTGTTCGTCGTCTTATGAGAGAGCTGGGTATTCAATCTATCATTCGAAAAAAACGTCCGTTTTATGGAAGAAAAACATCTGTGGTATTTAAAAATCATTTGAATCGAGAGTTTCAAGCTGAAAAGCAAAACCAAAAATTCGTAACAGATATTACTTATGTACGAATCGGAGAACAATTTGCCTATTTGTCAGCTGTGTTAGATCTATACAACAATGAAATTGTTGCCTGGAAGCTATCTTCAAGAAATGATTTAGATTTGGTTTTAACTACATTACGTCAATTAGAAGGGAAGTCATTAACTACTAAGCCCCTTTTCCATTCAGATCAAGGGTTTCAATATACATCTAAATCCTACGCAAAACAGTTAGAGAAATTAGGATTTGTCGGTAGTCATTCTAGACGTGGAAACTGTTTTGATAATGCGTGTATCGAATCATTCTTCTCACATTTAAAAACAGAGAAGTTGTATGTAGTGCGCCCAAAAACATATGAAATGGCCTACCGAGCAATTCAAGAATATATTCAATTTTATAATACAGAAAGATTCCAAGAAAAACTTCACGGCCTTTCCCCGATAGAATATCGGGAAAAGGCCGTGGCATAATACTCTTTTTATTACTGTCTACTTGACAGGGAGATGACCAGAAGCCCCCTCTTTTCAACTAATTTTCATTAATTCACAAACATTTACTAGTCCATTACCAAACATATCATCGACACCTTTTTCTCCAAGGTCAACCGAATGCTCACGAATTAGTTGCATGATTTGATCAGGAGTTAACTTTTTGCCAATATCACGATAGTAAGCTAGAATAAGGGCGATTACCCCCGCTACCATTGGTGTAGCCATAGACGTACCAGATAGTTTTGCATAGCGATTGACAGGATATGTACTATAAATATCTACACCTGGAGCAGCTACATCTGTTTCACTGCCGAAGTTAGAGAAGGTGGCTCTATCAAGATTTCTATTAATCGCTCCCACTGCAATTACCTCATCATATGATGCTGGCCACCCAACATGAGTATTTTCATTACCAGTAGCAGCAACAATAATAATACCTGCCTCATGGGCACGTTTAATTGCATCATGTAGGACAGGACCAGGATCATTCGAAGAACCTAGACTCATAGAAATGATATCTACTTGTTCAGAAATAGCCCAATCAATTCCCTTTACAATTGCCTCAACTAAACCAGAACCATCGTCTGCTAATACCTTAGCAATGTAAAGCTCAGCTTTAGGAGCAACCCCAACGATACCAATTGAGTTGTCACACCCAGCAATTATACCTGCACAGTGCGTGCCGTGCCCCTTCCTATCCATTATGTCAGTAAAATTATTTGTAGTAAAATTCATTCCTTTTTTGTAATTGGCAGCAAGATCTGGATGGGTAGCATCGATACCCGTATCTAGTATAGCAACCCTAATCCCCTCACCTTTTGTAATTGACCACATTTGAGGAGCTTGAATCAAATTAACACCCCAATCAATTACTTGTATAGGTGCCACTGATTGAATATCAATTACATCTGATTGGATTTTAAACTTCATTGAAATCCCCCTATAATTATAATAGTTACTAAAGATAACCATTTTTTTTAGAAGGTTCAATAGGAAAGTATTTTATCTCCTAACTACTTCATTACAAGATAAAAGTATAAATAGAAGCACCTTGAAATTGATGGTCTTCTTGTTATTAACATTAAGAAAGTAACATCAAAAGTAAAAATAAAACATAAATAGTTAGCAACTTACAAGTCAACTACTTGGGTAAAAAGATTCAGTTAGCCTTTTTATAACTTGACCATTTAACTTTATTCAATGCTATTAATTGTTCACAAGTGAGGTAGTCATGAGGGAAAATATCCCCACCTTGGTTTGGAAAAAGATCAATACCTGCTTCTTTTAAAATCTCATCCACCAGTTCTGTACAAATAAATTTATTCCTTCTATCTAATTTATTTATTAGTTTACTATTTGGAAATTTCGACTTTAAATATAGAGAAATTAATCGGAGCCAATCATATTGAAAACCTTTTCTCTGATATGAAACCGCTGTAGAGATAATAATTTCTTGTTGTTCTTTCGTTAACGCATTTTTATTTCTTAACACCATGTATTCTAAATTACTAATAGAATATGTCTCCCTTACTATAGAGGATTTAGTATTCCAATCTATCTCTATGATATATCCTCCACCAATATACAAAGCTACATGTGTCCACTTAGAACCTGCCACCTTTTGAATCATCTTTGAGATAAGAGACTTTCCACTTACGACAATAATATCGCCTACTATCATATTGCAAACCACCTTTCCAATTTTAGCAAAAAAATAGGGACCTCTAATTAGAGGCCCCCAAGAAAAGAGAGAAATAAAAAGGAGTAAATAACATAACAAGCACATATGAGGATTAAAATCATATGATGAACGCTACATTATATATAAGCTATTGCTATATAACACTCAATCTTCTAAACCACGAGCTCTCGACTGGATAACGTCGACAATATTATCCCAGTAAGAAGGGTTCTCTTCCCTTTTCCATCAGCAACTAAACCTATGCAAATTAAAGTGATGATATTTTTCTTCATCATATATTCTTTTTATTTCCTTTTTAGGTCACCCATTTAAAAATTCAAAAACCTTTCAAGTAATGTGCTTATGCACCACTGCGGTATAGAATTACTCTTTGTTTCTTAACAAAGATGCCATTTTTCTTTCTTGGAATCTTGTCAATCCCAATGCATGTATATAAAGATGGCCTGGAAATTCTTTTATCTTGTTATAGTTCCTCTACAGTACTTCTTTGCCTGCCTCACAAATCATCTTTTGTTACATAAATGATTCCATTGTCTTGATATCAGAATTAACATTAAACAATAGATTCAACCAGGCCCTACCTCATTTTTCTCTCCATAAGCCAATGGGAAAATAAACAAAATTATGGCTGCGGTTATACGAAGAAGCACTCCATATTCATCTAGCTCACCAATTTTGTAAAAATAAGCCGTACCTATAACTCCCCCCAATGCCCATCCATAAAAGAAATATCTTAATTTCCATAAAGGTTGCTTGCAGCAGTCAAGAATCTCTTTTATTTCTTTTTTTAATGACTCAATAAATTTCTTCATATTTCATTTCTTCCTCTCTCTCTATTTACCATTTAAGCGTAGTTGCTTATCTCCTGCTCCAGAAACTTCCCTTAAATATGCCATTTTAGGTATGAATTCGAAGAAAAGTCTCTCTCCAAAACTACTTAAATTATTTTTAATAATATGAACCTCATAAACTGATTGTTTATTTTGATGTCAGGTCGCAGCTAATAACCTATTGATTGTTGACCACGTAGCAAGACACTTCTTTGTAGCAAAACATTACAAATTTTACTTCATATAGAATCTTTACGGATTCCACTATCTTGAGGTAGATTCACTACATCTAACCCGCACCATTACGTGTAGCCACATTTCACTACACAAATTGAGACTATATCACGCTTTTAAAGAGAAAAATGCCTCCTATTCAGATTTAAGAAACGCTCACCTGCTCACTTAAACCCTACTCATTTTGCCGAATTCCAATATCATTAATAACTTATTATTCATGATTAGAGTCATAGTTGTTTTTTCTGTGAGGATTTTTTAAATTTACAATTTCATCCATAACCATTAGAGCAAGGACAAGCATTTGATTATTCATTTTGGTCTCACGTCTTGCTTCTCTCACAGGAGCGTTTGTAACATAACCTTTTTTAGAAGAAAGTCAAGAAAAAAAACAAGCCGAAACTCTTATCCGCTTGTTTTCTCATAAATATAGAATTATGCTGACTCAACGTCTTCTTGAACCTTTTCTCCACTTCTTCTTGAACCTTTTCTCCTTGAGCCACTTCTTCTTGAACCTTTTCTCCTTGAGCCACTTCTTCTTGAATTTTTTATATAGAATTATGCTGACTCAACGTCTTCTTGAACCTTTTCTCCTTGAGCCACTTCTTCTTGAACCTTTTCTCCTTGAGCCACTTCTTCTTGAACCTTTTCTCCTTGAGCCACTTCTTCTTGAATTTTTTCTTCTAACACAGTCTCATCAACTGGTTCTTTAACAACTGGTACTAAGTCAGCATTCGTTAAAATAGCTTTGTACATTTTCAATTCTTCCTCATCAATATGACGAAGTACGTAATCAAAGACATATGCATTTAGCTTTTTGCCTTCTAACTTATCAATAGCATTAACAAAGCTAACATAATTCCTTAAACGTTTATTGCTGTCATTCTTAGTAACGGACGGCAACAAAGTCAGAGCTGGAAGATATAACGTTTTATTCTTTAAAAGAACTAAAAGTTTATCAGCAATCTCGTTGTCCTGGTTAGTTGCAAGAACAGCCGACTTTGCTTCATTTGTAGTTGCACTAATTAAATTTTTGAATAACTCAATCGCTTCATCAAGCTTCTTCATATAATTCATTTTCAACACCACCTCTCTACAATAACTTATTACAACCTTTCCTTTATTAAAAAATCAATACTAAACATGAACTACAGTTAGGAATTGTCCAAACAAGAAATTGACAATATACATTACTAAAGGTTGTTGTATACGTGTAAGAGAGGTGATAAAAATTGAAAAGTCAAAGAAAAGAATATGAATTTTCAGAAAAATGGGTAGAATGCTTAAACTGTTCCCAAGAGTACGTAATTGAGTATGTAATTGATGAGCGAGATACAAAAGGTTGCCCCGTTTGTGGTTCTTATGCTCATGAAGATCCCGCAAGTGAATATAGCAATTGGAGCGCTTAAAAAATGATCGAATACATTGAAAACAATAATTCAGATAAACCACAAGTTAATATATATATTGGAGAAGACGAATGGGCGAACTATTCTTTTCAAAACAAGGTTCGATTATTGTATCGACTCAAAAACTCCGACAATTTACTAGCTAAAAAATTGGTAAAATCTATTTCTTCATTAATAGAAGAAGAACAAAAGATGAGCGAGATTGATTACGAAGCAACAGTAAAACAATGTGAAGATACGATTGAATAGTTTGAAAAAAAATACGTACCAATATTACTGGATTTTTGAAGCAATTAGACACTTCTTCCCTTCACGTATATGAATAAACCAACAACAAACATCACAGATTTTAAATCCGGGTATAGAAATTATCTATGTTTTCTACAAAGAAAACATAGATATCCCGAAATAACTATTCCCATTTAAGACAACCTATTCCTAACAGACGAATTTAAACTGATTGGAAAGTTCATCAATTGAATCACACAATTATTGCTTGATTCAAATTATTAATTTTAAAATCAACAATAACAAAACAGATACTTCCTCTAAATTTCCCCTCAAACATAGTCTACGAGTAACTACTATTATCCTTTTTATGAACTATTCTAATCTAAGCTTGATTAATTTTTTTATTTTTACATTGCACAGATAAACATTCGTCTTTATATAGAGACGAGAATAAAGCAAAACGCCTTAAGGGCGTACTAAAAGGAGTTCGTACCGAAAAAAGCAGGTGAAGTTTCATGTGCAAACCTTGCCCCATGATGAACTACTGCGACGGATTACAAATTTAGCTCCAGATAAGGAGGTAGTCGCTGCATGACTCCGGATGAAATTGGCATTATCGAAAAGATTTTTGTTAGCATTACTGAGGGTGATAAACCTTTTATGGTTCTCTTTGCGATTATCATGCTATTTGTTATCTTTATGTCCATAAAGGTTATGGGATATGTTCGTAGTGTTAGTGATAGTCACAAAGAACAAATCACCTCTATGAATGAAAACATGAAAGAACAGCGTGAAGACCATTATAAAATGATAGCGGAAGATCGGCTTCGCTCTGACAATCGTGAAAGAGAATTATTCGTCAACTTAGAGAAGAACACCCAACAGCTTGAAGGTATTGCTACAACATTAAAAGAGGTACAATTCAATTTCACTAGCTTAGAAAACAAAGTCACTCAAAACTTTGATTATCTAGAGAAAGAAATTGAAAGTGTTAAGATTAAAGTTAGTAAAAAAGAAAACTACGAGTAATCGTGGTTTTTTATTATGCCTAAATTATAAAATGCTTTAATACCAAATGGTTTGTGTTCATTTTTCACCCCTTCTGGTATTACATTTTTTTAAGGTAATTAGAATAATAATTCGGGCAACCAATTATATTCATATGAAATTAAATATCTTCTTTTCCAAAATTACCTTGAATATGATCGTGTCCGCAAACTCAACGGCCTGCATTTATACAAAGAATTGTAATACTATATTAAGGATTTAGCTCAAATCCTATAAACAGGTTATACACTATTGTAAGATACGAAAGAAATACATCATCACCAGCATAATTAATCGATATGTAGATTGGAATCATTTAATAGGTTCTTAAAAAATCCCCAAATACCTCGTATCTTGAGAAGATATCATCTGGCATCTACTGTATACACCTGAAATAATTAATATCATTAGATTAACCATAATATGTTTTTAATTGACGTGTTTTCTTTTTATATGATGCTCATATAGTACCACGTCAAATACACGTCTATATGTTATTTATGCTATGTTGGAACATAAACTTCTTCATCGAATTCAAAAATTTTAGTAAATGCACCAAAATGAGTTTGTTATCCATTACGGTTACATTTTATTTCGAAACCTCAAAGTCACTTCAATACACAAAGTTAATGTGCTTTAAACAAGCAAGTGTTATCAACTGAAAAGTATAAGTCAAATTCCTTTTCTAATTGTTCTTATCCCCACAATTTAATTTCCTTTTGATTAAACCTAGTATTTCTAGGCTGTCATTTCCCTAAATTTATTAACTCCGAAGACCGCATCAATAACTGTTTAATTAATACTTTTTATCTATTTAAGTAAAATTAATAAAAATGTTAGCGTTAAACACCAACAGCTGATAATCTTGTACCAACTCTATATGAAATCTGTATTTTTTCCACATCTTTCTTACTCTCCATAGCTAATTTATTTCTTATGAGCTCTTCTTGATCAAGTAATCTATTCAATTCAGAACGTTGCTTGTCAGTAAGTTTATCCAAATTCTCATTTATCCATATAGATTGCTTATTAGATAATGGGTGGAATAGACTTTTAAAAACGTGGCAACCACTACACCCCTCTTTACTTGACCAAGGATATGTGCCAAATTTTAAAAATTCTCCTCTAGTTGCAATTTCGTTATAGTTCGTTTTATTTTTTATTTTATATTTTTCAATAAGCTCATTGGCAAGTTCGCTATGCTTACCGTAGTCACATTCATAGAAAATACCATCCGGTGCTAAATATCCCGATAACCCATATCTCATTTCTCTCATTTTCCTATTCCCTCTTGTTCTGTTAGTTTATGATTTTTCTACCTTTTACGAACTGATGTTCTTATTATATAAAAAATAATAAGAAATTAAAACAAAATTTTGATATTTTTTACCAAATAAATAAAAATTTAAATTTCTTTTCTCTCTTTAATTTTAAGATGTTCTAAAGAAGGGAAAAACTCTATGAATACAAATTTTCTTAATCCTTTTGAAGCATAGTCTTCTTTACTGTGTCCACTATTTTAATTTCACAATGAATAAAATATTTAAACCTATTACCTAAACATTTTATTACAACACACTCTGTTGGACTTGATTATAAAACACTGTGCTTTCTTCTAGTAAATTAACTTGTTCGCCTAACTTTTCAATTTAATAATTAAGAGGAACAAGCTCTTTTTGATTTTAAAACGTTACATTCTAACTTAGAGTTATATCAGAAATTCACAAACCTTATATTTTCCTCAAAATAAAAGAGAGACGTAAATACGTCTCTTTCTTTCAAGTATAGTTCATTTATAGTGAGGTACATATCAAGAAAGATAAGTCTTATACTCCTATAATAGGACTCAATAATTAAATTTTGAGACTTTTAAAAAGAGTTATGTAATAATTAACCCCCTTCTCTTAGGTACCTCTACTCTCCAAAAAATTCTCTGCTGGTGCAAATCTTGCCTCCAACAGTATGTCATTGATAACAAATCCAATATTGAATTCATCGTTTTCAAAATCTAAATAAATGGGTTTAGCTTTTAATTCTTTTTTAATATAGAGTTCATCCATATCTTCAATATTATCCTCTGTAAGTAAGTGTCTTCGATCTTTATTAGGTTCTAACACTGCTATGCCTATAGATGGAAAATACAAAAGAACATTAATTGAACCCACTTTAACATTTTCTTCGAACATTAAATGATAAAAAGAATTCTTAATGATCTCTATCGCTTCTTGCTTATTCATGACTAATTCCTCCCTCAAGCACTCCATCTTCCTTTATACCACATTTGCTAAAAAGCTAAAAGGTACCTTTTCTTATAAATGCTAAATTGAGCTAACTCACCTTTAAATATTTGAGATAATACTTTACACCCTCATTTCTAATGGTTCAAATTCTTAAAATAAGTTAGTCCAGGAAGGAGTTATTGTGCTTAAATTTATTAACGTTTGAGGTGAAAAGTTATAGAAATGACAGATAACGACGATATAACCGTTTTGAATTAAGATTTAAAAATTCTCTTCTTAAAAACTCTCTAAAAAGAAAATACAGAAAAATTGAGTGAATTGATACTCTTTTGGAGAATATAAAAAAATATAGGACTGAGATAGAACCTATCTACACGATTAGTTAGCGTAAAATCTTTTATAGTACCGGTAAAGTAAAGAAATAAGACACTTCCTATAAAATCATTTTCATCTATAAATTAAGAGATACAATGATTTCAGAGGTGCTGTCTATGTTAGATATTTGTAGACTTACATAAGGGAGGTGTGGTTGCTTGAAGATTTACCGTGGTAATATAGGGGTAGATTTATCTCTTGAAGAATTCTCCGGACTTATAGTAGATGAAGAGAAAATTGATGACTTGCTCAACCTCATATATACATTGGAGATGGATGAAATAATGAACTATAATAGAGATGACATTCAAGCTCTTGAAGAAAGCCTATTCCAAGAAATTGCAGAGTACCAACGCAAACAAAATTCAAATGACTCAACTGCAAAAATGGAGTATATCTTAGCCCACTTAAAAAAATACGAGCGTTAAAGCTCCACAAGATGAATACATTCAATCTCTATTGTTTGAATGTACAGCAAGTTTGAAGTAGATTGGGACAGAAATAGTCCAGCCCCTAGTTATAATCCCCAAAAATTATTTTTCAAATTACTCCAACAAATACTTTGCCACCTAAGATTAATGTATCTATATAATTATTATTTCTCACCATCAAAATAAAAAGACTCAGGATAAATTTCCTGAGTCTTCTCTTCTAATGGCCTTTGGAAAACTTAATATAAAAGATGTTACTCCATCTGCTGTGCCATGAACAGTTATTCGACCTTTATACAGATTCATTACTTCTTTAGCTATGGTCAAGCCTAAACCAGATCCTTGTTTTGAATTCCCCAAATTTTTCCCACGATAATAACGATCGAAGAGAAAAGGAATCTCTTTTTGATCAATAACAACCCCCGTATTGGTGATAGAAATATATACCATATTATCAGTTCTTTTAGAAATGGTATCTATTTTAACTATATTTGAATTCATTGAATACTTAACAGCATTATCAAGAATTGGATTCATCATTAAGAAAAAATGGTTCCTGTCTATAAATATCTCAACTTCTTCAGAATCATAGTCTGTCTCAAAAATAAAACTCGGATAGGTTTCTTGCTTAAATCTTAACAAGAAATTTACTAAATATTTCACGTCATAGTAATTGGCACTATCAATATTTGGGATTTGTTTCAAACGGGCTAGTTCCAGCGTAGTTGATATAATGGCCGTTCCCCTAATTATATTATCTTCAATAGCATTTAGTTTTTCAGCAACTAGTTTATCATCACTTTTTCCATATATTTTAATAACATCAACAGATTGTTTGATTGCCGTAAGATATGTCTTTATCTCATGCGATACATCTTGCATGGAATTAAGATTGTTTTGTACAAGCTCATGCATCCTGTCTAATACTGCATTAAAACGATGAACAATTTTTGATATTTCTTCTCCATACAAAGGATCTTCAATCCTTGTTTGATAATTATTATCTACTACATTTTCAAAACTTGAATCAATTGCACTTTGTAATGGTTTAAAAATAAATTTTAAACATACTAATACTGACACAACTGAAAAGAAGAAAAACCAAATGAACATATATAAGAAGTTTTCCATGCTATTAACCATTTGCATCTTCAAATTAGGTGTTATATCTTTTTTTATGATTATCGTGTCATAATGACCTTTATGTTTAAAAGAATGTAAAATCTCACCATATGCTTTATTTTTTTCATCAATATAAAAACTATAACTATCTTTATCAGCAGTAGCATCTAGTGATTTCATATGTGCTTTAATAGAATCAAAAAAGGTTGGGACGAATAAGGTCAGTATTTGAGCTTCAAACATACCAAATTTATCATTCTGTTCATACTCAGCTGCATAATGATAATCTTGTGCTCCTTGTTCACCCATGCGAATTTTCATTGATTCACCTGGATAGCTAATCTGCTTAAAGAACTCAGAATCAAGTTCCTGTGATGCACCTATTCCTGAAGAAACTATTTTGTCCTGTATTTTCTCTACCCTGGAAAACATAGATTCAAATTCTCTTTGAGTTGTTAGTTGTAGCTCATTATAAATAGAAAATAAATTGACTGGTATTGCTGAAACAAGAACAAGTATAAGGGTTAATAAAACTACTTGCACACGTAGTTTATCACGTTTCACAAAATTATTGAGAAATTTCCTAATCTTATTTCCCATTAGGTATCACCTCTCGATTCCTGATGCAAGGGTATGATTAATGTAAAAATGTTTTTGCCATCTTCATAACTCTTTACATGAATTTTCCCCTTATATAAATGCATCACTTTTTTGGATATTGTTAAACCCATTCCGAACCCTTTCATTGAATTTTCAATATTCTTCCCTCTGTAATATCTATTAAATAACTGTGGGATTTCCTCTTTTTCAATTTGAATACCCCAATTAATAATATCAATATATACATAGTTTGAATATTTACCTTCTCGAATATGAATGACTATCTCATTACTATGCAATGAATACCTAACTGCATTTTCAATGATAGGATTTAAGGCTAATACAAAATGTTCTTTATTAAAATGAATAATTGGCGAGCTTACATCATATTTACCAATAAAATCAAAATCAGGAAAAACCTTTTTTATATATTGTAGGTAATTCTCAATCATTTCTTTTACATCCCGAGATTTTGTAGCATCCATATAAATTCCCCGGTCTAATTTTGCAAGATCGAGAAATGTAGACATAACTTTTGTAATTTGTTCAATATTATCATCTATTGACTTTAATTTTTGTTCTACAATTAGTTTATTATTTGTTCCGTAAAATCGTAGCACATCAATAGATTGTTTAATTGAGGTTAACTTATTGTTTACCTCATGTGAAACATCCTGCATGGACTCTATATTAACTTCAATATGATTTTGCATTTGCTCGAGAATATCATTGATTTGATGCTGAACATTGCTTATTTCTTTTCCATAACTATCCTTTATGTCTATTCTAGCCTTGTAATCCTTTTCTTTTAACTCCACAAATGATTTATCAAGAGCTTTCCAAAAGAAGCGAAATACTAGGCCAAGCCCAAAATAGATAAATATGTTTATAGCAATAATGAAATACAATAAGTAAATAAAAAATTCTTTTTGATATTTCTCTATTAGCTTTATAACAATTGGTGTTACGTTTCTTTTTACTATAATTGTTTCATTATTATCTCCATGTTTAAAAGTATGCTTATAAGTCATATAATAAAGGCCGTTTGCTTCATCGTTACGAATTGATATGTTACCTAATTTATTTATTTCTTTTTGATGTCTTTTAACTAAAGTTTCTATTAAAAAGGCTGCAAAGTATTTATCTACACTACTTATTGCTTCTTCGTTTTGTTTAATGTAGAAAGTGTATTCAGTGTTTTTTGCTGCAGATGAAACTTTTATTTCTTCACCTTTTAATAGAATTCCATCAAAAAATTCCTGCTGTATCTTATCAACCCCGCCAATTCTCCAAGCTTCATTTTCAATCTGAATCGCTCTGTACTTGATATGACTAAACGCTTCTTCCCCATTTTTTAAAACAACAGAAATAAAAAATAGTAGCTGAATGGGTATTGTAATTAAGGTAACAGCAATGACTGCCACCGCCATTATCTTCATATGTAATTTATTATTTTTTATCCTTCTAACAACTAGAGACTTCAAGAACATAACCCTTACCTCGAACTGTTTTGATTATATCAATATCAAGTGAATTTCTTAACCTACGGATATTTACTTCCAGAGTATTTGTTTCTTGAAGTTCTGAAGGATCATATCCCCAAATATTTTTATATAATTCTTCTTTAGAAATAATTTGTCCCTTATGAATGATGAAGTAATGTAATAATTCGAAAAGTTGTTTAGTTAAATGAACATGCTTACCCTCAACAATTACTTTGTGCGTTAATAAATTAATCTCAATATTACCGCATCGAGTAATTCCTCCGTTAGAAATATCGTTACTATAACTTCTTCTTAAAACTGTTCGGATTCTCGCAAGCAACACCGTTAAGTCATATGGTTTTGTTATATAGTCTTCTGCTCCCATATCTAAGCCTTGCATAATATCTAGCGGTTCGCTTCTTGATGTCAGGAGTAAATATGGAATTTTCTTTTTTTGATTCACTAACCTTGCAACTTCAAGGCCATTTGAAATACGAGTATTTAACTCTCCCACTGTTTTCTTTAACATGACATCTAATATCATTAAGTCATAATCATTAGATACAGCAGCATTCACTGCTTCATCACCAGTAGTAAACCAATCAATATGATAATTTTCGCTTCTTAAAATCATTTCAAGTGTGCTACCGATTTCAACTTCATCTTCAAGTAATAATAATCTGTACAATTTTCTCCCTCCCACAGGTCTTTTAAGTGCGAAATGTTTGAAAACAACGCAAAAAATCCCCTGTTAGAAGGCGAAATTAAGCAGTGAATTCGTTTATCTTTCCATAATTTTTTTGTACATAATGCAATTAATGTCTGTAAAAGGTACTACTTACGAGTAACGTTCAATCTTGTAAGTATCGTCCAAATTCCTCATATTATTTTTTAACCTTTATACGTGAAACACTTTTTATAACTACATGTACATTAACTTTTCTGCTTAAATCCTCTTTTAAAACTTGGAGTAATTCTACATTGTGCTTCATTTTCTCACTTTTGTCGTATTCCTAAAATTCTGCCCTACCTATTCAAGATTGAAAGCATACTTATAAATGTTTACACACTTCAATCATCTTTCACGACATATTTGCCACGAATGAATTTAATCCTACATTTAAGTACGTCATCGTATAGAAAAAATCTAATTAATTCAGTATTTCTGCCAATATAATCGATAGCTTTTTCTTATTTACATACCAATCTGAAATAGAAGCAATACTTTCATAATCCATTCTTAGTTAAACACCTAGCATACTCGGCATTTCAACTACCTGTTTTAAATGTTGGTTTAGGTCAAGTTCCATTTTATCTTTCAATTCTTCTGATGTATAGACTTTTATTTCATTTAGTCGAAAAACGTTTTCCTTCCTATTTATATTACATACTATACTCAACTGCCTACACTTTCACTTCGTTTAGAAGAGAAAATTCCTAAATAAAGATTTCTCTGGAATTCTAATTTATTAGACCATCTTCACAGTCCATGCAGTTAGAAACCTTATCGCTTCATTCTTTAATTTGAGACTTTGTCCAAATAATTTTCCATATATTAATCAATTCTAGCTACCTTTACTAGCTGTTTATTTTAATGAGAAGATTCCTTCGTTCTTATTAGATTTGAAACCCAGGATACTGTTTATTTTTTGAAAAAAAGTGTATTTGCATCCGCAATGTTGCAAATAGACGACTGAATCGCAATACTATCCACTTCTTTTTGCAAAATAAACACTTTCTTCATGGCAGAAAGTTTATGAAAGCATATACCATATGTCAAACCTTTCCCTGTATCTTTGTATACGTTATCCCAAAGAGAATAGAAAGTGATTGACTATAACATGTAAATAGCTAACTATTTTATTAGTTACCAGTGCCTGTGCTTAATTTGGTTAGATACAAAATTTAGATACTTTATTGCGCCTCATTTCTTTCACCTCCATTTCGATATAGGTCTATTATACACCAAACGTACATTCGGTATATAGTACCACTTTATGTACGTGGAAAAATTAATATGGTTCCTGTCATCTCTTGTCCGAAACAAACTCATCTTCTCCTACTTACTTCGCGTTCTTTGAGGAATGCATAAAAATAGCCCATCAAATAATACAATGGGCCATTTTTATAAAACTTTTTTAATTCTATTTTTCTTAATATAAAGTATTACGCTATTCATTGTACTTCTTTCAGTTTGTTTACCTAAATAATAGTTATACCAAAATTGCTTTTCCTTCTAATGTTCTCCTGATTTTCTCAGCAACCGTGCCCAATGATATCCATATCATCAACTAGTTAAGAAATTCTATCTTGATATCTCTTCGTCCAAAGTCATTCATTCTGTCAGCATCTGTCATATAAATGTCTACTATGTTTCCTTTTATAGCACCACCTCGATCTTCGACAGTGTAAATTCCATTAATATATGGATAAGAATCACATGTAATTCTTACTCTTGTTCCCATTGGAACCGAGCGATCCATTGCAATCATACCTGGTTGTATTGTCTTACCTGAAGCTGTTATACCTGTAACTCCTGGCTCGTTTAATGTATAAGCAGTACCAATCCCCATAATCGTTTTAGAAACACTAGTATCTTTAGCAGTAGGAGGATCAGATTTGTCTGATGATGTTTTTTCAGGCATCACTGGCCTGGCAGATTCCTTCGCTTCGCGCAATTGCTTAGCTAAATCTGCATTCTCTGCTTGAAGTTTCTGATTCTCTTCTTGAGACTGATGTTTCCCCTCATTCATAGCTTCGTTTTCATTTTTTATTTCTTCTAATTCAATAGAAAGCTGTTCTGTATTAGCTGCAATTTGTTTTTTTTGTTCTTCTAATACTTTGTTGTTTTCATTCGCGGTTTTTAATTCTAGGACAGTTTGTTTATGGTTTTTCTCTAAGGATTTCACTTCTTTGTTTAACTCTTGAATCTCATAAAATTGAAATCCTACACCGCTAGCCACTACGGTTGCTGCCGTGACTTTTAAACAGTTCTGTATTATTTTTCCCTTTTTGATTTTTGTTTTCATTTTGGATCAAGTCCTCTCATTATTATATTTCTGTTGTTACAGTAGTGAGAAGGTTAGAAGTTTTTATAGAGAAGTAAAATAAAAAAGAGCCCTCCTAAAAGAACGGACTCTTTATACATTATTTTTATTCTTTAACTTCAGGAAACTCTTTCTTTTCGAACCACTGATGACGGCAAGCACGCTTTAAGCATGTATACTTAATCCTTGTTTTCCATTCATCTTTATATGCACGAGGATTTTGACACTCCGGGCATGTATTCTCGACGTAACGTTCTTTGTATGTATTCCCCTTTGTCTTATGACCTCTTGACTGTGCATTATATGATACGATTTGTTTGTTCTCCATATAAACTACCTCATCCCTATGCAAAATTTGTAACAGTTGTTTTACCTTAAAAATCATTTACACCATAATATAAAATGTCCAAACAGAATATAAGCACTTACACTTGATTTTACAAGTCTTTATTGTATTTTTTTATTATTTTGATATTCTAAAAAATCATAGAGGATTGAAAGCCGCTTTCCTTCGAGGATTTGAACGAGTTTAAAATCATTTTTCACTGCCTCTACATTATAAATATCTCCAATAATGAAATGCTCGATATCTTCCATTATTGTGGCTAATTCCTTATGAGCAGTGCCGAATTTATCTTCAAAGTCTTTTGCAAACAGAATTGGAAATGAAGCATAAATTCGATTAAATTCATTAATCATATAACGATGAATATACAGCATATACTCCTTCATTTCCCGAATTTCTTGTAAACCAATAGATACAGCCCTTGATTCTTGTTCTCTATTAATAGGAGGTAATGGCATTTCACCTACAAACTCTTCCAACTTTTCATCTTTAATGGAAGGAGAAATATACCCCTCAGTTGATTTTTCCCTATCTTCATGCGATAAGATTTTTTTCCCTTCTGCTCTTAACAAGACCTCTTGTAATTTATCTCTCGATTGATAAATCACCGCATCATTCTCTTCTTTGTTGTTTTCTAGTAGTTCACCAAATGTTTTTTCAAATATATTTGATTTATCTTTGTTTGACATTTTATTTACTACTCCCTTGTTATATGAATAAGTATGGTGAATTCGGCTTCTTTCAGTAATATTATTAAAACCTACTACTCTTCCAACTGAACCTTGTCTAAAAATTATAAGCACATGGACATCTTTTTTAGATAGACATTCCCGCTTACATTTATTATAAAATTATCCCGTGGATATAATTACTGGTACCACTTAATTTTCCCATATTATACATAAAAAAACTAATTAAATTAGAATGAAGATTCTATGACATTTTATTTATTTACAAATAAATCTGATTATTATCTATAAAAAGAAAGCCATCATCATAAAGATGCCTGCCCTCTTCATTAATTATTTATTGCCACCACCAAGAAATACTACTAGTAATAGACATCTTAGTTGCAGCCATTGAAAGATTAAACATCATTTTTTTGAGCATTCGTTTTTACCTCCTTAATTGTTTTGTCAAACTGTTTTTCTGTCCGTTCTTTTCTTATGGAAAATATTAAAAGTAGAATAAATACTAAAGTTGAGCTAATAGTTAAAAATATTAAATTCAAATCAGTACCTTTTACATGTGTCATAAACATTGAAGCAGGTAGAACAATTGCCGCAACAAGAGAAATTCCTATCACTATATATTTCTCATATTTAAAACGTATTTTTTCGAAATCAAATTTAAAAGTCCACTCTTGAGAATAAAGAACAAATGCTAATAAAGCATAGCTAAAACCAGATGTAATATCCATTGCATAATTCCTCCAAATATGCTCTTTCAATTCAGAAGGACTAAAAAATCCAAGTGAAGCAAATATGATCATAATTTGAATAATAAGAGGTATAATGACACCTCCTGCAACAGTCACTACAAGTGCCCAAATAATAGAAAGCTTCTCTATAGCAGCTAAATAAAGGAAAGTTATCAGCATTCCTATAATCGGTACTAAATAACCAATACCTTCTTGTTTATTAAAGTAGATGGAGTAATTAATAATACTAGTCAAAAATGAAAGTAGAGAAATTATCGTAATGTTTCGATGGAACCTTAAACAGAATATAGCGCACATAATTGCATAACTGCCAATTCCCAAAATTGTTTGAGATAAAATAAACCAACCCAAGTTTGCTGAATTCAAATTTTTCACCCCTAAGATATAAAAACATATGCATTACACTCTAATAATTTTGCCATACTCCATTTTAAGATACCAATTAACTTTACATAAACATTCAATGAAATCATTGTCATCTTTCTAAACATTCTCACTAATTTATCCTTTCATTTTCCTCTTGGATTTTCTTATTTCTTGATTGAATGATCTCACTAGATAAATAAAGTAGATATTTTTCATCAAAACGAAATAACGGAGTGGGGTTAATTTTCTCAAAACACTTCAAATGTATATTTAAAAACAAATACTTAGGATTAATAATTATTTTTTAAAATGTGTATTTATAGCCTTTTTATCTTTTACCATTAAGTAATCCCTGGTTTTAAATCTCTATTTTTCTACACGACATTCCCAGCCGTTTGCTTTTCTTTCTGGTTTCTAATTTCTAGCCCCTTCCTTTAGTATTCTTATAAAGCTGAATCTATTTACATAATTGCAAATTGCTACATTCTCATATTCGCCATTTGTTTCTTACTACACTTATGCAACAAGACCCAACTCCTGATCACAACGAGTGGTATACTTGTAGTTGGTAACATCATCTTTCGGACCAGTGATAGTAACAACTCTAGATTTGTAACAAACAGCTTGGTATCTAGATGTTACTAATATATAATGATTTTTAACCTTAGAAGGTTTGCGGTATTTTACATCACGAGCAAGATCTCGATTAATTTGCATTACAACACGTTTCTTAGAAGCAGTTCTTTTTCCAACACGTTGCTTATACCTCCTGACGGCATGTTCTGTAATTATCATCTTGAGCTTCCCCTTTCGGTTATACAAAAATATTTTCTATCTAATTGATTTTCTATTAAATTTTCTTCACAACTCTCAACTTCTTCAAATGGATTTAACGCCTAACTTTCGCATTTATTATAGTTGGTGGCTACAATTTAAATGCTGTATTTTCATTTGGTAATGTAAGTACTCATAAATGCAAATCCCCCCTATTCACAACTCTCAATAGAAACGTAAGCAGTTAATTTGAAAACGTCAATAAGTCGGTAAAAAAATAAGACGAGCATTTAAGCCCGTCTTACAAGATGACATTATTCCTTAAGTTCTTTTGTCTTTGACGTTACCTTGTTATCATTTATCAATGTCAGCACCGATGCGATAAATGTAACAACAGCAGCAACTTCTGCTTCACCTAATACAGGTAAAGGTTGATAGCCTTTAGAAGTCAAATACTGATTCAACCAAGCTAGTACAAAGACAATAATTCGAATTAATGCCCCCTTATTATCCTCCATTAAAACATCTTTAAACATATGCAACACCCCAAAAAAAGAAGATATGGTACTTAATCACCATAACGAATTACAGAGATTAGAGCCATATCCTACTTTTTCTTCTCCCAACTTAAATCACATTTACAAAATCATGTTCTTAAGGGAGAGTAAACAAGTTCTATTATTGTTGCTATTTAGGTTTCACTCATTGGTGCATACGATTATCATAATTTACCTTAACCACATATCCAAGTTCTACAATTTTTAAATCCACTATTTTTCTCAAGGCTAGTAGGAATTTTTAATTACTCTTAAGCTTCTATTAACTTATGAACTATATCCTCTGATACAGCTTCATCCCCTAATTTGAAATCCCTCTTTCAAACATCTCTTTAGAGTATTAATCGAGGGATTTCAATGTAGCGGTTTTTAATATTGCTGTTGTTAATAATTTTAGGAGGCCAGGTTAGACCCTTTCTTGTTCCTTATAATCATGATTAACTGGTAAATTTAAACTTGTATACATATATAAACCAAACAAGTGACTTACAAACATCTTAACCCTAGTACATTTACCTTTCTCCTTACTTTAGTTAAGGGTATTAACTCTAAAAAAAGGGAGCCTCTTTCAAGGAGCTCTTGAACTAATTGGCTAAGACTTAGCAATCATTCATGATGTTTGAAAATTGCTCCGGAGTCGTATGCTTAGAAATAGCGCGGATAAGACATGATAAGTTAGGTTGTTGTTTTGCAGCAAACACTGCTTGATCAATTACTTCCATATACCCTTTCCCTTTACACATACAGCAAAATCCTTTCTCCGTAATACCGGTGCTATCACACCATGAACATGAACGATTCTTTAGCATAGCTAACCCTTCCTTTCAAAAAATATATACTGAACGAATGGTCGTAATCCTCACTTTTTTTATAATAGAAATGTATTTTAGTTGACCATTCCGAACTGTCTAACATAGGAAAGTATGAATCTACTTCATTGTGTGTATTATGAATGCGCGTAGAATAAAGATGAGAAACTATTGGTAGGAACAATTTATAAGTTTGCTGACTAACAATAACAACAAAATCTTTATCCTTTAATTGTTCACCCCTAAATTGAATATAATCAAATCCTCCAAAAACAAATTTTACATCTATTAAATAGAAATAATCTATTTTCAAAGGTATTGGCTTCTCTTATAGGAAGTACTGTATTAAATCAATCTTTAATGTTTTGTGACTGAGTAAAAAAATTTTTATAATTCATAATAAATTTATCTTTCTTTGTTGATATGAAATGGGTCATATCATCTTTTAATCGACAAAACATTCTATTATCAAAACCAAAACTTATTAATTACACACATTAATTTTGCAATATTCATTTATTATCCTTCCCCGTTTCGTATTTTGTAACAAGTTCCTGTGCACGCAATAGAATTTCCACATCTTCATACAACTCAAACTGTTTTACGGGGTCCTTTTCATCCTTAGCACGTTTTTCCACCTTTTCAACAAGGCTTCCAAGATTAAAAGTTTGTTCTTGTTTCATGACTTGTTTAGTTACATATTCATACTCTTCTATTAAACAGTTGGATATTTGTTCTACAGATTTTTCATGCGATAAAGTTTGTCTATAAGAATTATAAAGGGTCATCGTAAATTGATGGAGCCCTTGTTTTAACTCCGACCGTAACCTTCTCTGATCACTCATATAATCACCTCCACCAATAAATAACCTACTTTAAAATGGTAAATCATCATCACTGATATTTATGTCACCAGTGAACATTTCAAAGTTATTTTGTTGTTGATTACTATTATTATCAAAGGTAAAAAATACAATGTTATTTGCGCGTAATTCCCAGTACGTAGTTTTATCCTTCTTAGAAGATTTCATTTTACCGATTACTTGCACAACAGAACCTTTCTTTTGGTATCTTTGTACCTTTTCACCCATTTTCCCCCAAACAGATACATTAAAGAAATCAGTAGTTTTTTTATCTCCATACCCATCATCTACTGCTACAGCAAAACGACAAACTGTCTTTTCACCATACGTATTACTCTCAGGATCACGAGTTAAGCGACCTGTAATTGTAATAATTTGATGCATAATAAATTACCTCCAACTAATGTTTAATTAATTTGGTAAAAATGTTTCATTTGCCACATGGTCATGAAGCTGTTTTAACAACAGAAATACAGCCAATTTAGTGGAGATTTTACTTTTCTTTAAAATCCTGTATAAAAACTTTACTTCTATTTATGACACGTGAAGATTACATTTCTCCCCAATTTTTCTCTATAAGTTTATTAAAAGGAGATTGTTGATAGTTTATTTACTATCTTTTTGAAAGAAGTACCTACATATTTCTATTAAAATATGATTATCATTAGTAGTGTCATGATTTATGAAAATAGAAGTACTTCTTAAACATTTCATGTTATAGTAAAATGTTTTTAATGAAACAACATCAAACTGCTTTTATGAGTTGTTAATAAATAACTCCTCTCAAAACGTAAGCACTTAAAAATTAAAAATCAAGGTAAAAAAAGAGCTTTCCCACGTAGTTTTTTTCTACACAAGTAAACTCTTTACATTAGGCGTATATATTATTTTAAATATATCTAATCTGTTAATAGTACGAGCGAGAGAATAATCATAAGTTACCAGAAAGAACAGGTTACAAAATCGCGTAAACCTTACCAACTACTACCCACCTAGCTAGTAATCCTCTTCGACCATTAGTATATCTATCTGTAGTATTATCGTTACATTAGTTACCTAGTACTAATTCATAACCTAGCCAATAAATAATTATTGTATTTCTAGTCTTATAACCCCTGGGGACTAAGTTGCTTAAAAATGTTTTCAACTAATATCAAACTCCTTTTCGTTTTATTAAAAACAAACGACCCAAACGGTATTTTAATCCGTGCTACCGCATAGGCTATGCAGAGCTATAGAACTATAATTTTTTAAAATGACAAACTTGAACCTGTAACTCTATGTGTGTAAGATAAGCGCTCTAACAGCTAAGCGAAAGAGAAATAATATTTAAAATCATAAGTACTTCTCTTTTATTTTCCGGTATTTATTTTTTATATTTAAATTAAGGGCTCCTACCACTCCCCTAATCTAGTATTGAATACTAGGGTCTTCTTCCTCACAGCGAAGACCATCCTAAAATCTATTAATTTAATTTTAAATATATTTGCTGGATTATTAATAAAACCCTATAATCAAATAAAGTCAATAATAACTTTTAAATTATCTAAATAAAAAAGCAGACACAACATGTGCCTACTTTTTTGGAAATTAATATCTTGTTAGATTTGCATAAGATAGAGAAACCCAACCATCATGCACTCTCGCCCATCCATCACTAATATCGTAAATATTCCACGTTTCTCCATTAAGGATAGTACGAATAATATCCCCATCTGTAGAAGATTGTGTACGAACGTTTAGATTTGCAGTAGTTGTAATTTTCCCAATTGGATCACGTTTTCCAGCTAAATTTTCTGGATTTCCATTAGAACTTCCTGCAGGAGTAAACTTAACATAAGCAGGACCTGCTGACACCCACTGGTTTCCTCCAACATTGTATAGACCATTAGATAGTCCCCAAGTTTGATACATTTCACCTTTTTTCACTGTCTTAACAACTCGTGAATCAAAGCTAGCAAATTCCCTTACATTAAGTTCTGGAACAAGAATCTCAACAACACCAATACCATCTGAAGATGGGGGTTGAGTTACTGGTGGTGCTATAGTTGCATCCGTACCAGTAAGTTCAGCTTGTACTGCTGCTAAGAAACTATTCCAGCGCCCTTCATCTAAGATACGGTGTGGGCAATTCTTAACTGCTCTAGAATTACCGTTTCGAACACCAATCTCTGTCCAACTCTTATGAGTACGCACACGATCAATTCCCCATCCGCGTTCTCGTAACAGTTGAGCGACGAATTTAATTGCTAAACTTTCAGCTTTTTCGTATCTTGGACCACCAGACAACGAGTAACAGATTTCAACACCGATAGATTTTCGGTTTCCATTCCCACCGCCATCTCCACAATGCCAAGCATTACGATTAACTGGAATACCCTGTATAACTTCAATATCATCTACTGCAAAATGAAATGAAACCTCATTGTTATTTCCAATCATGTAATTTATTTCATTTTTTGCAGGAGCATCATTATACGTATTATGCACTGTAATATACTCTGCGTTCATAGAATAAGGAGCTTTGATTGGATATTTACTTGCAGCCACAAGATTTTGTATAACTGGAATGGCCATAGTCGTACACCTCCGTATAGATTAAAATGCACGACTAAATTAACCACTTCCTATGTTTAGTTCAAGGTTAAACTTAATCTACTTTATTGAGCGCTCCTAAATGAAGAGAACTGATATGTCTATTTTTTTCTGTACCGCACTGTTTTTACCATTTGTCTACTACACTATTTCCAGAAAATAAGGGTAGCCTTTTCCATCCTATATTCTCTTTAATACCAGGCTATTAAGCTAAACCTGCTACTACCTTATCTTCTACCACCTCAAAGGATAGTTTAAAGCCTTCTTCTTCAACTAAATAAGTAGCAAGTTCACTTAGGATATATGCTGTGTATTCGTGCTTGTACTCTACAGACTCTTTAAAACCTAACATATTTGCCTTTTTATAAAAAACAGAAGAAAATAGAATTTCGTAAACCTTAATTCCACTAGGGTCTAAGCAGACTGTTTGACTAGCAGCTCCGTCTTCAATAATTTCGTTAACAACTTCATCAAGGATACTTTTTATTTTTCCCTCAGTAGTCTTAGCAGGTCTTTGTTGTTCTACTTGATTTTTAATATTTGCAGCAAAATCTTCTTTGGTATTCACTTCAGATTGAGCCTTTATATCTTCTACAAGTTTTTTGAAAGCAGCTTGTTCCTTGATGAAAGCTGCAAGATTAGCCTTTGGTTCTAATTTCATGTAAGGAATCATTACTGAAGAATCCATATCTACTTTCGCTACTTGTTCACGAATTTGTTTAGAAAGTTGTTGAGTTGAAATTTGAGAAGCTAATAAGCTAGCAAGAATTGGTTCTTGTATTGTTTTCTCTTCAGATTCAATTCCTACAATAGATAAGAGTTCTGTCAATAATGGATCAGTGAAAATACGAGAAATTACTTCGTTTATCCCTGCATGAGTTTCATTACCTTGTGGGTGTGAATTTAATACTGTTTTAAATTCTATTACCTCTCTTGGAGATGTTTCTAATAAAGCCTTTGCTACAGATTCAATGTATTCTTTAGCTAATGTTTTTTGCATAGTTAAAATCCTCCTGTATTGTCTTAGTTTGCTTAGTTATTTGTTACTCGATTTATATAGCGTTCGCTATCTGCAATTTCAAAAATATGAAAATCCACTCTAATTAAGAGGTGTTCATTAGTGTTTAAGAAATCTTCTTTTGTTTTTAATGTAATGCAATCTAATGTATAATTCCTCTAACTAGAAAACCAGATACGTGAGGAACAACTACATCTGGTACTGCATCCAGAACACTACCTTCTACCGGTCCTAATTCTTCTGTTGTCAATCTGTTCATATTCCTTTTGAATTCTTTAAGACTACAGACTGTATTTTATGAAGTGCATCAGCCCACCTCATCTTACCTCTTATTTTGAGTCGCTTTAAGAGGATTCGACGTTATATTTTTTTGCATGTACAAACAAAACCATTTGAGAACAAAAAGTCAATAGGTCAGAAGAAAATTGTACACTTGTAATTTTCATTAAATCAATAAGACGTTATCCAACGCTTTATTCTGGTAATAATTTAATTTCTCTCACTAACACACGAAAAGGTTCAAATCCATGTGAAACAATAATATCTGTATTTGCCTTTGATTTGAATTTACAATCTCTTTTTAAGGCAAACATTTTCCCACTCGCAATTACAACATCACCTTTTTTAGCACTGAGTTTCTGCCATAAAGTTACTGGTACCACAATTAATAGCTCACCAAAACCATCATTAAGTGTTACATAGACAATATTAGCACCCGCAGTATCACTTAGATTATTCATGTTTACAATACTCTGAATCTGTCCACCACAAACAATTTCCTTCTCCTGCATTCCACTAGATTTTAAATTGTAGGAGAATTCGCTAATATGAGATTGTAGTCTCTTCATTAGTTTTGCTGCTTCTAACACCTCCGTATTAGTATCTACTAGTACATCTAGTTCGTTATTTACATAAATTTCTTTTAGTATATTTGTCATTTGAAAAATCCTTTATCACATAGTTTTTTGTTTTTTCAATAGATTAGATTATATTTTTATAGAGGAATACAGTAGAATCCACTAAAAATAAAAAAAAGACCACTGATTCGAGAAGTCAATTCTCATTCAATCAAAACAGGTCCTTTACAATCTATTACTCCAATTAATAACTTCAAATATGCATTGAAAATTGCGAACAAATGCTAAATATGTCTTATTAATCAAGTATGTAATTACAGTCTACTTACTACATTAGTCAATCCCTCAATCACAGCAAGTTCGTTACTACACTTAATATGTCCCGAAGTACCACATGTTCTTTTGCCATTGAAATATTTTCTAACATCCGTTTTACCCTGCCAATAATAAAGACCTAATACTTCCTATTAGGTAATGATTTCAATTCTGTATAGATAATTAGAAAACCTTCACATACTAAGGATTGGTTAAAATCTTTATTGACAATACAATGCAAAAGAATATTGCAATTGTTTCTAAAAACTTGGTATATTCTTCAAGAATTCGCCATACTAATCTTCACACTTAACTTGTCCCTTATGAATTCTTAATGTATGTAATGTTATATAACTAACAAGGTGATTAATTATATCTTTAACCCTACTAGTATTAGGAATACACTAAAATATTTTAGTTAAGTCGAAATTTTTTTAAAATTACTACATATGATTAGTAACTTTTATATTCAACTAGCTTCCTCGTACTCGATTTGTGCTTCTGGTTTTAAGTACATCTTCCGTTGTTCTTGCTTTCTTAAATGTCGTGGAAGGAACATCTTCGTACCGTTTAACCCAAATGCAATCCTATTCCAGTCTGTCAAGATAGTTGTTTTTAGCAACTTCGGATTTTGAAGAATGACATTGTATGCTTCACGTAACGTTAAGTCATCAAGATCAATCCCTTGTTCAGTAAGAAAATCAATTGTACTACCACGTTGAGTTAATAAGTCATCTAAACCGTTGTCTGTTAACGCTAACAAAGCTTTGAACTCGGTAAAAGTAAAACGATCTCGTACAATATGTTTATTTGTCGCCATTAAATCGTACTTGGCTAATTTTTCTGCAACCCTTTCTCCTTCTGCACTGTTAATTGTATAAATAGTAATATTAAGGCTTTTCAAAAATAATTCCTCCTAATGTTTTCTTAATGTAGGTAACATAAACACTTGATTTAAAAAATGCTAGTAATTTTATCAAAAGCACCACTTCATTTCAGAAAAAAATTGTAAACTTTAAAAACACAAGAAAAGTAGGAGCTTTAGCCCCTACTTAATTACAAAAACCATATCTCACTTAATTTTCCTATCTTTCAGATAAATGACATTATCGACATATTTCATTCATGTAACAAATAAAAATATATCCTATTTTGTTGAATAAACACTAGATTAACAAAGTTAATATTGTTTTTTAGTTAAAATAACATTTTTGTCATTAAATAACTAAAGTTAGTATTTGTAAAAAAGGTGATTGCAATCGCTATTTGTCCCTTGTATGATAAAACCAAGAAAAATAAACATCATTAAATCCGATTTGTCAATACCTTTTCGAGACATTTCATAAAAATTAACCTAAAAAATAGGCTGCGATGTTCGCCACATCGAGCCTAGGACAAAATTTAAAAGTAAGAACACTTATATTTTCGTTTTGAGTCTAAAATTGGAATGCGTAAATTAATATTTCAATTTGTATTTGTTCTATTATGAAAATCTATCATCTTTAATAATACAAAGATACTGCTCTTTATCTTTTTAATCTTTTGTCCTTTGCAAACTATTATACTACCAATGAATCTGGAGGCTTTTTTATGTTAAAAAAGAGAATTAATATAAAAGATATACCAAACGAAGAGTTCTATAAACTACCCAAAGTTTTCATTTGGAAAAAACAATATCGTGAGAATTTAAGTATCGGTGCGAAATTACTATACATGTTAATAAGAGATCGATTTAATTTATCTATATATACAACACAAATTTCAGTTGATAACGGAAACGACACGCCTGCCTTCGTAGATGAAAAAGGTGATATTTATTGTATTTTAGATAATCAAGAAATCGAATTCTCATTAAATATTTCAAACAAAACTGTTACGAAGTTCATGGAAGAGCTTATAGCTGAAGAACTTGTATCCACAGAATCAGTAGATGGAGGCGCTAATCGAATCTACTTGAATGAACCCGATCCTAGTGGAGCGTCATTAGCACATTTCCTAGGTGAAAAAGAATACTACAAACATGTTAAGATGCGTAAGAAAAAGAAGAAAGAACCATTAAAAACATTAGAAGAGTGTATAGCTACTGCCATAGATAAATACGGTGTAAAAAAAGTAGATAAGAAAAATTCCGGTACTAGGGAAGGAGAAATCCCGGTACCTAGTGACGGAAAAAGTACACCCCTTAGTGAGGAGAAAACTCCACCCCTAGGGGAGGAAAAAGTACATCCTAATAATATTTATTCTAGTTATCTTGACCTTAGTGAGATTTATCCCAACGAGAATGATACATATCCAAATAAATCTTCTAAAACAAAAATAGATGAAGAACCAATAGAAGAACTTAAAAATAATATTGTTTTACAAAAGAATAATTATGCCTTATTAAATCCTATCCTTGAACAAGTTGGGATCTGTCCCGATCTAAAGGCAATTAATGTTGTGAAGAAAATACTTGCAGAAGCTGGAATTACAACATTCCACAAGGTAGATGTATTAAATGCAATAGGTAAACATGCTATGAACGTCAAAAAGTATTTATCCCAAGGCGAAGTAATTGAATATGAACCTGCATTTTTCGCTAATAATCTTGTAGACCGTATTAGAGAGAATACTCTTAAGCGTCAAAACGAAGTAAAAAAACTGAAAAAGATAGAAAACCAACAAACCCATGAAACCACTTTTCATTTTTCTTCTTACAATTGGCTTGAAGCAAATTAAAAAAGGGTTCAGTTGCAAAAAACATTTGATAGAAATATAGACCCAATAAAGCCTATTTAATGACAGATTATGACGCACTTCCAAATAACTTATGTATGAACCTAACTTCATTTTAAATAGATTTCACCTATAAGTTAAGTTGGCTTTCATTACTTGCGTAACTTCAACGCCGTTCAATATACAAGTGGCTATTTCATACATCTTAAATTTCAAATCAGAACATACACATTTCTTAATGAAACAGAGGTCCTTTTCACTATATTATTATAATATCTAACTTTAATTATTTATATACTTTTCTCTCCTCTAAACTCATGAATTGCTATAGGAAGAGTTCTTGTTCTATAGCAATTCAACAGTTGAGAAAATAAAAAGACACTTTTTCACAATCTTTAAGTAAAATTCTGTATTTTAGACATACGTAAATGGAATTTCTCTTAGTGCATCTTTTATGAAGTCACTGGAAGTTGCTCCGTTAATTTATTATTCCTCATTCAATTTTAAATACATTTTTAAAGCCTGCATTTCAAAATCGAACTTTCGCTCTTCATCAGAACAAAATATTATCTTTCCTTTATGTATAATTTGGAGCTAATGAACTGTTGAACTTTTTGATAAATCAACATATCAATATCTATATGAATCATATCTACCAACTCCTGAACTCATAAAACGTTTAAAAATTCCTAAAGTTATGTCTCTTAAATATGCTATATCAATATCATTATCTCTCCACTACTTTTTTATTGTTAGGGATTTTACCCCTTTGTTACATATTCTTTTTAACAAAAAAATTAATTTTAAAAAATTTTTTAAACCTCTTTATAAAAGAACTAATGTTCGTGTATAATAAGAACTAATGTTCTTTTGTTTTTAAAAAGAATTACAATGTACAATTATTTAATCCTACTGAATAGGGTCATCTTAGATGTCGATTTTCACATTTTTTATCATTTTAACCAAGATGATTCCTTCTAAAGAATGCAACGATAAGGCTTCTAACCGCAAGAACTGTGGAACTAGCCTAATAAATTAGAGTTCGATAGAACTCTTTACTTAGGAATTCCTTCTTCTAAACGAAGTAAAAATGAGATAGTTCAAATCAGCAATATACTGGCGAAACCATTCGTAGCACAAACATATCCTTAACAAACCTACTTCAAGAAGGAGAAGAACAAATTTCACTTTTTGATAATATCACGCAAAGAGAACAAGAAATAAAGCTAACGAAAGTAACGGATGAAATACGCACAAAATTTGGAGAGAATAGCATATTAAGAGGAATTTCGTATACAAATAATGCAACAGCAAGATACAGAAACACACTGTTAGGGGGACACAAAGCATGAACAACGCTAATATGCAACAAGGCCGAGGAATGGTAAAATGGGCGCAATTCGCCGGAATTCGTGAAATGATCAAAGAGAAAAATAAAGTAGCATCTCCCATTTTAACCTCTGAAGAAAAGGAACTGATTAAGAACATGCTTTTATGTTCCTTATTGTCCGAAGAAGAAATACTAATTACATATTATGAAGGCGGCTATTTACTTACTAACTATATGACCATCATCGATATAGATCCGCTAAATAGCGCTATCATATGTACGGATGCTTTTTATAATAAGTTGACACTACAATTTTCGGATATACTGGATGTAAAATAGAATAGATTTAAACGTTTGTATTGTTATAAAGGAGTGTATAAAATGCAAGGGAATCAGATAAAAAAGAATGCAGCAAGAACAGTTATTCATAATGATATAAATAACTATCCCTATTTAAATATACCTATGATTATCAATGAGAATGATGGAATAATTTACGAGGTTTTAAGCGCTGGTTTTCATAATAATGATGCAGTAGCAATGATAACAACTGACGGTTTCACTACAAATAGGGTAAATACACCAATCGTAACAGTAAAAAACGATGATAGTAGTATCCAAGTATTCCGTTTACCTTTAGAATTGGATGATTGGGTGCTTTTATGTATGCGCGCTGCTTCAATAGGAAAAAATCCGTTCCCATGTAAAGTTGCTTTTGGAATCATTGATACTAAATGTCATGTGGAATTCAAGTAAAAAAGGAGTAAATTAATTTGTTCCTTTTATAATTTTTGGGACATTTATTTTTCTTAAGTTGATGGGCATGTAGCGGTATCCCTCAATATTAAATTTCAAATGCATGAAAATGAGAAAAAGTTTTAAATAATTTATATACAAATGAAATAATCCAGCGAGAGTATCAAACTGTATACAATTTGCCTTTTCACACTAAAAAATGATACTAAGGTCATTGAAAGGCACCTCAGGGTGTCTTTTTCTTAATTCTAATCCGCAGTAACAAATTCATATTTTTTATACAAAAAACGGAAAAAATATTTTATAATTCTATTTAGATTAATATTGCGTTTTTGATATAAAACTTATAGAAAAATGGCGGTGATTGATTTTATGTTTAATATTTCAAAGGGTGCGATGATAGATACAATAAACAATATGATTTACAACATTGCTCTTTATGTCTTTGTATTTATTATTTGCATGTGGATTTTAGTATGTATTGTTCGATTATTTGTAAGGGGATTATCTAGAGTAATACCTATAACGTATACACCTCCATTGCAATCTAAAGGAAATGGAAAAAGAAAACAAAATAAAAAAAGGAGTGCGTCTTATAGAGTTCAATCAGTTGGAAAGAAAGCAAATACAAATAAAGTTGTAAATTCTGATTTGGATGATGAAGATGATTTTAACAACTATTATGACGACTACAGTTCCCCTAGCTATTATAGCTCTTCTAATAGTTCAAGTTCCGAAAGTTCATATAGTAACTCCAATTATAACAGCACTTCTAGTTACAAAAATGAAGATTCCTCTAAGTATGATAGTCCTTCTTATAATTCTAGTTATAATAGTAACTCAGATGAAAATGATTATTAATAATATACGAACTTGCATGATAGTGCATAATCTATTTGTCATAGAAATGCACACATCCATGTATTCAAAATATATTAAATTGCAACAATCATTTTGGTTAGGAATCTTATCCATAACATTAAACTTAAGATGGTTACATACGGAGAAAGGCGCCTTTGGTGTCTTTTCTTTGTATAGATCAGTACCAAGCTTCTAATATATTACGTAAGAACTTGACGCTATTTTAAATGGCTCAAAAAATAGACAATGATTTTCACTTCCAACTTCACAAAACAATTTCCCCTTTTTAATTTTCTCTATTTGACGATGTTCATGCAAATTGAATCATTCTATCCACTAAACAAGAAATAATTCTCCAAGAGCTGAATATATCAATCAATAAAGCAATTTTTCATATAATTGATTTCTTGTTTCATCTAAACCTATATCCTTAGACCTCTACGCTTGAAGTATCCTTTACGGATAAAACATTCCTTCACTACTACGTCAATTAAATCTTTTCTTGCTGCAGTAGTTTTTCTAATTCATGAAGAAATGTATGAGTTTTCTCAACATCCTTTAAGATATCCTCTAGGTTCTCATTTGCTACAAAATCTCTAATAGAATGGTTAAAAACCATTAAACTACCATATCTATGCTCTATTTCTTTAAACCACACTTCTTTTTCCAAAAGCTTAAAATTTTTACGAATGACTTTTTCCCTTTTTGAAGGGATGGACATAAAGAGTCCTCCTAATACATCACCGATTACATCTCCCATGTGAAAACCTCCCTTTTATATATTGTAACATTTAGAAAAAAACAATATATAGTAGTATTTCCAATACACTTCAAATAACGGTTCGTTACCAATTAGAGTGAACGGTAGAACTTGCGTTATGGTTTTTTTCTTATCTCGACAGAATACGACATCACCATTTACCTTAATTTGGTATAATCATCTGTGGAATTTTACAATTTTCAAAATGGAGGAATTAAACATGTTCAAAAAGTTGAGTACCATTGCATTAGGAAGTGCTTTAGCGATGAGTCTAGTTGCTTGTGATGATTCGTCAAACAAAGCTTCTACAGAAAAGAAAGATGAACCAAAACAAGAGGCTAAGAAAGAAGCAAAACAAGACCAAAAACAAGAAACGAAAAAGGACGATAAAAAGAAGATAACGGTTGCCGATGTGGATACTATTAAAACTGGTGATCCTGTAACTGGTGAAGGTGGAGATAAATACGAGGATCTAGTTGCTAAATATGGCGAACCTGACATCAAATCTGATTCTACAAGTAAAAATGTAAAAACGTATACTGCTAGTTGGAGTAAAAATGCAAAAGGTGGCACAGGAGCTAATTTCACCGTTAGTTTCATTGAAAAAGATGGTCAAAAGTTAGCAGTAAGTAAAACTCAAATAGGGATGGAGTAAATCCTAGTCATAGAAATCATGGTTATGAGGAAACTTCTAAATCGTGATAAAACAAGCACTCGAATGGGTGCTTGTTTTATCATTTGAAAGTAATGAATCACCGGAAATTCCCGCTTATTAACAAACGATTTATTCTTCTTACATTTACCACCAGACAAAAAACATGTAGTACCCTGTATTTTACGTACTGGAAAAGCAATTTCATAGATACATCCTTTTCAACTTGATATGCTCTGTTCTCATAATATAATTCCGTACTAGATATCTCTGTTTTAGATTCTATATATATAACTTGATCCTTTTAATGATTAAATATTGAATCCCGTTTTATTTTCACAAAGTTGTAATGGCACAACCCCCATTCAACTAATTTTTATATATTTTTAGGTTTAGTAGGCAGAAATAACAATTAAAAATAAATTAAAATTGAAAGAGATGATACAAATTATGTTTAAAAATGAGGAAGAGCTGCAAAAAGCTTTTGAAGCAGCAAAGGCGACCTTAGCAATTGAGGGATTGACTGTTACAAAGGAAATGGAGAAAGTCATAAAGGATAAGTTACGGAGAAAGATTACTATGGAGGAATTAATCCGTTTAGCAGATGATATTGCCAGACGCAAATAAATAATCTTTTACTTTAAAATCTGTAACCTTGATACCCGCTTTTCACAAAATTAATAATAAAACCATTTTGGAAAGAGATTCAACAAAATGGTTTTTTAACTCTTAAATGAGCCTTACACTTTATAATAACTCTCTTGGAATTCGTACGGTGAGATTTTCGTATTTTAGAGATAGTATTTTAGAAAAAGTAATAGTGGAAATTATACCACTTAAGACAAGTTTTATTAAATTACGTATGCAACAACAATGCCAATCTTTTTTCAAAAGGAAGGTTGGCATAAACCCCCATCCCCTCACACCTTACTTTCTCTTAACAACAAACAAAACGCCACCCAATCCGCAGTAGCGCTTACAACAATTCCTATACATTTAATCAAAACTATTGATTCTCATATCATTTATTTCTTTGCTTCCATACCCCATTCTCTCTACGAAAAATATTCTTTCCATTCATGAAGTCAGCTGTATTACCAGGAATGCTATATTTCTTATTCTTTTTCTTAGCCTTCTTCTTCAGCCTCTTCTCTTCTTGAACAGCTTGCAGATCAGCCTTCCATTATTTCAACAAATCCTTTTCACGTCGCATCGAATTTGTGCCTCTCAGACTAAAATATGAATCCAATAATTAGGTGCTTTCTATTTATATACTCTTTTTAACCAAATGTTCATTTTGTTTACATACACGTTTAATGTGTATTTTCTATATAACAAAGAAATAATCACCTGCTATGGACGTTTTCCTTATCTAGACCTAGACCTGTGCAACTATATAAATCAACTAGGGTCTATGTGGAACCTGAATTCCCATTCTTTAAATTTCCCTGGACACAACTCGTGTAGCATCTTATATGGACTATTTTTCCAACACCTATCTAATGAGGTTCTTGCCCCTTGATTAATTATCCATCTTCTACAAATGAACATCATATTTTTATAAATAAAATATTTTTAAAATTATCCCTAACACAAGGAATATAGATACTTATTTTACTTTCAAAGGCTGAAACATAAACATAACTGCATAACTACTGAAAATAAACATAAAATAGACGTTCTACTCCAAATGGATAGAACGTCTTTTCACTTTACTTCATACATATATCAATTTTTCACTTATTCATTTTGCATTACAATTAAGAAATCCATAAATTCATCTTCATTTACAGGTTTACTGTAGTAATAGCCCTGAATTAGATAACATACATTACGTTGTAACACTGTTAATTGTTCCTTCGTTTCTACCCCTTCTGCTATCACTTTCATGTTTAAAGTATGAGCAAGTGAAATAATGGTTTGTATAATTTCATCTCCATCAGTAGAAGTTCCAATCCTATTAACAAATTCTCTTGGAATTTTCAAAGTATCAATTGGATAAAGAGGCAGATACGCTAGTGAAGAATAACCTGTACCAAAATCGTCAATTGATAAATGTACACCAAATGATTTTAATGCTTTTAACTTTGATAAAGTTTCTCTTTCATCTACCATTGCAATTCGCTCTGTTAATTCCAAATCAATCGAATTAGCAGGTACTCCTATCTCTTCTATAGTAGATATCATTGTTTGAACAAAATCTTTCTGTTCAAACTCTATAGCTGATAAATTTATCCCCATCTTTAGATTTGAAAAACCCGCAGAATGCCATTCTTTCAGTTGTCGACACGCTTTCTGTAACGTCCACTTTCCAATTGAAATAATCTGCGCCGTTTCTTCTGCGATAGGTATAAACTCAAAAGGAGAAATCAGCCCAAGCTCTGGATGTTGCCAACGTATTAAAGCCTCTGCACCAATAACCTTACCTGCCTTACTATCAATTTGTGGTTGATACAATAAAAACAACTCATTATTTTCAATTGCATTTGGTAAATCCTGTTCTAATCGTAATCGACGAGTGACTTTTTGAGATAATGTCTCGTCATACATACAAACAGCATTGTTACCTTTTTCCTTTGCGCTATACATAGCGATATCAGCGTGTTGTAAAAGTGTAGTAGTATTTATTCCTCCAAATGGATACACCGCTATTCCTATACTAAGAGATAAGTAAAAACTATGCTGATTTACTACAAATGGTTCTTCAGTTATACGAAATAGAGTTTTACACAAATCCAATAGCTGTTGCTCTGTTTGGTTATGGACAATGATCGCAAACTCATCACCACCTATTCTTGCTAGAGGAATAGTCGGTGACAGACATGTCCTAAAACGTTTGGCAACTTCTTTTAAAACCTTGTCACCAATCGAATGACCCAATGTATCATTAATAGTCTTAAAGCGATTTAAATCAATATACAGGAGCCCAAACTTATCCTGCGTTTTTTGTGCACGCTTAATAGATCTATCTAATTCTTGTTGGAAGAATATACGATTTCCAATCTCCGTCACCGTATCATGGAATGCAAGGTAATTTATCTCTTCCTGTTGTTGTTTCATCCTTGTTATATCTTTTACCATTACATAGCTCCCAAAGGTTTGTCCTTCTATCATAATAGGAACTATAGTGACATACCAAAAGAGTATATCCTTCTCATTGTTATTTTTCACACGTAACTGTAGTGAAGATGAACTACATCGTTTCCCTTTCTTTATAGCTGCTTCCAATTCAGATTTATCTTCATCTAAAAAAATAGAGAAGCACTCTTTCCCTATTAATGCAGCACTTTCTTTTCCTAATAACATACTTCCAGCCTGGTTTATATTTAATACGATACCGTTTGAATCAATCGTTAAAATAGGATCCGGATGATACTCATATAATGACTTAAATCTCTCTTGATTTTTTACTAAATCATTAGATTTATTTATTAAATCCCTTGTTCTTTGAGATACTGTTTGTTCTAATTGATTATTAAACACTTTTAATGTTTTAGTTAACTCTTTGTTTTGCATTCGTACGATTGTATGACGAATCAGTACAAATACAAAAGCAATACAATTTCCCGTAATTAATGTAGCTGAAGAAGTTTGCTCTTTCAAAGTAAAACCAATTAAGACTGCAACTGCAAGATAAGGGAATATACCAAGAAGTTTCTCTCCAAATGTCGGATTAATAATAAAATAATTTCTTTTAGAAGAAGTATTCTTTGGGATTGTAGCAGCAATAGCGATAAATAATAGGAAAACTCTATACAAACACCTTAAAAATATAACTGAACGCTCTGACAAATCATCCTGTAAGTAGAAATACAAGTAGTCCGTAATAGCCAATCCAGTTAATACTAGGATAAAAATAAACAATTTACTTTTTGCATTGAAAATAGCAGGTCGAAAGATTAGTGTAACTCCAAGTAATAGAAGTAATAAATCTATAATTGGAAAAATAAATGAGAGAAAAACATCTCCAATTGATAAGAATAAGATATTTGCAGATGGTTTATTAAATAGGTACCACTCTAATGTAAAAATAGCAGTAACAACAATATATAAATCACAAAGTAAATATGCTTTCTCCCATTTGTTACATTCCATCATGATTTTATAAAAGAACGCAAAGAGAAAGAAAAATAAGAAAAACAGTAGAAATACATCAGAAATATTAAAATTTTGTATTGGTAATTCTACATTAAGTACTTGAAAAGCGGATATGAAATTCCCTATCAAAAAACACCCTATTGCAATAGTAATGCAAACCCAGAATACTCCTAACTTAATTTTTTGGGATAATATAGAATACAGTAATGAGATAAATACAGTAGTTTCAACGACTAAAGATGATAGTCGGATATTAAAATCTGATACGAAATAATGATTCGGAAAAACAAATAAAAATATAAAGCAAAAGCTTATATAAGTTATTAAAGCCAATATCAATACATAAAATTGCACATATACATGTTTACGCAATGGATTCACCTTCTTGATTTTTCTATACTTTTATTAAAAAATGACTTGATGGTGGCACAAGTCCTACTAATTAAAATGTGTGCTACCTATTATCCATATTATGACCTTTTTAAAAGATTTCTTTCTACACACAACAATCTTATTAACTTTTTGTAGATGTTTACAATTATCAATACTGAGGATTCTAAAAAGGATAAGCTGAAAAATGTAATTTTTTAAGTATTTGAGCATCGTAAATTTGGCGGGTACAACTTATCTACTCTTTACATATGAGATAGAATCTACTCCTCTATTGGATTATAGTTGCTATCTGTCACACTTAAAAAGGAATGAAAATATACTATCATTAAAATAGAAATTTAAATTAGTTTACGAAACCAACCGTAACTATTATAGTTACACAAAAAGTTGATGTCAATTTCATATCCTCCCTTTTTAACGGACAAAAGACATGACCTATTGAACAAAAATGTGATGTTTATAAAAAGGGCGGTAAAGTTTTATCTCCTTACTCAAAGAATTATAAATGATTTAGAATTAGATGAAATTGAAGCTAATATTGCATCTCCCTAAAAAGAATGTTACTCTAAAAATAGAATTATGAAAGGAATGATGGATGAATAATGATTAACTAATTTATATTTTAAGTTGAATTTTATAACTTCAAACTACAAAATATAGGGTTAGTCTATCCATTTTTAAAATTCAGTTCATACTTTATTTGTCATGATTCAAATGATTAATAAGTACTTATTAAGTATAGACGAAAGACTAATCCTTCCGATTACAAATTGGGGGATTTTTTTATTCCCGTTTGTCTTAGTTGAAACTTACTAATTGTTAAATGTACTTCACAAATAAAGGAGCGAGAAAAATGAGTACTTCAGATACTATTGTTACACATGTAATGCTCTATATAAGTCGTTAATATCCATCAAACTTATATAGAGGAATTAAAAAATGGATGGATGCTCCGACTTTATATGAAACGTTTCGATATATAAAGGAGGAATTATTATGTCAATGATAAAGGTCCAAGACTTAACTTTTTCATACCCAGGTAGCTTTGATAATATTTTTGAAAGTGTAAACTTCCAAATAGATACGGATTGGAAGCTAGGATTTATTGGTAGAAACGGACGAGGTAAAACGACATTCTTTAATTTATTGTTAGGGAATTATGAGTATAGCGGGAAAATCCTTGCTTCAGTAGAATTCAATTACTTCCCCTACTCTGTTTCAGATAAGAACAAATTCACTCATGAAATCCTTGAAGAAATTTGTCCCCAAGCCGCAGATTGGGAACTTCTACGTGAGATATCCTATTTAAATGTTGATGCTGAGGTCATGTACAGACCATTTAAAACATTATCAAATGGGGAACAAACAAAAGTGTTGCTTGCTGCACTGTTTTTAAATGCGGGTCAATTTCTATTAATTGATGAACCAACAAATCACTTAGATACAGATGCACGAAAGATAGTCTCCGATTATCTAAGGAAGAAAAAAGGATTTATTTTAATTTCACATGACAGAATCTTTTTAGATGGGTGCGTTGACCATATCCTATCTATTAATAGAGCAAATATTGAAGTTCAAAGTGGTAACTATTCTTCTTGGAAGTTAAATTTTGATAGACAGCAAGAACACGAGAAGGCTACAAATGAGCGTCTACAAAAAGACATAGGGCGATTAAAACAGTCTTCCAAACGTTCAGCAAGTTGGTCTAATGACGTGGAAGCTTCAAAAAATGGAACGAGGAATTCAGGCTCTAAGTTGGATAAGGGGTTTGTAGGACATAAAGCAGCCAAGATGATGAAAAGAGCAAAAAACCTTGAATCAAGGCAACAAAAAGCTATTGAGGAAAAATCAAAATTACTAAAAAATGTGGAAAAAACTGAGTCATTAAAATTGGAACAATTGCAATTTAAATCAAATGAATTGGTTACTTTAGTTGACGTGTCCGTTAAGTATAATGATCAAATTGTGAATGAGCCGATTAGCTTCATAGTTGAACAAGGTGACCGAATTGTACTTGATGGAACGAATGGGAGCGGAAAAAGTAGTATCCTAAAACTAATTCTAGGACATCCGATACAGCATACAGGCTTAGTTACTTTAGGTACAGGACTCATCATTTCCTATGTCCAACAAGATACTTCTCATTTGAAGGGATCGCTATCAGGCTTTATTGAAGAGCACAAGATTGATGAAACCTTATTTAAGTCCATCCTAAGTAAGATGGACTTTGACCGAATTCAATTTGAAAAAGATATATCTCATTATTCTGGTGGACAAAAGAAAAAACTGCTTATCGCTAAAAGTTTATGTGAAAAAGCTCATATATATATATGGGACGAACCACTAAATTTTATAGATATCTATTCCCGCATGCAGATTGAAGAACTTATTCAACAATTTAATCCCACAATGGTTATTGTTGAGCATGATAAAATATTTCAACAAACAGTTGCAACGAAAACTATATCTATATAGCTCAAAACGAATACTTGAAAATATAATCATTAACTTGAGTCCTTGAATTATAAAAACTTTAATGAATTGATAAAAAAAGCCTAATTTCTCTACAATACATTGAGAAATTAGGCTTTAAATAGTAATAATAGAATTCATAAACACTGAATAATTTACACATTAGGTTTATCTGTTAATGCAGTAACAATCCTGTCCACTAAGTTTTCTGGCATCCATTCATGATTTGTATCATTCGTTTCATTTGGTCCTAAAAAATCAATAAACTTTTTAAACTTTGGAAATAAAACAATAGAAGTGATCCAATGTATTGTATGATTTATGGAGAAGAAATGAAAAACTCCTTGCTTTTCACCCTCCTGTAATATTTCTTTTAACTGTTCAAAATTACCTATAAAATATGGTTGCTATTTTAAATGCTATTCACGCTTAAATATAGGAGTCTTCTTGGCTAAAATGATAAAAATAAGCACATCTTGTTATAAAAACAGATGTGCTTATTTTTTAATTTCTATGCATTTTTACGTTTTAAGAAAATCACTCCACCAACAATTAACAGTAATGCTCCTGCAGCCATAGAGATCCAACTTGTAAGATTAGTACCTGTTTGCGGTAACCATCCAATTTTAGATTGAATTTCTTTCTTAAGTTGTGGTTGTTCTTTTACTTGCTCGTTAGGTTGCTCTGGTGTTGTCGTATTTTTACCTGAATTTGGCTGTTCTGGTTTTAGTTGTTCCGATTTTCCCTCTTTAAATTTCACTGTTTGTCCCTTATCTTCAATTTCAGCGTGAATAGCTACTAATATATTATCTTGATACAGTTCTTCAAATACTACTACTTCTTTACCTTGTAATGCAGAAGCATTGAAAGTGAAGTCTAATGTGATAGAACCATTCTTCTCTTTAGCAGTAAACTTAGATTCTACTGTTACTTCTTTACCATCAACTAATAATGGCTTGTTTGTTGCTTTATCCACTAGTTTACCTTTTACTACGTACTCTTTACCCACGATTAAGTCTTTGTATTCCACTTTATCTTGGATTGTTACAGATTTAGAAGCATCTAACTCTTTAGAACCATCAGCTTTGTTTGTTGCTGTCGTTTTTACTGATGGCTTAACGAACTTAACTGTTTGACCTTTATCATTGATATCAGCATGTGTCGTAACAACTTTTCCGTCTTTCAATAACTCTTCGAATACTACTACTTCTTTTTCTTCTAAACCAGTTGCATCAAAAGTGAAATCTAGTGTAATAGAACCATTTGCTTCTTTTGGTGTAAACTTCGTTTCAGCAGTTACTTCTTTACCATTTACAACTAATGGTTTATTAGTCTCTTTATTCATTAATTTACCTTTTAAAGTATACTCTTTGCCTACTTGTAGGTCTTTGTATTCCACTTTATCTTGGATTGTTACAGACTTAGACGTGTGCATTTCTTTTGTACCATCTGTTTTATCAGTAGCTTTTGTTTCTATTGAAGGAATCTTTTCATCTTTGACAATGTGTTTAATGATTTGACCATTCTCTTTAATTTCAAAAGAGAACGTTTCTTCATTTAATACATAACCTTTTGGTGCAACAGTTTCTTTATATGTGTATTTTCCAAATGGTAACTTTTCAAATTTAGCGATTCCTTTATCGTCTGTTTTTCCTTTTACTACTTCTTTTCCTGCTTCGTTATAAATCGTAAATTCTGCATTTGGAAGCTTGTTATTTCCATCAGCTACATCTACCTTTGTAATTTCTAGATCACCTTTGATAAGATGATTAACTGCCAATAGCTCAATAATCTTTCCATGTTCCTTTATTTCGAACATAATCGGTTCTTTAACAAGAACGTAACCATTTGGAGAAGCCTTTTCTACAAATGAATATTTACCATACGCTAAATCTTTGACGTTAATCTCACCATTTTTATCTGTCTTATATTCCCCAACTACTTTTCCACTTGCATCTTTTAGCTCGAATGCTGCACCTTCTAATTTTTTACTAATATCTTCATTATCTACTTTTAGTAATTTTACACTACCTTTCACTTCGGTATTTTCCACTGTAAAAGTAAGTGTTTTATTGTGCTCTTTAATTTCAAAAGGATACTTTGTTTTATTTCCAATATATCCATTAGGTGTTTTTGTCTCTAAGAAATAATATTTACCATACGTAAGACCTTCAACGTTTGCAATTCCATTTTCTTTTGTTACTACTTTTTTCACTTCTTTTCCATCTTCAGTGAAGACTGTGAATTCAACATTTGGTAAAATCTTTCCTGAATCACTAAGCTTTTTAATTTCGATGCTACCTTTTACTTTGTTATTTACTATTTGGACAGCTCCTGTTTCTCCTGTCTTAACTTCAATAGTTTGTGGTTTATCATCTGAAACATAGCCTGTTGGTGCTTTAATTTCTTTTAATGTGTAAGTACCAATTGGTAAGTTGTTTAATTCTGCCATACCATCAGCACCAGTCGTGATTTTTCCGACTGATTCATTATTTACATTAAAGACCTCAAATACTGCACCAGCTAAAACTTCTCCATTTTCTCCAACCTTTTTAATTTTTAAAGAACCAGCTGCTTCCCAATTTACTGCAAGATCACTACTAAGCTTTTCTTCATTTCTCTCTAATAGTACTGTAGCATTCTGAACAGTATCCGTACCACGGTAAGCAATTGCTTGAACTTTAGTTAAATTAGCAGCAACACTTAAATTAAATTCACCCGTTTTTGTATTCTTAGGAATTTGGATACGAAATTTTTCTCCAACTGAAAGCTGATCTTTCACTTCTCCATTTTCACTTACAATTCTAACTCCATTAGGTGCATTTTTCGCTACTACCTTATAAGAACCACTCTTAGCATTTGTTTGTACTGAATATAGATTTGTTTCGAAGAATTCACCCTTTAATTCTGCTTTTTGCTTTTCAGCAGGAATCACATTCATAAAAACATCTTGAGTCTCTTCACTATTATTAGCATTACTAATAATAGCCTTAGCTGCTTTTTCAACATTTTTATTCTCATGTTTTAATTCATTTACATCGAGTTGACCTAATGCATTCCAAACCGCAAGTTGCGTTGCATAATGCGCTTCATTTTTATTAGCTACTCCCAGCTGTTCAGCACTTTTTTGCGGGAAACCATTTAATAAGACTCTATATACTACATTATCTGTTTTCCCCATTTCAGGAAGATCTTCACCATTTGGTGATTTTAATCCAAGGGTTAAGCAATAAGCAATTTGACCACTTGAATTTTTAATCATTTCAGTGCGAATGTACTTACCTAGACTATTACTATAACTCCAGTCCATTGAATATTTCTCATGCGTCATAACCTCTGCACTAGCCCTAGGTAAAAATACATTAAGGAATAATGCCAGTACTGATAATAATGTAAAAACTCTTATAATGACTCTCTTACCCAATTTTGTAACCTCCCTAGAATAAATTAATCCGAGTATATATCGCAATATCTAAAACATTCACGATCGACCCATTTATCATTATAAAACAATAAATTACAAATATTAAATAATTTTAATAAAATAGTCAAAAAATTTACACATTTTATTATTTATCAAGTTTTTTAACGAATTTACTATATACAAATTCTAAAACACGCCTACAATTTAAAAGACAAATATGTATGTTAAATATATAAATAGCAATTCCTTTACTCCAGTTATTAAGCTTTCCCCTATTAAAAATATCTTCTTCATTTTCTTGTTAACCTGAGTAACTTATACACCTCTTCTAATCTATTACACTCCTCCATTTAAATATAAAGGTGACTTCTCGTTCAAAGAATAAAGTGAAACTTTAATCCTCCCGATTCCCATCTAACTTCCTTGCTTTCATTGAATTTTTGGGCGGGAGTCTTACTGCCCAAAAATAGCGGAATATATTATGCAATATTGCATTTGATAATCATTTTCATTGTAACTATAATGATTACAGGGTTACTATTAATCCAATATTCTACATGGAGGTTTTATTATGTTTAAAAAAATTATTGTATCTTCTATGGCGCTTACTATGTTTGGTGGAGCTGCAACTATGCTAGAGGCACCTACTGCTCAAGCAGCTTCTTATAACTCAACGTCATCCTCTTACTTTGATGTCACTCCTGAAGAGGCCGTGGCTTTCTATCAATCTCAAGACTATAAAAAATTAAAAGTATTTTTGGATGACTTTGAAGCAAGAAACCCTTATACTCCAGGTGGAGGCTACGCTCAAGGGAGTGTACGTATGCAAAAATTCAACGATGCTCTTAGAGATGCAAAATTAACAAATGTCTACCAAGAATTTATTAGAATCTCATACTACAATCATTATCCAGAACCAAAATAATAACAACGGATTAAATGTTTATTATTTCTATAACTTAGCCTAATTTTAAATTTATAACCTAAAAATAATTACTAAAACCACTCATATAAGGGTGGTTTTTCTATCTCCCCATATAATTTAGCGGAATGTTACATCATCTTTATTTTAATATGTTTTATAGTAGACATTCTCTAGTTGACACAATCTAGTAGGTTAGCAATGGGAATATCAAAATATATTTATAATTATTTTCTGTTTAATAGCAAAAAACGAACACCCTCTCACAATTAGATAAGGTGCTCGTTTTCATTTTTATCGGTAATTCTCAATTCACTTTAGCTTCTTTCCAATAAGTAAAGATTAAATTAACTTAAAAACAAAGCGTTTTAAATTTAATTCATAGATCTTACTGAAACTTGGAATTGCCCCTTAGAACCATCATCATTTGAAACGTAAATTTTATATGTTCCATTCGGCAATGGAGATAAAGCATTCCGTACATTTGTAACATTAATTTGTTGTTCTCCAGGTTTTATATAACCACCAACAATTAGCTCTGTATTTGGACCTTTTACACTATATCCCATTGTATTTTGACCATTATTTTTCATAGAAAAGCTTAAGTCAGTACTCCCATCATATACGAAAGAAGTTACAGCCTCGCCACTATAATCCATTGTTTGGGTTAATAATAAGCCTGCAGAAACATGTTCAACTACATGAATTGGATCATTCGTTTTGTGTACTTCTTCAGCATAAGTATTATTCCCTAACACACCAAGTGTTAATGCTGAAACTACTCCACAACTAAGCACTAGTTTATTTAACTTCATTTTAAGTTCCCCCTTGATGTTTGTATTCTATTACCATCATACATCCTTTTTTAAGTGCGTTTTTATGTAATAATTCATATCTATAAACCTATATATTTTAACTTTCTGCCTTAATAGTTATTGAGAAAGCCACATAGATAAAGCTACAATATTACACTTCATAAAAAACTTATAAATTTTAAAATCTTTTTCTAACAAAGTTTTATACGAGGAAGTACCAAAATACTCAAATAAATAGCATTTCTATTTCAGATAAAATGTACTAATAAAATTTTTCTAAAATTTCACTTTGTAATTTGATATATTCCATGTTAATATAACAAAGGCTACAAAACAGGAGTCACCACACATATCATTTTCACAGAATATTCATACTTAAAGAACCTTATTTTATCAGTAACTCAATCCCAATTTTACCTATACAAAAGTTAGTTTATAATTTCATATGCACATGAATTTAAATAGATTTTTTATCTATTATTTTTTCTATTTTCCTTATCGATTTTAATACGAGTAATATAACAGCACTTTTCAAGTACCCTTCCTTTTTAGATAAAAAGTCTACTAATACTAAACATCTTTGTCCAACTCATACATAATTCTACTTACAAACTATCGGAGATGCAAAACTATGGGAATTTCTACTCTTTTATTAAATACCTTTATTATAATAATTTGTATCCTTAGCTATCACGTACTCTGGCTAGAGTTTAAAGAAAAAATAACATGTAATAATATGTTATTTTCTATCCTTTCCTCCATTGCTATTATTTTTTGTATGACTTTTCCTTTTCATTTACATGTGGGATTTATTTATGATTTACGTTTTATTCCTATTATATTAGTTTTTCTATATGGAAATACAAAAAACATTGTTTTTATAGGAATTTTATATCTTTCTTACCGGTTTTACTTAGGAGGAAATGGCGTTCTTCCATCATTTATTATCTTCACTATTATTTTGGGTATAACAATGCTCTTTCGTTACTTATTACCTATGTATTTTAAAGAAAAAAAGATATTATTAAGCTTACTTCTTATTTTAGTATGTACAGCTTCACTTTCTATTTGCGGTATTGTAACTCAAATAAATACAGGAGGTAAAATAGACTCTACTCTCATAGAATTTTTATTAAATTATATAGTCATTAATATTTTCACAGTATTATTATCAGTTTATTTTATAGAGGAAATGATTGAGAAATATAAAATGAAAGAAAAACTGCAACGGGCTGAAAAATTTTATATAGCTAGCGAACTAGCAGCGTCAATTGCACACGAAATCCACAACCCACTAACCACGGTACATGGATTCACTCAATTATTAAATGAAAAACATGCCTCTAAGCTATCTCAGGAGCAATACTTAGAAATCATGTTAATTGAAATGCAGCAAATACAATCTACTATTAATAACTATTTATCTTTAACCAAACCACAGAACACCCTAAAAGAGAAAATAGATATTAATCACATTTTAAATCAGGTGAAAGATACTATTTCACCACTCGCTCTGTCATACAAAGTTGAAATCAAACAAAATAGTACAGATTCCTTTTATATAAATGGGGACCCCGAAAAATTCAAACTCTGTCTAAACAACATCATCCAAAACGGAATTGAGGCTATGAAAAATGGTGGATTATTACAAATAAATATACAAAAAGTAAAAGAAAATATCATAATTGATATTATTGATTCAGGAATTGGGATGTCATCTCAACAAATAAAACGAATTGCTTTGCCATTCTATTCAACAACAGAAAAAGGAACTGGGCTTGGTACTATGATTGCTTATAGTATTATTAGAGAATTAAACGGAGATATAGAGATAGAGAGTGAATTAGGTAAAGGGACACGTTTTTCTATTAGTATCCCTTGCTAACGTGATAACAATTTTCTATTTAGTTAATTACATAAAAGGATCAGATCTTATCTATTGTTACAGATATACTCTGATCCTTTAGTTTAATTCAATTAAAAACACTTAATATTTATAACTTTTCTTACATCGTGATGAAATACTAGTTCATCGATTTTATCTCATTTACTGATTAGATTTGTTTAATGTAAATATAATATCTCGCGATACTTAATTTGTTATTATCATTAGGGACATTTCCTGCAGTTGTTTTTTCATTAAAGTACAGACCTTGTGCCATTCATTGAAAAAGACAACTCCCTTTTTACTACTTCACTTCCACCGTATAATTCCCTGTTCCACCACCATACTGATACACATGTAAATAATACTTCCCTGGATACGTGTAGTAACTACCTACTAGTTTATTCCCTTGTTGCTGAGCATACGTAACATAATTATTTAAATCTGCTTCAGAATAAAGTACCCAGTTCATTCCGATATTATTTTCATTCGTTACGTTAATTTGAAGGTTTTTAGCATTCTCCACATTAATTTCAAAGAAGTCACTTGTATCGCCATTTCCTAAACTAGCACGTAAAACTTGATTTAACTGCAGTTTGTTTGCTGTTTGGAATGAGTTATTCGGTTCTTTTTCTACACTGTTATCTTCTTTCTTTTGAACAGTTACAGTCGCTGTAGCAGTATTAGTTGCTCCTTTATCGTCTGTTACTGTTAATTTAGCCGTATACGCTCCTTCTTTTGTATATACGTGAGTTGGATTTTGCTCATTACTTACTGCTCCATCACCAAACTCCCATTTATATGAAATAATTTTCCCATCTTCATCTTTTGATCCGTTGCTTGTAAATGAAATTGCTTCATTTACATTTCCACTATACGGACCGTTTATAACCGCAACTGGTGCTTTATTCTCTGCCCCTTCTTCCGTATCAATACCATGGAACACAACATCATATTCAAATTGTCCTGATGCATTCACGCGATAATTTACGAAGTATGCTGTTACTGTTTTATAGCCTGTCCATTCCTTTACACTTAAACGTTTTAACGTATCATTAACGTTTTGTGTAATTGTTTTCCAATCTTCATATTCTCCTTTTGCTGCAGTTCCTGTATATGTTCCTTGTAGTGTGAATGTATTAAAGAACTGTGATTTATTTTTCTTCACTGATACATTTTTCAATTTTGCTTCCGCTGTTATTTCTGCTGCAATATCTGAAACTGGCTTCGATGCATGATTCGCTAAATAATCGTCTGATACTAATGGCACATTATACTTCTCACGATTATCAACTAGCATTTGCATATAGTCTTGATATTCTTTATTTAAATTCGCATCTTTACTTAATGTAGAGCGATATGCATCATATGCTGTTACATCATTTTTCCTAATAAGATCATGTATTTTATCGAACATATCATATCTCTTATTGTACATATACGATTGTAAAGCAAAGGAATAATTATAGAAATCCCACGTTCCATACTTTGCATTTAACGTTCGCTCTGCCGTATAACGCTCTGCTGGATTTGAAGATAATCCTCCTATAATACTCTTTCTCGGTACAACATTATCCGTTCTCGTTGCCCCTGCAAAAAATTCAGCATTCCCTTCTTCAAACCAAGATAATCTTTCATTTTCATATATTTTCCCTTGTCCCCATAACCCTGGTACTTCATATCTACCTTGTAAATAATGCGTGAACTCGTGTCTGAATAATTCTTCTAAACTATAAATACTTTCTTCTGGCGTACGCTCATAAGTAAAGAACGTACCTGTTCCTTCTATATAAAGACCACCGTTATTCGTTTCATAACCGTACAATTGACGATTAAATTGATATTCTGCTGGGCTATTATAAATAACCATCGTTAGTACATCATCAGGATTTCCTTTTTCTAAAGGTTGATCACTTTCAACCGTACGATGGAATTGTGCCTTCACTTCTTTTGCCGCCCAATATAAACGTTTTACTTTTTCTTCTGTCACTTTATCTCCAGCTTTTAAAACAATTGCCCCATCATCAAACGTATACGTTTTTGGCAAATATTTTTTCTTTCCATCTTCTCTTATTTGATCTAAATTCACCACTTTACCATTTGCATCTTTTCCGCCATAATTCGTTGCGATTTGCTCAGCAGCTACGAAATATTGCTCCCCTAAATACGGATAAATTTTCATCGCATCTGTTACAACTTGTAACCCTTTCGTTCCTGTACTATGGAATGTACCGAGTCTACCTGTATAATAAATGCCATTATTAATAAGCCAACCGTTTTTTGCTGTAATCGTTCCCATTAATGCAAAACGACTTAGTTCATTAATATAACTATCTATTTTCTGATACCATACTGTATCTTTCGGTGCTTTCCTCGTATCGTACAAATACGATTGAATGTCGTAATCAACACCTTGCATAATATCGTAAATAGCATTTCCAGCTGAAAGATTATCTACTAATGTAGAAAAATTATCATTATATTGTTTAAAAATCTTTGCAGCTGATGTTATCGTTTCCACATCACTCGAAGCGTTTCCTATTAACTTTCCGTATGATGATACCACTCTATTTTGCTCTAATGTACCCAGCTTGAAATTTGAATTGTTAGCTATCGCTTTTAATGCAGGTAAGCATTTATCATGATAACTCCGTTCATTTAATTTACTAAGTTCCGAATTATAAAATCCTAAATAAAATCCTGAACGCAATACCTCCACTAATGTCTCAATCCCTTTTGAATCATCCTTCGTATAGGCTTGTCCTTGCTGCTTCAATTTATCAATAATCGCCTGCATCCTACTATCATTTTGATAGAATGCTAGACTGTCTGTATTAAACTGAAATAGCCCCGTAATTTGCTCCCAATCAATTGTTACAAGTAAATCTACTAACTGCTGATTGCTTAATTGATTTAATTCAGCAATTGTATAAGTTTTCGCTACAGCTAATTGCTTACTTTCTTTTTTCATCTCAGGTGGTCTTTGTGATAAATCGGCAAATTGTAACCTTTTCTCAAAAGACTCGCTTTCGAGCACTTTCGATGAATGAGCTAATTCTTGTACTGGTAGTTGTACACCGACTGGCTCCATTTTGAGCACATTTCGATAAGAAACTTGCTCTCCCTTAGTATCTTCTGCCAAACTGACCCCTTGAAAACTCCCTAACATTAAACTAGCAAAACTTACCCCTACTAACATTTTCTTTGAATAGCCTTTCATGCTCTCCCCTACCTTACATTTATAGTGTCCCGCTCCATTATTTTACTATTTTCACTTTTTGTCCTGTATTGAGAAAAAATAAGGTAACGTTCACACATGTATCCATTCCATGTAAAATTAACGCTTGACTTTCCGTGCATTTTATATCAAAAAAGATAGATAATAGCAAAATTTCTGCTACATCTATCCTCGTTTTCAACACTATGATTTTAACTTTATAAACGTAACTTCCGGTAATGTTTGCATATGCTGAATAAACTCATTCTTTTCTTCTGACGATATATTTTTCAGCTGCATTCCTACCTTATAAACAGTTTCTGTACCTTGCTGTGAAGCTTCCACCTCATATGAGAGTATTGGGATGCCTTTCACTTGTAGTGTTTCTAATATTTGTTGTATCGCTTCATGTTTATTTACAAACATTTGCACTGTTATATTTTGTGGAAATAGAAATTGCACCTTAAAAATACGACTTACAATTTCTAAACCAATTAAAACGAGAATCGTCGCTCCAATGCCTACTACATACATTCCCGCTCCAATTGCTAATCCTATACCGGCAGTAGCCCATAAACCAGCCGCGGTCGTTAATCCTTTCACCGCCTGCTTTTGAATAATAATTGTGCCTGCACCTAAAAAACCAACTCCACTAACGACTTGTGCTGCAATCCGACTTGGGTCTAGAGACGTATGCTCTTCATACACAATATCTGAAAAGGCATATTTCGAAACAACCATTATTAACGCACTTCCTACCGCTACGAGGAAATGAGTCTTTAATCCAGCTTCTTTCGATCGAATTTCTCTTTCAATACCAATCATTGCTCCTAACAAGCCAGCAACACCGATTCGTATAATAAAATCAAAATCTACACTCACGGGCACTTCCCCCTTTCATTCATTATAGATAGATAAAACAAAAATTATCACAAACATCCATTTATCACCATGAAAGAATACCACTAAAATACACTTAATACTCCGACTGTTTTATGTTAATATTTTAAATATTAACATAAAATAAATAACTCCTGATTTTAAACCTTCACTAATTTTCTAAAAAACCAAAGGTGGATTGCATAAAATTAGGTTGAGAAATTCCAGAAAACGCTTTCATTTTGTTTCATAATTTTTTATAAAAAATACATAAATAAAGGAGCTTACTAACAATGAACGTCTCGTTACTTACACCTACTACTGATTTACAAGAAGAATACTTAGATTTCTATAACGAATGGAAAGATAGCGGTGAAACAATGATCCCGTGGGTTATCTCAAAAAATCCTGCCAACTTCCCAGCTATGGTTCAAGAACTTCTCGATGCGCATAACGGAATAAATATCCCTGAAACTTGGGTACCAGACTCTACATATTGGCTTGTTACAGATGAAAATAAAATTGTGGGAGCTGTTAATATACGTCATAGTTTAACCGAACATTTATTTAACGCTGGCGGTCATATTGGTTATGGCATTCGCCCTTCTGAAAGAAGAAAAGGTTATGCTACGAAGTTACTAGCATTATCATTAGAAAAAACGAAGGAATTAGACATCACGAAAGTACTTGTCGTTTGCGACGCAGTGAATACCGCTTCTGAAAAAACGATTTTACATAACGGCGGGCTTCGTGATGATGATTTCACTGAGGAAGATGGGAATGTAGTAAGAAGATATTGGATTGAGCTATGAATGATCACAAATAAGCGAGAAAGTGATTATACACTTTCTCGCTTATTTTACACTGCTTCTATTTCAAACTGCACTGTAATACCACTTGGATCTACCACCACAAACCCATTTGTAGTTTCATTTATTTCATGTTGTTTTTCTATTAATCTTTCTTTCACTTCATCTAACGCTTCTTTATACGGTAGTACAATCGTATACACCTTTAGCCCAGTTGCATGTACTGGTGGGTGTGGATTGTTTACTCCGTTCCACGTATTTGCACCAATATGGTGATGATATCCCCCTGCTGAAATAAATAAGCAATCCTCTTCACGCTGTTGTACTTCAAAACCTACTGTTTCCACATAAAATTCATGTGATTTCTCTACATCAGCTATTCGTAAATGTACGTGCCCAACGACAGTATTAGCAGGCAAACCATCAAACTCATAATCAACGAGTGTTGCCAATTCTTTTAAATCAAGTGGTGTACTTCCTCCTGGCCCTTCTCCCCATTGATCACGCGGACGGTCTGCATAAATTTCAATACCATTCCCCTCTAAATCTTGCAAATAAAAAGCTTCGCTATATGTATGATCACTTGCACTATTAAACCTTGAAATTGGTAAAATTTCATTTGAATATGTATAACGCCCTTCTTGCTCATCCGGGCTGTCAATTACATTCTTATTACGAAGAACCCCAAATAGCGCAGAAGCAAAAGCTTCACGAGTCGGAACTAAAAAGGCTACATGATATATACCAGTCGTACGCGGTTCTTGCAGTACCCCGTCCTCTAACCTTTCAAGAACAAGTAACGCGTTCTTTCCACCTTTTCCAGATAAATATGCTTTATTCCCCTCTCGCTTAATTACCTCTAATCCTACAACATTCTCATAAAAAGCAATTTGACGCTCTAAATCTTTCACTTTAAATTCAACATGACCAATACGTGTTTTCGGATGAATTTTTACCATGAATAACTTCATCTCCTTATCCCTATATTTTCCCATTACATATAACCGTTACTATGAAGGATACAACTAAAATCATCCTATGTAAATAAGAAAAGTCAGAATTCACATACATTTTTATTTTCATAATAAAAAGCCATCTTTTCTAACTTTTAGAAAAGATGGCTTTTTAACTCTTATCTCATTTTATGTACTTCAGCAACTAGCTTTCCACCCTGAATGCCCATATAAAGCTTCACAGGTGCATCATTCGTATTTTCAAATACTAAATCTAAGTATGGATATGCAATTGTAGCATCTCTTCCTTGTGGAACATAACCTACCGTTTTAGAATGTGTAGTTCTCTCCACCATTTTCAGACCAGCTTGATCTGCTGCATTGTATAAAGTTGAAGATGTTTGACAAACACCACCGCCATATCCATCTACTAATTTACCATCAACTATTTCTTTCCCTAATTGATATCCTTTATCTGGTGTTGTATCACCGATTAATGAATTAAAAGAGAAACGGTCTCCTTTTGCTAACACAACTCCATTTATGCTCGCTGCTGACAAACGAATATTCTCAATACGGCCACCTGTTGAACCACCTAAGTTCGTTTCATATCTACCAATTACCGTACCATTTCCTTGCGCATCACTTAATGTTGCGACTGGTTTTTTCTCCACGATCGGCAACTGATACGTAGCATCCCACATACCAACATTTAACAATTTATCTACTAATTCTTTTTCCATTAATTCATAAGAAGGTTTTCCTTCTTGCCAACTTCCATCAGGTGCTATACGTGAAGGAACCATTTTTTTGTCGACGCTTTTTCCAACCTCACCAACAACCTTTGTTACAGACTTTTTAAATTTCGCTTCATCTTCAAAATAGCCTAAACTAGATAAATCTAATTTTTTCACTTCAGTACCAGTTCGACCATCAACTAAACTAATAGTATCCTGCACTTCTGCTTTAGCCTCTACAGTATGCCCACCAATATCACTTACCAATGCAACATCACTTACTTTTGCACCACAGCCACTCATTATAGCTACACATAACACCCCAACCAATATACCCTTTACTTTACGGAACAATATACTCTCTCCCTTTCCCCAACATCACTATTATGTATTTATTTCATTTTTATGTATGTTTTGTTACAATCATTTTACAATATGTTTATAAAATGTTACAAGTTATTTTTCACTCTATATAAATTACTCTTTTCTTTTATAAATGTCTATACATATTTACATAAAAGTTTGAGTTTGATAGAATTGTAACTTTTATGTAAACTCTCTCTTTTATCCAGTATATACCATTAAGCAAAAGAAATACAAATCAAAAACCCTCAAGCTATTTTTTATAAAGTGAAACTGTAATCAGTGGGGGTTTTACGGGCATCCCGACCTTCTTTGTTTCTGCTGAATTTTGACATGGGGGTCTTATTGCCCAGCAAATAGCGGGATAAAGAGAAATCCCGTCAACATAAATAGGTATTTGCCGTGCCACCACTCCGCTTTTGCACATACATTATGGTGAATTCAACCTATTTTAAAGAAATGGAGGATGTTATTATGTATCCCTACAATCCATATGATCCATATAATCAATATGCGTACCAACAACCACAGTATGACTTACAAACACAATATCAATCTTATATAGATCAAGCAGAGCACACGAATCCATATGACCAAAATAGACAATTCCAACTTCCAATCTCTTTTCCTGGCACTGGAAATCGTCAATTAGAAAGACGCGTAAATGAGCTTGAACAAAGAGTTCGTCAACTAGAAAATACAGTTGAGCGCCATACACGTAGACTAAACCGCTTAAACCAACGTTTACGCACAGTAGAAAACAGACTAAACATTCCATTCGCAGCATTAGAAGACGGATTTTAATCGAGAAAATAAAGATTATATAAAGGAAGGGGCTTCCCCTTCCTTATATAAATTGACGAAAGTTTTTTCCATCTCTATACTGATAAGAGTTAATGAAATGAAACAAGGTGATAAATATGGATTTTGAAATAAATTATCTTTCCTTTTATGTTGTACAAGTAGAAGGAAAAGGTGAAGCAGTTGATAAACGCTACAAACATTTTCAAACTTTAGACGCTGAAGAATATGAAGATAGTTCCTTAAAAGAATTTTTGAATGGTGAGTTATTAAAAATATCGAAGCGAAAAGTAGAACGTCATGCAAAAACAGAACAAGCCCCAACAAAAATTGGTCGCTTTATTGTAGAAGAAGGGCACGAACTTGATTCAAACCCTCATTACAACCTTTTTAATCGTATTCGCTTTGCAGAAACAAAGGACAATTTTAAAGATATGAGCGAACCTCTCGTTTATACATATCTTGACACAAGCGCTGTACGCGGTGGTGTATTTTTAATTGCTCAGGCAAAACTACGCAAATACTTTGATGACCCATTCGTATTCGTAATGAAATGCGACTTCGAACCAAAGGTTGCTTCTATTTCTGATGAATCCACACTGATTCGTAACGTTGAAATGGCCATCACAACAAAGAATATGAAATCTATCCAATATCCGTACATGCCTGAAGAAGGTATGGTTGAAGTAGGCGAACTAAAAATACACCAAGCATCACATGCCCGCTACTTTGAAGACTTCTTAAAATTCGTCGAATATGAACGCTCTATGCCTGAAATTATGAAAACACAAGTAATGGACATGGTATACGACCAAATTGAAGATGTATTTGAAGAAGGTACGGAAGAACGCGAACAATTCGACCAAGCGATGGAAGTATGGGCTGCTAGTCCGAAGCGGGAAATTATGGAACAATTTTCAACCGAAGAAGTAATGGAAGCTACCGCTCAAATCGTCGAGCATGCTCCTGAAGTGGAATTAAAACTAAAAGCCGATCATATCTCTGTGAAGGCTTTGCTTGCTGATTTCGGGGATCAAATACATATTGCGAAGGTAAATGACCGATATGTACTTATGATTGAAGCAGACACACTTACGTTTGAAAAAGGCTTCTCTCCGATTGAGTTTCTGAAGCCAGATGAGCTGCAGGATGTGATTGAGCGGATTGAGAATAAGCAGCAGTATTCGTTTGATCCGAGCGGTATTGAATAAAATGAAACTTTAATCAGTGGGGTTTTGTTCATCCCCCACTAATTATTAACCCTCACCAATCGGGCTTTTACGGGATAAATACTTCCATATAACTGTTGTTACTGGGCGCTTATAATAAGCGCTCTTTTGTTTATATTAAAAACCGATTCTACTAAGAATCAATTTTTCTGCTTTATAATAAAACATGTTTATTTTCAAATTTTTTTGATGCAAGATGACATTTGTTGCAGAATCAAATACATCCCTTCCTTGTTATACAAGCTTATTTCCATTAGAAATATCTACTTCAATATTTCTATTTGACCAAGTCCTTCTATAAGTTGTTAAGATGCAAATTTCACTTTACTACCTCAAATTTATTGTACTCGTAAAAAGATAATTGAAAACGATATTCCGGATGTTCTCTCACCCAATCGTAGGCTTCTTCTAAAATTTCCATTTTGTTTTGCAAGTCATTAAGTTCACTACATTCGTCCCTTTTCTGTTTGCACAGAGGGCAGAATCCATTCACTATTTCCGCACTCGTCGCCCTAATAGTTTTACTTTCTAAATCAACTACTAGACGAAGAATAACAGAATGCTCTTCTTTTGTAGTCACCTTCATTTCAGCAATCCGATCCTCATTCCAAAAGACACCGTTTAATTCCATCTTTACTGTGACATCTTTAATATCCAAGTCTACCACTATCACACCTCCCTTGTACAAAGCTCAATCTTACTCTTCTATTTTAAACTTTAATACACCACAACTTAAAGAGATATTAAGTTTTTTCCAATTCTTCTTTACTATGAAAGAAAGTGTAGTTAATGCTAATTGTGTGGTAAATATTATCCCAAAAACTAAAACAGTTAAAATGTTAAAGATTGTTTCCATTAAACTACACTCTTTATATATATATATATATTATTAATACGGTTTAAAGCTCTTATTACGTCTTAACACTCCCAAAGCAATTATAATGCACAATCACAACAACAAGTTGATGCCTATTTAATATCAATACGCTGTTATTACATGTATGTAGTTAGAGGCGGAGGAGAAATTCATTTAACCTCTGTATTCTCCTCCATCTCAGCCAAATACCTAATCTGCCGTTCCGCTTTTCTCACTGCTGTACGAAAATGTTTTTTCAGGAGTTCTACTGTATTTTCACTTATATAATATCTTTCCGTTATACTTTCCCACGTGTCACTACTTTCAAATGTACTCCATTCAAAAGGGCGTTCTGTATTTTTCTTTAGTTCTTTAAATACCCATTTTCGCATCTTTTTTTTCGCTTTTTCTGTTAGTTTTCCGTTTTTTACAAGTTCAAGTTCACCATGTCTTTTGTATCGCTTATTAATATCTCTCTCGCTATATACTTTAAGAAGTATATTTGCTGTATTTTCAGCATCTGCTAAAGCACGGTGCTGTTTTCCTTCCCACGTTAAAGCGAGCTGTTCTACCGCAAAGTGTAAACTTGGCGTATGTTCAAACAATTCCTCATATGCTTGGAAAACAAATTTTTGCAAATCAATTCTATTTTCTTTTTCTATACTTGGGCATTCAACACCATATAATGTACAATCATGAGATAGAAAGCGATAATCTTCTTTTCCCCATGAAACAAATATAGAACCTTCGCCGATGAACTGAATAAATTTCTCTATAATTTGAGGGAATTTTTCTACACCCATTAAATCTTTTTTCGTAATACCGGTTAATTTTGTTGTATGACGAGTTAATCGTGCACTTGGTTTTACTAACTCCGAAAATTCTTCAATTATCTTCATTGTACCTATTTCTATTTTTACAGCTCCGATATCAACTATTTCTGATGGATCTTCTGATTTATACGGTCTGAAATTCCTTTCAATATCAAACACAATGAAATGTGTAGCGTTTTTCAATTTATTTACCTCTTTCTAAATTCCTTTTCACACAAACACTTTATTTTCAGTATTTATTTATTCATGTACTTTATACAAAAATACTCCGAATAAATAAATGAAAATTCAGTCTTGTTATGATATGTAAGTAGGAGGACATCTATAAAAATGCAAAAAAAAGAAGGGCGAGCCCTTCTTTTTTCAAAAATTACTTCTTGTTTACGTTAGTAGCTTGAGGTCCACGGTTACCTTGTTCTACTTCGAAAGTAACTTCTTGACCTTCTTCTAAAGTTTTGAAGCCTTCGCCTTGGATAGCTGAGAAATGAACGAATACGTCTTCTCCGCCTTCAACTTCGATGAAACCGAAACCTTTTTCTGAGTTAAACCATTTTACTTTACCGTTTTGCATGAAAAAAATCCTCCTACAATGTACCTATATGTACATATTCATTTTCAACCACCTTACAATAATAAGCCAGATATTAAAAAACTGCAACCCCTGAGGAGATTTAACATTGCTATCCTCCTCGGAAGTTACAGCTCATTTAAATCTCTATATTATTAAAAGTAAAATGGTTTAAATATACTATATCATATCAATATAATAAAAGTAAAGTTTTTTTCTTAAATTATTTTTTGTTCCCACTGCATTGCTTTTAATTCACCTGATCCGGCTACTACATAACCATCTTTTTGATTAACAATGCGCCATCCGTGCCCTTTAACTGAATCACATACTGTAACAATACCTTCTTCAAGAAGCACACGGCACACACTACTAATCCCCGCCTTATTTTGCGTTGAAGTTGTATATAAAACATGTTGATCTACACTTAAGTCTAAATAACTACTTGCTTTCTGCTCACTTTGACATGTATGCCAATATATTTTTTCACTTGCAATACTTTCATCTATTTTACAATAAGAAATATTTCCGCTAACTCCCTTGCACGATCCACTTGCCGCTACTAAATAAGAATTGTGTAAAGTCAACGCGGAGATCATTTGATTCATCGCAATTTTAATCCTCTTTAATTTACGTGTCTTCAAATCAAAGAGCCAAACACCACCATATTTAGCATGTATTTTCGTACCAATAAATAAGTAATGTTTATATAAAAATAATGATCGAATAGACGGTGCCGCACTGCCATACTCAAGAAACGGATGAATAGTTTCCCATGTCAAACCGAAATTATTAGAAAGATACAGCGTTTTTTCTCCATGAGCAACAACAGTTCCTTGTACATTGCTACATACATTCCAACTCGTTGCTTTTGTTGGAAAACGCTGAATTGTCCAGTTCTCTCCACCATTCATACTGCGAATAAAAATCCCTTCGTCACCTACACCATAAACTACATTATCTTCGCTATGTAAATCCCTAATTCGTTTTTGAAAACCATTTAAAATTCGTTTCCATTCTCCGTCTTGTTCAACAAATAAGCCATTATATGTAGTAGCTAACAGCAGTTTTCCATCTCTTAACTTTGTAATAGCAGTTGCACTTAACATTGTCTCCACGTTGACACTCCCATTCTTAGAACTTCTCAGCAAATGCAATTGCAAAATTACTGCATTTTTCAACATCCTCTTCATCTTCTGGAGCTAATTCAATTTTCAGCCCTTCTTGTACAAGCTCTGCACCGCGTTCCACAAGACGTTCTTCAAATATCGTTACCGCTTCACAAAACAGTTCATACGCTGTATCACCCGATCCGAATACCGCTACCTTTTTCCCAGCTAAATCTATATTTTCTAAGTCATCATGAAAATCTTCCGCTTCAAATGGTAATTCACCATCGCCCCACGTATAAGATCCTAAAATGATTCCATCATAAGCTAATAATTCTTCAGCGTCCATGCCTTCCATTTCTTGCAATACTACTTCATGATCAAAAGCATCTAAACTAACTTTAATTAAATCAGCAATACTCTCTGTATTTCCTGACATACTTGCATAAGCTATTAAAATTTTTGCCACTTTGGCATCCCCCTCTAACAATAAATGATTCTCATTCTCATTATATTAATAATGATAATCAATTTCAATTTATTTTTTCTACTTTTATTTACATTTCACATTACTTATTTCAAATAAGGTGAAACTTTAATCAGTGAGGGTATTCATCCCCCACCTAACTTCTTTGTTTCCGCTGAATTTTGAGGCGGGGGGCTTACTGCCCGGCAAATAGCGGGATAAAGTGAAAGTTTAATGAGTCCTCACCAATCAGGCTTTTTCAGACAACCCACAAAGAGCGGAATAAATAAAAAAGCACAGATGACTATACAATCATCTGTGCTTTTTTATTATTTTTTAAAAATACCAAAAGGCTTTCCTACTGGTAAAACAACTTTTCCGAAGTGTGTATTTAACACTGCTGCAGCTGAACCGTAGAAAGATAATAATGAAATAAGAAGTTCAGAATATGCTGCTAAATTATGCATTGCATGCGGCATAACACCTAAAGTACTTAATGAAAGACCGATAAATAAGAAATCAATAAGGACGAAAATCATAAATAATACTTTATGTGTTTCCATTGCACCAATTGTCATAAAGATTGTGAAAATCAAATATCCGATAAAGGCTACACCAAGCTGTTTTGAATCTGCAGCTTGTGCTAATTTTTCGCCAAATACTCCAAGTTGAATTAACCAAGTCATTCCAACACCTAGCCAAAATAGACCGTACGCACCGAATGCTGTTGTACCGAATGTATTGTTATGCTTTGCATCATGAATGCAAGCAAAGATTTGTGCAAATCCTCCTAAAAAGATTGCCCACGGTAATACAAGTGAAACGCCATCTGTTAAGCCTAACTTTTGAGATGATGCTACAAGTGTTACCATCGCTAATCCAAATAGACCAATTCCAGATGGATCCGCTGTTGTCATTTTCACATGATGTGTAGTAGTTTGATTGCTCATATAAACCTCCTGATTATAAACATACTCGAATACAATACTTAAATCAGAAGACTATGTCAATGGTTTTTTTTGTATGTTGTCAGACGTTATATTTTATAATGATTAAATATATTTCTGACCACTTCATAAGGTTTTATATTCACTTTTCCAACTCGTTTATCGGTAGCCATAACGGAATATAATTTCCCCTACCTTCCAGCTGAAATTCCTCAGCTGTTCCGCTTCCGAACACTCCGCCTGTAATATAGGCAGCATAATAATATTCATTTCCTTTATATTTTACCTTTGCAATAAGGTGCTCCACTTGTATATGTACCCCTAATTCTTCGTATACCTCTCTTTTCGTTGCCTCTTCAGGCGTTTCACCTTCCTCAATCCCTCCGCCAGGAAAAACATAATATCTTTCCTCTTCTCGAATACGTTTTATAAGAGCGATTTTTCCTTCCTGTACAATGATAGCGGCTCCGCGATTTCTTATCATTTTATTACCTCAATACGAATCGCAACTGTTCCCCACTCTTTTTCTTGTTCTTTCGTATATATTTTGTATGTACTTTCTAACATTTCCTCTAAACTATCATTTTCACAATCCAATAATTTTTTATCGATTTGTTCATATATAGCTTTAAAGCTCTCGTATCGCTTTATTTCCGTTACTTTTACCGTCATCATTTCTGTTGTCTTAAGATTCGTAAATACGATTTCATCGTCTTTGTTTATTAGTTGACGTTTTTTATCGTATAGGCGTACTTCATATACTTTTTTCCCTGATCGAATTGACTGAAACGGTTTATTATATAAACCCATTTCGTATCGCATACATCCCACTCCCTTTTGTTCATTTCACCTATTAATACAGTTCACATTACTACATCTTGCATATAATATTCCATACGTATCACTTAATTGAGAAAGGAGGCTGAAGAAGCATGTTATATTTAAATCAAAAACCTGAATATAATAAATATGATATTGGTGATTATACTTATAGTAAAGTAGGGCCAACCATTTTTTCTTGGAACGATGAAACAAAATTGAAAATAGGTAAGTTTTGTTCATTAGCAGAAGAAGTCGTTTTCATACTTGGCGGTGAACATCGCGCAGACTGGATAACAACTTATCCATTTAATGCACTTTTTGATGAAGGAGCACATATTACTGGTCACCCTTCTTCAAAAGGTGATATCGTAGTTGGCAATGATGTATGGATTGGTTATCAATCCTGCATTTTATCTGGTGTTACAATTGGTAACGGTGCCATTATTGGTGCAAAAAGTGTTGTTACAAAAGACGTCCCTCCATATGCAATTGTGGCTGGTAATCCAGCAAAATTTATTCGATATCGTTTCCCGCAAGAAACAATTGACAAACTAGAGAATCTTGCATGGTGGGACTGGGACATTTCTGTTATAAAAGGAGCTATTCCATTACTACTTTCCGACAAAATCGACGAATTTTTCACCTCGCCCGAAAATGAATCTATATGATTAAAACAGAAAGAGCATCCAATTATTTTTCAGGATGCTCTTTCTGTTTTTATTTTTTATGTCCATGCAAATGATTACACGGAGAACATTGAAATGGAATCTTATCTAAGCAATTAAAGTTTGTTTCGCAAATTTGTTCAATCGTTGGAACAAATGGAATGACAACTATGTTACTTTCTACTATTTGTGTAACAGGTGGCAATACTGTGCCTACTTGATGTTCAAAACGAATACTCGCTTGATTTATATAATTTCCTGAACCATTTGGCGCGCTCTGTACTGCTACTTGGAACGAAACTGTCCTTGCTTCACCAGGATTTAAACTTCCGATAAGAAACCCTACTGCCGGGCTTACATTCGGCACTGGCGTATTATCAACCGTTACACTTCCAGGAACAAATCGAACACTACTATCTAACATATCTTGAAAACGAATATTTTGCATTACAGTATCACCCGTATTTGTGATGACTGTCGTAAACGTAATGACATCTCCAATTGTTGCTACCTGTAAATCTGCCGTTTTTACGACTGTCGTTGAGACATTTTGAGGAATAAACGGGATAACAACTGTATTACTATCACCTTCAACTACTACTGGCGGCTCATTCGGATTTACAGTTGCAAGCCCATTCGCTGTAGCAGTATTTGTAACTAAATTATTTACTTGCCCTCCTATTATTACAACTTGGAAATTAATAATTGCTGCATCATTTGGCTGAAAATCACCTAACGGAATACCAGTATTCGGATTAGCAAATGGAAGAGGTACATCATTTACAGTTACCGTACCATTTATAAATAGCGTATTCGGATCAATGATATCTGTTAACACAATATTGGTCACAGGAACTGTACTATCATTTATAACAGCGATTCCGTAAGTGACAACATCCCCTATCATTGCTACTTCAAAGTTTGCTCCTTTTGCAACAAATAAGATTGCAGTATTTACCGTCACTATAACTGTATTGCTTGTATCCATCACTGTAACTGGCGGCTCCCCTGGTACTAAAATATATTCTGCTAACGCCCCAGCAACGTTCACTACTGTACCACCATCCGGAAAACTTGTAATCGTAGCTTCATATGTTACAAGTGCCGTCTCACCAACTGGTATATCAGGTATCGTAAATCCAATCTGCGGATTTACCCCCGGTTGCGGAACCCCATTTATCGTTACACTATTTGGAACGAAATCAGCTTCCTGAGATAGCACATCGATAAATTGAACATTCATTGCATCAGCAGTACCAGTATTTAATATACGAACAGTATACGTTACCGTTTCTCCTACACCAACAACTGAATGGTCTACTTCTTTTAGCATATCTAAGCTACCTCTATTTACCGGCGTAACCGTCGTATTACTTGAATTTGTAATTGTAGACGGAGGTTCTCCTGGAATCAATTCGAAATCACCCGTTACTCTTGCTGTATTCATAATGCTACTAGAAGGCGGAACTGCGATTACATTTACTTCAAATGTAATTAATACACTATCCCCTACTGCAAGATCAGGCAATGCAAAGCCTACAAATGGATCTAAACCTACTTGCGGAATCCCATTTATTTGTACACTTCCAGGAACGAATTCTAAACTAGGTGATGGAACATCGATAAACTGAACATTCGTTGCTGTTACCGTTCCCGTATTTGTAACTTGCACACTATACGTTAACGTATCTCCTAATCGTGTCGCTTCTTTATTTACAGATTTTATAACGCTGAATCGTCCTCTATTCACTCTAGTTATCGTCGTATTACTCGGCTCTGTTACTACAACTGGTGGTTCTCCTGGCACTAAAGTAAAGCTTCCTGTTATATTTGCAACGTTCGTAATTGTTCCTGATGACGGGATGTTTGTAACTGTCGCTTGAAACGTCACTATAACTGTTTCACCAACTGGGATATCTCCAACTCCAAATCCAGTAATCGGATTTAAGTTTGGTTGCGAGGCTCCATTTATCGTTACACTATTTGGTACAAATGACGCCCCTGCTGAAATGGTATCAACAAACTGAACAGCATTAGCTGTTACTGTTCCAGTATTTGTTATTTGAACCGTATACGTTAATATATCTCCAACGAGAGTAGCAACCCTATTTACTTGTTTAATAACATTAAATTGCCCTCTATTTACAGTTGTAAGTGTTGTATTGCTCGGCTCTGTTACTATAACTGGTGGTTCTCCTGGTACTAATACAAAACTTCCAGTTACATTTGCCGTATTGGCAATTGTTCCGTTTGATGGCGCACTAACAACGGTTACTTGGAAGATGACTTCTACACTTTCACCTGGGTTTATATCTGGAAGCGGGAATCCATTATTCGGATTGAATCCAGGTTGTAACACACCGTCTATCGTTACAGTGTTCGGCACGAATGCTATAGAGGAAGGTAATACATCACTATATTGAACATTCGTTGCTGGCACTGTTCCTGTATTTTGAACTACTGTTGTATATGTGATTGTATCGCCTACTGCAACAACCGGCTGACTCACTGATTTTAAAACATTCAAACCAGGCTCATTGATTTCTGTTAATGTCGTATTACTTGTCGTTGTTTCCGTAATAGGCGGTTCTGTTTCACTTACAGCAAATGTAGCTGTAACGTCTACAAAATTAACAATCGTTCCACCTTCTGGTATGCTTGTAACCACTTCCTGATATGTGACAAGTACAAAATCATCGACAGGTATATCTGGAACTGTAAAACCAATGAAAGGATCTAATCCTGGTGCTGGTACCCCGTTTATGCTCACACTTCCTGGTACAAATGCTACACCCGCGGAAGTAGTATCGATAAATTGAACATTCGTCGCTGGCACTGTTCCGAAATTAAAAATCAATACATCATACGTTAATATTTCTCCTACCGTCGCTACTTCTTTATCTACTAGTTTCAACGGAAAAATAAAGGCTATATTAATTGTCGTAACGACTAAATTTGTTAATATCGTTTCCGTAATCGGTGGTTCCTGCGGATTTGGTTGTGAAGTAAATGTAACATCTGCATCATTTAATATGACTTCATTATCTGGAATTTCTGTAATCGTCACTTGGAATGTGACCTCAATACTTCCACCAGCGATTAATAATGGAGTAACTGTAAATCCTATTTCTGGATTTAAACCAAGTTGCTGCACTCCACCTATCGTTACACTATTGTCAACAAACGTCGTTCCTTCTGGTATGACATCTTGGAAGAACACATCTGTAACAGGGATAATTCCTACGTTTGAAATGAGCACAGTATACGTTAATACATCCCCAACGGCCCCAGTTGCAACATCAACTGTTTTTGTTGCAGTTACTTCACCAGGAGGAGGTAACGGTATTGTAACTACCGTTGTATTACTTGAATTCGTTGTTGTTACAGGTGGCTGTAAAGGATTTAATAAGAAAGTGGCTGTAGCAGATGCTGTATTTAATACCGCTCCACGTGTAGACGGTGCAACTACCGTAACTTGGAACGTTACTGTCAATGATGTTCCAGCTGCAATATTAGGAAGCGGGAAACCAACATTTGGGTCAAATCCAGGTTGTGGCGTTCCATTTATCGTTACACTATTTGCTACAAAAGTTGTTTCTAAAGCAATTGGATCAAGGAAAGAGACATTCGTTGCTGTTACTGTACCGTTATTTCGAATGACAACAGAATACGTGTAAGTTTCTCCAAGTGCTGCTTGTTGTACAGATGAAGATTTTTGTATATTTAACTGTGCTGTGTTTACTTGCGTCACTACAAAATTACTATTTGTAACAGTCGTTATTGGAGGGTTTGCTGGATTTATAAGAAAACTTGCAGTAACGTTCGATTGGTTTCTTATATTTCCACCGCTCGGAACACTCGTCACTGTAACTTGAAACGTAATCGTAGCCGTTTGCCCGACCGGAATATTTGGTACCGGGAAACCTAGCATAGGATCCGCGCCTTGCTGTACGACTCCATTTATCGTCACACTATTTGCTACAAAGGCAGTACCAGACGGAATTGGATCTTGAAAAACAATATTCGTTGCAGGAACAGTTCCTGTATTTTGAATAAGAATCGTATACGTTAACGTATCTCCTACACCGGCTTGTAGTGTATTTACACTCTTCATTACATTAAGTGATCCTACATTCACTCGCGTCACAACAATATTACTAATCGTTACAATTGTAATTGGTGGCTGGAGAGGACTTACTTGGAAATCAGCAGTGACATTCGCATTATTCGGAAGAACTCTATTTGGTGGTACACTCGTGATTGTTACTTGAAAAGTGACCGTCACCATTCCTCCTACTGGAATATTAGCAAGTGGAAATCCAGTTGTCGGGTTTAAACCTGGTTGAGGCGTCCCGTTTATTGTTACACTATTCGCTACAAAAGTGGTTCCAACTGGAATCGGATCAAGGAATGATACATTTGTCGCTGTCACCGTTCCACTATTTTGTATACGAACTGTATACGTTAACGTATCTCCTACACCGGCTTCAGTAGCACTTACACTTTTCATTACATTTAACCCTGAAGAATTCACGATCGTCATAACAGTATTACTTGGTACTGTTACAGTAATCGGCGGCTCTGTTGGATTTACAAGGAAATCTCCAGTTACATTCGCATTATTTACAACATTATTTCCTTGGGGAATTTCATCAATTAATACTTCAAATGTAACAATAACACTGGCGCCAGTAGGCAAATTATTTAATGGGAATCCAAGTTCTGGATCTGCCCCTTCTTGTAAAACACCATTCACAACTACACTATTTTCAATAAATAATGTCCCTTGGGGAATTGAATCTTGGAAAAATACATTCGTAGCTGGTACACTACCTGCATTTATGACTTCTATTGTATATACTAAAATATCCCCTACTGTTGCAACATCCGTATTGACTGCTTTCACAACTTCAAAGTTTCCTGATTGTACTGTCGTATTCACAACATTACTCGGTACATTGATTGTTACTGGTGGTTCATTCGGATTCACTTGAAAGCTTGCTGTTACATTTGCTTGATTTAAAATATCTTCATTTTCTGGATTCTGTACAATTACTACGTCAAATGTGACTACAACCGTTTGAGCCGCAGGAATATTCGGAAGAGAGAATCCTGTATTCGGATTTAGTCCACTTTGCTGTACTCCATTAATTGTTACAGAATTTGCAACAAATGAAACAGCAGAAGAAATAGGGTCTTGGAAAAATACATTTGTTAACGGAACATTCCCTGTATTTTGAACGGCAATTGTGTATGTTAAAGTGTCTCCTACTGCCGCTTGCGTTGTATTCACTTCTTTTATTACATTTAAACCGCCTGTATTAACTTGTGTCACAACTGTATTCGTTTGTCTATTAATCGTTATTGGTGGCTGATTTGGAATAACGACGAAATTAGCAGTTACATTTCCGCGATTCGCAATTGTGCCTCCTGATGGCGTTGATGTCACTCGTACTTGAAAAGTCACTGTCCTACTTCCGCCGGGAGATATATTTGCTACTGTAAACCCAGTCGCTGGATTTACCCCAGGTTGTGAAACCCCATCCACAGTCACACTATTTGCTATAAATGTCGTTCCAATTGGTATTGGATCTTGAAAAATAACGTTCGTTGCAAGTACATTTCCTGTATTTTGAATTGTTACCGTGTACGTAAGAACATCGTTAACCGTTGCAAAAGCTCTATCCACTGTTTTTCTCGTTGTTATATCAGCTATATTAATTGTCGTAACTACAGTATTACTTGTCGCTTGCCCTGAAACTGGTTGTTGACCAGGCACTGGAGTAAAGGTAAATGTTGCACTTGCACGGTTTGGAATTGGATTGACAAGAGGGTTCGATGTTACTCGAACTTGAAAGCGCACTACAGTCGTTTGCGAAGCATTAATACTTCCTAGATTAATACTACTTGCTGGATTCGCTCCTGGACGCGCTACTCCATTTACCGTAACGCTATTTGCGACAAATGTTGTTCCAGCAGGGATACTATCAACAAAAATAACATTGCTCGCAGTGACATTTCCATTATTTGTGATATTAACTGTGTACGTTAATACATCATTAAGCGTTGCCGTCTGTAAATCTACAGATTTCTGCATACTTATAGTTGCTTGATTCACTGTCGTTTGTACTGTGTTTGAAGAAGACGTACTTGTAATAGGAGGACTACCAACGAAAGGACGAAATTGATATGACACCATTGCACGATTTAAAATAGGATTGGGATTCGGGAATGATATTATTCGAACTTGAAATGTAACAATTCTTTGCGTGTTATTTGGGATTGTACCTAAATTAATTCCATTAGAAGGGTTTGCATTCGGCTGTGTTACTCCCCCTACCGTAACACTACCTGCAACAAACGTCGTTCCGTTCGGAATACTATCACGTAATACAACGTTTTCTGCACTTCCTGTTCCTGTATTTGGGACCGTAATCGTATAAGTGAGGGTATCCCCTACCCCTGCGACTGTTCTATTAACTGATTTAACAGGATTAATAATTGGACCTGTTGCATCAATTTGAACACCAAAACCAGCTGCTGCGTATCCATCTCCATTTGTAACAAATCGAACCGTTGCTGATGTTTGACTGTTTACTAAAGATGAGGAGGCATCTACATTCGTAATATCCCACCCTTGTCTTCGGACGGCCAAAGCTACCCCTAACGGCTGATTCAAATCTCCAAACGTGCCGCTCGTATCTAAATTTCCACTATCATTACAAATTTGTGACTGAAAGAAATTATTCGCAGGATTTCTCGGTCCGAATAATGCAACTGTAGCATTTGCATTCGGCCCAAAGCGAAGTTGATCTCCAACAATGTTAGAATCACCTTCTTGAGCAGTTACGAGCACTCTTCCTGTAACAGCTCCTGTTGCCGGCGTAGCAAAACCTGAAATTGTAGCATCAACTGGCGGGGATGAAGCATCGATAATTTCTTGACCTGCATATACTGACAAATTTCGAAGTGGTAAACTTGCATTTTGATACACAACCTCAAGCGTCCATCCAGCTGAACGACTGATTGTCGGGTCGGCTGAAGTTCTTGCAGCTGGCACAGCACCCGTTGTATATGTGCCTGCTCCACCTGCACTAACAAGATTTGTTACATTGGCAGAGCGAGCATAATAAAACTGATTTCCTACTGAACCTTGCTGCGCGGTAGCAGGATCTGGCGTAACAGAAAACGTCCCTGCTGGCGTTGTAAATGTAATGTTATCATTTAAAAATGGTAACACATCTTCCGTATCAGTCCGGAAAGTACCAGCCCAAACTAATTCTGCATATAATACACTGCTTCCCGCTGGAAGATTTAAAATTGCACTTGAAGAATTCAATTGCCATTCATCTGTTGTCCCTGCTGGGAACCCTGGTACTTGCAATGCTGTATTTACTGTCGTAAACACAGCAAGTGTACCAAAAATATTACCTGGTGCAGGTGATGTAGGGCTAAGTCCCAGCGTATTCCCAGTAAACGTGACGGCACCAGGTACTGTTGTCGTAAACCTATTTATAAAAGGCACACAATCATCTCATTTCAATTATAGTAAAAAGTGCTCTATACTATAAAATGTAGACAAACTATACAATGTACGTTGTCCAACAAAATTCCGCACATATGAGAGGGGTTTATAAAACTATGCGCTACGTTATCATAACAGGAACTTCACAAGGTTTAGGTGAGGCAATCGCTACGCAATTATTAGAAAAAAATACAACTGTCATCTCTATTTCTAGAAGAGAAAATCAAGAGCTTACAAAACTTGCAGAGCAATATAACAGCAATTGCATTTTTCATTCCCTAGATCTTCAAGATGTACATAACTTAGAAACTAACTTTAAAGAGATCATTTCATCTATTAAAAAAGACAATGTATCCTCTATTCATTTAATTAATAATGCGGGTACAGTTGCACCTATGAAGCCAATTGAAAAAGCTGAAAGTGAACAATTCATTACGAACGTTCACATTAATTTACTTGCACCTATGATTCTTACATCTACATTTATGAAACATACGAAAGACTGGAAAGTAGATAAACGCGTTATTAACATTTCATCTGGTGCAGGAAAAAACCCTTACTTTGGCTGGGGCGCTTATTGTACAACGAAAGCTGGTGTAAATATGTTTACACAGTGCGTAGCAACTGAAGAAGTGGAAAAAGAATATCCAGTAAAAATCGTCGCTTTTGCACCTGGCGTTGTTGATACAAATATGCAATCACAAATTCGCGAAACAAATAAAGAAGATTTCATAAATTTGGACCGCTTCATTGCATTAAAAGAAGAAGGAAAACTATTATCACCTGAATATGTTGCGAAAGCTATTCGTAACTTACTAGAAACTGAGGACTTCCCTCAAGGCGAGGTTATTAGAATCGATGAATAACAAAAAGGCGTGCTAAAATAGCACGCCTTTTTGTTCTACTTCTCTAAAAATATAAGCACAGACTCCGCAATTTGCTCATAACCAATTTCTTGATAAATTTTATTCGATGTCGGATTCGCTAAATCAGTATATAACGTAGTCGTCTTGTACCCTTCATCTAACATACGTTGACTAAGTGCCGCTACACACTTAGATGCGTATCCCTTTTTCCTTGCTTCTTTCGGCGTATATACAAAATTAACTGTTATATTATTTTTAGTTGGTCTCGTTTTTGCAGCTACAGAAACGAGTTTCCCATCCACTTCCAAACCAAACAGTCGATTTGTAGTTATTAATGTATATGCAGTTTGTTTTGCTTCTTCTTTCGTAGTAGGAAGCTCTACATCTTCACAAAATTGATATATCCACTGTTCTATTAATGGTAATTCATCATTATTTACCGCTCGAAAAAGTCCATTCGCATTACACTTCTTCTTTACTCTGTTCAACTCATACACACCTTGCTCCATTGCAACATTCATTTTCTTATTTTCTAATACCGCAATCTCTTCCGCTAATTTCTGTACAATTTTCTTATTACCGATCAATCCAGGAATATCCGGATATACTTTCGTTAACTCTTTTGCAAGTTCCTCAATAGCTACTCCCGAAATTTCAGAAGTTGCAACAATGATTTGTTTCTTCTCTTCTGTTTGCAGAAATACAACCGCAATGTCTTCTCCTTGTTTCGCTATCCCCATAAATATCGGTTCTTGAACCATTTGTAATACACCTAATATGAGATTGTTTTCCTGCTCATTCTTTTCTAGAAATGGTGTAACATCTTCTTTAAAATGAAAAATCTCTTCATATACATGTAATTGAATCATCGACAATCTCTTCTCTCTATTTATATTTTAATTAAGTATTGGCGATTAATTCATTAAATCCCTCTTTTACGATTCAATAATATTCAAAGCTAATGTATTCAAGGCATTTTCAGCTTGTAAAATTCTCTGTTTTTCCTTTTCAAATACATCTTCTTCTTTTCGAAAGGACTCTTTTCGATTTTTAATCATACGCTTCATTTCTTTTTTACTCGGTCCACCGTATACATTTCTTTTTTGAATAAAAGCTTCTGGCGATATAATTTCTTTCCACTCTTTTTCTAATAAATTTATTTTAAAATGTTCTTGCAAATACATATTTACATCTTTGAAGTGTAATTCATGTAGTTCTTTTTTCTGCTCCAATGACATATTTGCAATAGCACTTGCTGCATGATGAGCATGCCGAAATGGAATTTCATAATTTTTCGTTAAAACATCAGCGAAATCCGTTATCGTTATTGCATGTTTATAGGAACGACTTTTTAACGTTTCTTCTTCTACTTTCATCGTTAGGATCACTGCATTCATCATACAAAAAACACGAATCGCCTTTTCAATCCCTTTATATAAATATGGCTGCAAGTCATCTTCCGTATCGACAATATCACCAAATGGTGTATTATGAATCATTTGAAATACTGTAAATGCTTCTCCTAAAGCACTACTCGTAATTGCACGAGCGTGTTCAATTGAAACCGGATTTCGTTTTTGCGGCATAATACTACTAATTTGTACATATGGCTTTGCAACAGTAATACCGTCATATTCTTTCGTTGCTAACAACAAAAAGTCATGAATCCATCTACTCGTATTCGTCATCATTACCATAAGTAGCGAGCTAACTTCTAATAAATAATCCGCTCCGGCAACAGCATCATATGAGTTCTCAATTACATTTGTAAATCCAAGTAGATGAGCAACTCGTTCTCGTTTAATCGGGAAACTTGTTGTAGAGAGTGCAGCTGCCCCCATTGGAGACTGATTTAAAAGCTGGTACGTTTTTTTCATTCGTTCTAAATCTCTTTGCATCGTATCATAAATTGCTAACGTATAATGACCAAATGTTGTTGGCTGTGCTGGTTGTGTATGTGTATAAGCTGGCATGATCGTTTCCTTATGATCAACGGCAAGTTGCAGTACACTTTCTTGCAATAACAAATGATGTTCTATTAATCGTAATACATATCGCCTTAAACTCATGCGATACATCGTTACGCCCATATCATTTCTACTTCTACCAATATGCATATTACTTACAAAATCGCATTTCGCTTCTTGAGAAATTAAATGTTCGACTAAAAAAAAGAGATCTTCATGCTGCTCTGTATAGAGCAATTGCTCTTCTGGAATTCCCTCTACCTTTTTTAATGCGTGTAATATAACTTTAGCTTCTTCCTTTTTCATTAAATTTTCTTCCGTCAGCATCGTAATATGTGCTTTATGCACTTGAAACATATCTTTCAATAAGTAATTTCTTTGAAAATGAAATACATGTTGTAATACACAATCCACATATGTTTTCCCAGGGAAATCAGCGCCTTCACTCTTTATAAACTCTTCTTTACTTTGTTTCATCACCTTTTCCCCTCTCACCTAAGTATTACTACCCATCATACCCAGAGATAGAAAAAAAGTGCTTGTACATAAAAATAAACTCGGTGCTCTCTGCACCGAGTTTATTTAATAAAAGTCGCATCATACTTATCACTTTGCAACACTTGGAAATGTAAGTTTGCTAAATGTTTCCGTATTTCTGCACTATCATCTTCATTTAAATTATTTGCCAAAAACACAATCTCCGTACAGTTTCCACGTTTATCCATAGCGTAAACTGCTTTTGTAACCGTCCATGGTGTATAACCATTCTTTTGCCCAGCATGTCTAAATGTTTTACGGTATTTCTTGGCACTCATGTCTGTTTCAACGATATTTGCCCACACTTTTTCTTCAGCTTCTGTCAAGCCACCTTTATGGTTTGCCTTTTGAAGTAATACCATATAATCATTTGCAGAAGCTGCTGGTAATCTATCTGACCAAATTTTGTCGTAACGTTCCTCTAAATAAAGCGGAATTTCCTTCTGTAATAATGGTCCCTTCTTCTTTAAGCGTTCATGAATAATCATCGCATATTCACGATATTGCTCTTGAGACATTTCTTTTAACTTTTTCTCTATTTTATATTTTGGAACATGTAATTCTTTATGCAAATATCCCGGGATATACAAAGATGAAACGATTGGAAATAGTGGTTGATGTGCAGGAAGTGATAAACTTTGTAAATTTCGATTGATGTTATCTAATCCTAACAATTCCATTAAGTATTCAGCATTTGCATTCGAACTAAACTTAACCATTCCTTTTGCCACTTCTTCTAAAGAAACCGCTCCTTCAGTTATCTTGCCCGTTTTCTCCAAATACTTTTGCCATCTATCTTGTGCACCACCATCTGTATTCGGCACATAATAGCGATTCACATCATTAATCGACACGAAACTAGAAGAATCAATTTTCCCTTCAGTAACTTGTTTCGTATATTCAAGCGCCACAATTAATTTCATCGTACTAGCAACTGGCAATACAACATTTGGGTTTACAGAATAAACAACTTTATCATTTCTCTTTACTAGAAGCGCACTATTTTTTTCATCTTTATGTTCTTCAATAAAAGATGCAATATACTGTGCATCATCATTATTTGAACTCCACACTTTTTTCACTAAAAAGTTACCCGATATTAGCAAAACAAAAATACCCACAATTACTGCGCATACTATAGTTTTTTTCAAGTAAAATTCCTCTCCTATTGTGTAACTCTTCTCTATTTATCATTTAAAAACAAAATAATGGAGATGGTCATTTACATAACCATCTCCATTATTTTAACTTGTATGCTCCTATTATGTCTACGTCATAAATTTCACAAAATCCTCAAGAAACTTTTTATAATGTAACGACCAACCAATTCGCACCCAATTTTTTAATGCTTTTGCATCAGGTTGAGGCCGAAAATCAGCAATACTCTCTCCTTTTGCAATTCCAGCTGTATCTACATCGACACGACGATATACATAATCTAAAAGGGATGGATTTGCCGCAACCATCATTGTAACGACGTCATGTACTGGACTTCCTTTTATTTTCGGATTTAACTTTCTATAAGCTTTATAATAGTACGTAAATATCGGCTCGATTAACTTATTAAAACTCGTTTTAGAGTGTTTCGTAATATATTTTACCATTTCCGGTGTAATAATTGCTTCAGATGTAACGTTAAGTGGCACTAATGTCACATTTTTGGCATTTTGCATAACTAATTGTGACGCAATGGGATCACCATGAAAATTCGCCTCTGCGACTGGTGTTACATTGCCAGGCATTAAGAAAGCACCGCCCATTATATAATATTCTTTCACATACTTCATCATCGGCTTTTCTAAAATAAATGCTGTCGCTAATGTTGTTGATCTACCAGCATCGACTATTATTAATTCTCCTTTATATTTTTCAAGAAGATCAAAAAATGTACAAAAAGGCTTTATATTTGGTGAAAAAGTTTTTGGAGGTTTAATTGGCCCTAAACCGTCTGTCCCATGAATTTCTGGATAATACGTCGTAATATCTCCGGATAAAGGAATTTTCGCACCATTAATAACAGGTATATCTTCCCGTCCTGCCATTTGCAATAAATATGCGGCATTACTTGTCGCCTTTTCTTGTGTTACATTTCCATATCCCGTTACTACACCAACAATATCAATATCAGGATGCAACAATCCATACATAATTGCTAAAGAGTCATCAATTCCTGGGTCTCCTAAAAATAACACTTTTTTCATCGACCTCAACTCCATCCCCTCAGTTGTTATTAATTTATGAATAACCGTGGATATACAGAATAAAAAAGAACAAATTCATACGAAAAAACGCAGTCTTATAAGGACTACGTTCTTCAGCTAACCTATACTGTTTTTTTTACAGCACTCATACTTCCAATAACATAAGCGATAAACGCAAAACAAATCGGGAAGACAACTGTATGTATACCGAACGGATTTGGATAGAAAAGATGAATACACATATATGAGCCTACCCCAACTAAAATAGACGCAAGCGCTCCTGTAGCATTTCCTTTCCTCCAATATAACCCTAATACGATTGGCCAAATGAATGCTGCTTCTAATCCACCGAAAGAAAATAAATTTAGCCATATTAAAAAATCTGGTGGTTTAATCGCCGCTGCATAAACGAGTAGTCCTACAATACCAGTAATCCACAAACTTCCTTTTTTTATCGTACTGTCTGCTGCATCTTTATTTATGTAATTTACATATATATCTTTAATAATTGACGAGCTTACAAGTAATAATAAAGAGTTTACTGTAGACATAATCGCTGCCATCGGTGCAGCTAAGAAAACTCCAGCTAACCAAGGAGGTAACACTTCCATCGCAAGTAGCGGCATTACTTTATCTGGTACCGTTATACCTGGAAGTACTACTCTTGCAAATACACCAGTTAAATGCATACCGATCATAATTGTGCCAACGACAACGGTTCCAATTATTAAAGCTTGATGCATCGCTTTTGAATTTTTATAAGACATGGCACGCACGCTAATTTGCGGTAAGCCGACAACGCCAATTCCAATTAAAATCCAAAATGATGTAACATATGATTTCGTTAAACTGCCATCTGCTCCGAATGGTGTAATTAACTTTGGATTAATTTGAACAAGTTCCTGCATAATCTTTTCAATTCCACCACCAGCAATGACAGTAGCAATTAAAATGATTGTCGTTCCAACTAACATAATGATTCCTAATAATGTATCTGATAGAGCAACTGCACGAAATCCACCAATTAATACGTACACAAGTACAGAAAAAGTAAATAAAAATAGTGCTGTTGTATACGATAGACCAGTTAGTGACTCGATTAATCGTCCACCACCGACCCACTGGGCTACTGTCGCTGAAAATAAAAAGATAATAATACATAACGCAGAAAGTATAACAACTGCTTTATTATTGTATCTCCCTTTTAAATAATCGATAAGAGTAATTGCTTCCATCTTCCTAGCGATAATTGCAAACTTTTTACCGATAACCGTTAAAACGATATAGCCTGTTACAACTTGAATCGCAGATAACAGTACCCATCCAAGACCCATATTGTAAGCAATACCAGGGCCACCAATAAAGCTACTTGCACTACCGTACGTAGCAATCATTGTCATCGCTAATAATAAACCGCCTAGCTCACGCCCACCAAGAAAATATTCTTGTAAAAATTTATTATGAGCAGTTGCTTGCACACGTCTTGAAGCATATACACCAATTAAAAATACAACGATAAACGAAATTATCATTGGAATGATTACATACCAATTCATCTATTATTCCTCACTTTTTTCTTCCTCATCGAGTGAAATATCTTGAAATACAAAACGAACAACTAAACTAAGTAAAATAACCATAACGATAAATCCAACGATACAGCTATAAAAAAACCATGCGGGAAAACCTAATACATATGTATATTCATTCGGATTTTTACTACCAAGCCCATAAGCAAATCCGTACCATATTATAAAATTAATAATAGCAAGTCCAAGACCAATTAACGCTTCTCTATGGGCTATTCGAAAGCGTGGATCATCATGATAATCTTTCATTTTTACCCCTCCTCTCACGATGTATTATTGTACCATTGTTCTTCTAGTTTTTCCTACTAGAAAGCAAAAACAAGCAGGATTTTTTATAATCATATAGAAGATTCTCTTACATTACATATTTTTTACAATTGTAACACAAATGAAATTTGAATTTTCAGTATTTCTTAATTATGATTTTAATTAGAGGCTTTCCATCTAGTTTCCACATCCTTGATTTCGGAATAAGCGCCGTCTCGTACTGCGTTTACATTATATTTTCAAGGGGGTTATACAATGAGTCAACTAGCTGTAAATCTTCATGAAAAGGTAGAGAAATTTCTTCAAGGTACAAAAAAGTTATATGTGAATGGATCTTTCATTGAAAGCGCTTCCGGTAAAACATTTAAAACACCTAACCCAGCAACTGGTGAAACACTTGCCGTCGTTTCTGAAGCTGGTCGCGAAGATATTCATAAAGCTGTAGTCGCAGCTCGTATGGCTTTTGACGAAGGTCCTTGGTCTCGTATGAGCACCGCTGAGCGAAGCCGTCTCATGTACAAGTTAGCTGATTTAATGGAAGAACATAAAGAAGAGCTTGCACAGCTCGAAACATTAGATAACGGAAAGCCAATCCGTGAAACAATGGCAGCAGACATACCACTTGCAATTGAGCATATGCGCTATTACGCTGGATGGGCTACGAAAATCGTTGGTCAAACAATTCCTGTTTCCGGTGATTACTTTAACTATACACGCCATGAAGCTGTTGGTGTCGTTGGTCAAATTATCCCTTGGAACTTCCCGCTTCTTATGGCAATGTGGAAAATGGGAGCAGCGCTTGCTACAGGATGTACAATCGTTTTAAAACCTGCAGAACAAACTCCACTATCTGCTCTATACTTAGCTGAATTAATTGAAGAAGCTGGATTCCCGAAAGGTGTTATTAATATCGTACCTGGATTCGGTGAATCAGCTGGACAAGCTCTCGTTAATCATCCACTCGTTGATAAAATTGCATTTACCGGTTCTACTCCTGTCGGTAAACAAATTATGCGACAAGCATCCGAAACATTAAAACGCGTTACACTTGAATTAGGCGGTAAATCACCAAATATCATATTGCCAGATGCTGATTTATCTCGCGCGATTCCTGGTGCACTTTCTGGTGTTATGTTTAACCAAGGACAAGTATGCTCTGCTGGATCACGCTTATTTGTTCCGAAGAAAATGTATGATAATGTCATGGCTGATCTCGTCCTCTATTCTAAAAAACTAAATCAAGGTGTCGGTCTTAACCCTGAAACAACAATTGGCCCTCTCGTTTCCGAAGAACAACAAAAACGTGTAATGGGCTACATTGAAAAAGGGATTGAAGAAGGCGCTGAAGTCCTTTGCGGAGGAAGTAATCCATTCAATCAAGGCTACTTCGTTTCTCCTACAGTATTCGCTGACGTAAATGATGAAATGACGATCGCAAAAGAAGAAATTTTCGGTCCAGTTATTTCTGCAATACCATTTAACGATATTGATGAAGTAATTGAACGTGCAAATAAATCACAATTCGGCTTAGCGGCTGGTGTGTGGACAGAAAATGTTAAAACAGCACACTATGTTGCAAGTAAAGTACGTGCAGGTACAGTATGGGTAAACTGTTATAACGTCTTTGATGCAGCATCTCCATTTGGAGGATTTAAACAATCTGGTCTTGGCCGTGAAATGGGATCTTACGCATTAAATAACTATACAGAAGTAAAGAGCGTTTGGCTTAACTTAAATTAATGAGAAAGAACCTGACCTACCTGGTCAGGTTCTGTTCATTATGTATTCCTTTAAACTTGCAGTCCTCCGCTCACATTTAATACTTCACCTGTAATATAAGATGCGTATTCTGATGCTAAAAAGGCTGCTGCGTTCGCAATATCTTCTGGCGTTCCAATTCTACCAACTGGAATAGCGCCAACCATCTTTTCTTTCACTTTATCTGGTATCGTTTTGGTCATATCTGTATCCATAAACCCCGGACAAATCGCATTACAAGTAATACCGAAACTTCCAACTTCTTTCGCTGCTGTTTTCGTTAATCCTACAACTCCTGCCTTTGTAGCCGCATAATTTGCTTGACCTATGTTTCCTTCTCTACTAATTGAAGATATATTAATAATGCGTCCATACCCTTGTTGTCTCATGTAAAGAAGCGCGGGTTGCATACAATAAAAAACTCCAGTTAAGTTCACTTGTAATACTTGTTCCCAAGCAGACTTCTCCATTTTATGTAACATTGCGTCTCTTGTAATTCCAGCATTATTCACCAAAATATGTAATGTACCAAATTTTTGAACCGCATATTCAATTAACGACTTTGCTTCATTTTGATTACTCACATCACATCGATATGAGCACACTTCATATCCTTCATCTGATAACTCACGTGTCGTTTTTTGTAGATTTTCTTCATTTACATCGCTAATTAATACTTTCGCCCCTAGTTTTGCATAAACCCTTGCAATCTCTTTTCCAATTCCCTGTGCAGCTCCTGTTACAACAGCTGTTTTCCCATTTAAAAACTCCATTCCTATCCCCCATTTCTATTACTTATACTGTATATTTCGGCTCCTTGCTTTCCAATTCCTCTTTGTATAAAAAAGTCTATTTGTGTCAAACTAACTTTGCAACGTCGCATAAACGCAAGGAGATTGTGTCGAATGAACAAAAAGAATTTCAAACAAAGCAAAGCAACTGATGGCATTGATGTTGAGTTCTCTCGCGAACTCGCTGACCACAATGACTTAGAAGCAAACGCACGTGCAAATGCCGCTGATGCACGTCAAAAGCGCCAATCAACCGAAAAATAAGGTACATCACAACCTTATTCTTTTCAAAAGGGACCTACTACCCAACAAAATAAACCGAGAGACATCTCTCGGTTTATTTTCTATATTTTTTTGCATAATGAGCCAAAGTAAGCAATGGATATATATGAGCATAACTATGATAACGAATATAAAACCCACCTGGTAAACCTGTTCCAGTAGGATATTTTTCATTTATATAAGAGTTGGAGAGCAAATATGAAATACCTTTTCGAATGACTGGCGTTTCTTTATCATAGTAAGAAATGAGGGCATCTAACGCCCATGCTGTTTGGGATGGTGTACTAAATGGCAAAGTAACAAATCTTTTTTCCACACTACTTTGGCAAGATTCTCCCCAGCCACCATCTTCATGCTGTATATGTTCAAGCCATAAAGCTGCTCGTTTCACTGATGGATCGCTAGATGGTATTCCTAGTGACCGTAAACCAGTCAACACTGCCCACGTACCATATATATAACAAATTCCCCATTTCCCATACCACGATCCATTTTCCTCTTGTACATTCATTAACCAATTTATCGCACTTTGTTTTTGTTTCTCGGGCAATTCATTTTGCGTATACGTTCCGAAAAATTCTAATACTCTTCCTGTAATATCTGGTGTAGAAGGATCTGTAATCATATCACTTGCATTTTCGATTGGTAAATTTGCTAATATATGGCTCGTTACCCCTTTTTCAAAAGCCCCCCAACCACCATCATTATTTTGCAATCCTTTAACCCAATTAACCGCTCGCTTCCAAGCAGTGTCTACATTTTCGTTCCCTCTACTTCGCGCCAATGCTCTTAACGCAGCAGTTGTATCATCAACATCTGGAATCGTCGTATTCACATCCGAAAAGCCCCAACCACCCGGGAAGAGATCCGGTGCATGTACACTCCAATCTACTTTCTTCGTTTGCTGTTTTCTTAGTAAATATGCTGATGCATTGTGAATCACTTTACTTGCTTTCGGAACTTGAGCTTCTTGCAAAGCATAACTGAGTAAAGCTGTATCCCATACAGTTGATGGAGAGTTTTGCAAATGGCTCCCTCTCTCCATCTTCCATATATAAGATGTGATTCCCGTTATAGCTTTTTGAATAATTGGTGATTGAATAGAATGTCCTAATGCAAGTAAAGCATAAATCATATAAAACGAGGCAGTTGCGTAGCTATATAATGTTCCATTTTCATCAATACGCTCTTTCATAAAACGTTCTACTTCCTCATATCCTTTATGATGCAAAGAAAGTGGATACGTTATAATTTTCTTCACGTCACTTACTAACGTTTGAAAAACTGGAGACCGATCCTCCCGAAACCATTCTCCCCCCCCGCCTGCAATGTGATTTAAATTTGGCAATAACTTTTTCCCTACTCGAAATCTTTTATTTAAACACAACATTATCGGAATTAAATGAATACGTGCTGAGCTACTCAGTTCAAAAATACTGAGAGGGGAATCATTCTGCAGAAACATAATTGGTGTTGGCAAATGAAAGAGAGAAGGATATTCATATTCTCCATGAATCGCTAATAAAAACTTCGTCATAAAATGAGCACGCGCTACCCCACCGCGCTCATTTATAAACATTTCCGCTCGCTTCATATTCACATCTTCTTTTGTATATTTTTCCGATGCAAGTAAGGCAGCATAAGATTGAATTGTAGCAGATAAATTACCACCCACTTCATCTTCATACAATTTCCATGTTCCTTCATTTGTTTGGAGTGATGCTAATCTTTTTACAAACGGTTCTATCTCTTTATCTTTACCTAATAATTTTAATAAAAAAATCATATGACAATCTGTTAGTGGCGCTCCTTCAAAACAAAACCGCCACGTACCATCTTGCCGTTGCATTGTTTGAAGTGCAGTTGTTCTTCTCGCTATTTCTTCATGCACTTTTTCATATAATAACAAGTTGCTCACCCACCCTTTCGAAATCCGTATAACGATATTCAAAAAGGTAGCTGAATATGTATAAAAACAAAGAAAAGCAGAACATATAAAATGTTCTGCTCATAAACAATACCCTACTCCGACAATAATCCCTAATAAAGCACCGACTACTACTTCATACGGTGTATGCCCAACAAGTTCATTTAACTTCTTATATTCTGTTTCTCTACCGTGAAAAAAATCATTCAATATTTTTGCTTGTTTACTTACTGCAAGCCTTACTCCTGAAGCATCATACATAACAATAATGGCAAAAATTGTAGCAACCGCAAACATCGAGCTTTCCACACCTTCCACTACTCCAACTCCTGTAGCAAGCGCTGTAACTGTTGAAGCATGAGAACTTGGCATCCCACCTGAAGCAAAAAACTTTGCAAAATCAAATTCACCTGTTTTAACTAATTTGAAGACTACTTTCGTTAATTGTGCTAAAAACCATGAAATTACAGCTGCCATAAGCGGATCATTATGTAAAATTGTTTCCATGTTCTCAGCTCCTTACTGACTATAATGGAAATTCTATATAATATAAGTATAAAGAAAAATGCGTAGAAAATACTACGCATTATGATACATTTGCTGATTTATTTTTTATAAATTTCGGTTGTTTCTGCACTAAAAACTTAGTCTTCGCTACCGAGAATACAAATAATGCAACCCATATACAGAAAAATGCAATCATATGAGTAGATGTGAAATGTTCACCAAATACGAATACACCTAAAATTAAGCTAATTGTTGGTGCAATATATTGTAAAAAACCTACCATATAAAGCGGAATAAGTTGGGCTCCTTTTGCAAAATAAAAAAGTGGTAGAGCTGTAACAATACCTGCTCCTATTAATAGTAATGTCGATAACATTGAAATAGATCCAAATGAGCCGAAACCATGGGCGCCTGTCATAACAAGGTAAATGATTGCAAGCGGTGTCACTAACATCGTTTCCATCGTAAGTCCAATTGTAGCATCATAGTTTAACAGTTTTTTCGTTAATCCGTATAATCCAAATGAAAAGGCAAGTGAAAGAGAAACCCACGGAATAGATCCGAAACGCACTGTTAAAATGATAACCCCCACTCCAGCTAAACCAACTGCAACATATTGCCAGAAGTTTAACTTTTCCTTTAAAACGACTGTACCAAGTAAAATACTAATAAGCGGATTAATATAATAGCCAAGACTCGCTTCAATAACATGATTATGATTAACGGCCCATATGTAAACAAACCAGTTTCCGCTAATCAAGACTGAAGCTATTGTTAATGACATTAATAATTTAGGTCGTTTAAAAAGATTCACAAATTCCCCAATAAACTGACGAAACCTCTTCGTAACACCTAATACGAGTAACATAAAAACAAATGCCCAAACGATGCGGTGTGCTAATATTTCATCTGCTGGAACTTCCTCAACCCATTTCCAATAAATCGGTAGGATTCCCCACATCGTGTAAGCACCAGCCGCGTATAGTATCCCTTTTTTTTGCTCTGCTGATTGACTCCCCATCTTCCTTTTTCTCCTCTTCTCATTTTTTCTCCATTATACGGTCTCACATGCTCACTTTACCAATAATCAATCTGCATTTCTTTCGACATTTCTCATACAACGAATAATAAACATACCGTTATTACAACAAGTAACGGTATGCCGAAAACAAATTTCTTTTTATGAGTTTTATGATGAAACATATACATGCCGATCCAAGCTCCAACTGCTCCTCCAGCTGCCGCCGATAAAAACAACGTACTTTCTGGCGTTCTCCACTGTTTCTTCTTTGCTTTTCGTTTATCAAGCCCCATAAGGCTAAAAGCTATAACGTTAATAATAAGAAAATAAATCCATTTCATCGCTTTCTCTCCTTATGAAAAATTCGATTAATAGTAACACGAAAAAACGACGGAAACAACTGAAGAACTCTTTTTATCCAACTAGTTTCATTCCTTTTTCTTAATTAGTTACCTTCATATTTACATAACCAACTAAAATCGCAGTTAAAGCATTTAATATAGAAAAATGTTATGAGTAGAATCTTATATTTCATTACATTCATCCACTACCATATCATCAAAAAAATTGCTCTCAATCACTTTCTCATCAAAACGAAGAACTACAATTAGCCCTACATATAAAGAAACAAAATTTAGAAACCATTCCCCATTCTCATCTTTCTTAGCTAAGCATTTAAATATCTCTTGAAATTGCACCCGCTCGTCTGCAGCAACAATGGGACGTACACCAAAATATTTCAATACAAGATTCAGCTTCAGCTGTACGGATAATGATAAAATATATTTTAATAGCTTCGTATACTCTGCACTATCTTTTTGACTATACAACTTCACAAGCTTTGGATGTAAATTCGAAATCGATAATTCCTCGTCAGTCACTCTAGTTACTTCTATCGTTTCAATCATCTTTTTCATATCCATCACATTCACCCCTTCTGAAAAAATTCTAAAGCCAAAGAGTACTTAATTCAAAATGTACAACAATTGTGCGTTTCTCGTCTCTCGTTCTTCCTCACTGACTAAATCATACTTTTTTAGGAGGTGAAAAACATCATTTAATAATTTCTGTGAATGAATACCTTGCAAAAAACTCTTTAACTCTTTAAAGATCCCTTCAGGTAAAAAATTCTTTTGACTTTCAAGCTTATTCATCACATCTTCAATAGAATGATCAATGTTACATGCCATACTAAACTTCCCCCTCTATCCTCTATAAATAATATCCTCAGCTAACGATGTAAACACTTCTCCAACAAGAGAATCTTCATCATATACAGATGAACCATTATTTTCTTCACGTTTCGCAAAAGGTATTTTGGCAATTACTTCTGTTTGCAATTGTTCTGCAAGCATTTCACCGCCGCCTTTTCCGAAGAGATAATTTTTCGATCCATCTTGTTCTTCATAATAAGCCATATTTTCCACAATACCTAAAATCTCATGCTTCGTATGTTTTGCCATTACACCAACTCTTGAAGCAACGAATGAAGCTATATTGTGCGGAGTTGTAACAATTATTTCTTTCGCTTGCGGAATCATCGCTGCAACATCAATCGCAACATCTCCTGTACCTGGTGGTAAATCAAGTAATAAATAATCTAATTCTCCCCAGTGCGTATTCGCAAGGAAATTTTGAATCCATTTATTTAGCATCGGTCCGCGCCACATCACTGGGTTATTTCCTTCTGTAAAGAATCCCATCGACATGATTTTAACACCGTGACTAATGACTGGAATTGCCGTTTGATCAATCATCGTTGGTTTCTTATTCGTTTCCATCATAGCTGGAATACTAAAACCATATATATCTGCATCTAATATCCCCACTTTTTTGCCCATACGAGCTAGTGCAGTTGCAAGATTAATTGTCACCGTTGATTTTCCAACTCCGCCTTTTCCGCTCGTTACAGTAATAAAACGTACTCCTGAATCCGGGCGAAGCATGCTCGGCATACCAGTTTCTGTTCTAGTATTTCGCTTTAACTTCTCTGTTAAAGCTGCACGTTCTTCTTGTGTCATAGAACCAAATGTTACCTCCACTTTAGAGGCACCAATTGCGTGAAGCGATTCTTCAATATCTTGTTGAATTTTTGCTTTTAACGGACAACCTTGGATTGTTAGTACTACTTCAAGTTTAACCTCTGTTCCGTTCATTTGTATATTTCTAACCATATTTAATTCTACAACACTTTTGTGTAACTCTGGATCCTCTACATGTTTTAATGCATTCATTATTTGTTCTTGAGTAAGCATAGAACTCATCCCTTCTCTTATTCTAATTTATATACAACATTTTCTTGGCACTTCATCTGGTGAAAAAGCTTATTATCCCCCGCTAACGGGTGGGATTAATGCGACTATATCTCCGGCTTTTATCATCTCTTCATTCATTACAAACTCTTCATTAACAGCCACCATCACTTTATCCAGCGATTGTAAACAATAGCTGGCTTTGAGCCATTCTTTTAATTGCTGCACTGTCATTTCTTGCTTTTCTGAAATTACTAATCGATCCGATCCAACTTCCTCACGCAAATTTGCAAACAGTAAAATTGTAATCATTTTCTCATTCTTCCTTCTTTGGTTTTCCTTCTGGATAAGGTGTGTTTTCAAGTTGATCTCCAACCCACATCGTTCCATCTTCCCAAAATTCTTTTTTCCAAATTGGAACGATTCGTTTTATACGTTCAATCGCGTACTCATTCGCTTCATAAGCTACTTTACGATGCGGTGATGAAACTGCAATGACTACCGCAATATCCATTATTTCTAGTCGCCCTACACGGTGCGTAATTGCTACTTTTGCATCCAGCCATCTTTCACTAATTTCTTCACCAATTCTCATAAGTTGTTTTACTGCCATCGGTTTATATGCTTCATACTCTAAATGTAGCGTTCGTTTTCCTTTTGTTAATTCTCTCACCGTACCAATAAATGTTGTAATCGCACCTGCTTCCCTTCTTGCGACTTTATTCGTTACTTCTTCAACTAAAATCGGTTTATCTACAATCTCAAATAGCACTTGTCCCATTAAAACCACCTCTCACTTTATGAAATGTCCAAGGCCATTCACTACCTTCGTTATCTTCTAATAAAAGAACATCGACAAACATATCTTTTTTATATCCTCTTGTCCCGCCCGGCAATACGATAAACGCGTTGGATTCTGCCAATGAAGAAACTGAGCTAGATTTATCAAACCCTGATGGATAAGCGATTAATTTCCCCTCATCATATTGCAATTTTGCTCGTACAAATCTTGTAAATGGATTCGGTTTTAGAAAATCTTCTCCTAATAACGCTTTTTCTCTTTTTAAATGTACTTTTTCACTAAACATATACGTCCGAATACACGGTCTTACGAATAATTCAAACCCTACGTAACAAGCTGATGGATTCCCTGATAAACCAAATAATAACTTGCCATTTAATTGTGCTACAGTCGTAACACTTCCTGGTCGCATTGCAACTTTATTAAAAAGAACAGATGCACCTAACTTTTCGTAAATAGCTGGTAAATAATCATAATCTCCTACTGATACACCGCCCGTTGTAATTAACATATCTACTTGGCCAAGCGCTTCTTTCACAGCTGTAAAACACGTATTAAAATCATCACTAAACTTCCCAAAATATTTTACTCTTCCGCCCGCTCTTCGAATTTGAGACAATATCATGTACGTATTACTGTTTCGGATTTTCCCTGGCTGTAATGAATCATTGACATCCAGTAATTCACTCCCAGTCGCTAACAGTCCAATTACAGGCTTTCTCGCAACTGGTACTTCACTATAACCGAATGTAGCAAGAAGAGCTGAAATACCTGGATTAATGTACGATCCCTTCTTTGCAAGAACTGTTCCTTTACGAGCATCTTCACCTTGAAAAGAAATATTGTCGCCCGTTTTGAATGATCGCTTCACTTCCATATAATTGTTGCCATTCTTCTCATATTGACGAGTCAGCTCTAACATAACAACCGCATCACACCCATTCGGAATTTGTGCTCCTGTCATAATTCGAACTGCTTGAAATGGACCTACTTTCTCATGGAATAGCGATCCTGCACCAATTTCACCCACTACTTCAAATACAATTGGCGTTTCATAACTTGCTAAATTAGTATCTTCTGCTCGAATAGCAAATCCGTCATACGGCGAACGATTAAACGACGGTACATCATGGTCAGCTACTAAATCCTCTGCTAATATACGTCCATAAGCTAATTCAATTGGTAATAGCTCCTTTAAGCCCTTATCAGCAAATCCCATCACTTTACGAACAGCTTCTTCAACCGTAATTGGCACTCTTCTTTCCATTGTTGACACCCTCTCTATTAACCGAATACGCGATAATATAGTTGTTTCGCTTTCGAAATATCATTTGTACCATGAATAAAAACACGACCATCCCGAAAAAAAACGATGCGGTAATCATCGAATTGGCAAGATAGTAAATACGGATTCCGATCTACTTTTCCCAGTTTTTTTAATACTTTTTCTATATCATCAAAATTGTATTTCCTATTGTCTACTGTTCTAATTTGAACTGTATTTCTTCCGCATAAAACAGCTGCTTTCGTTTGATTTTCGTATGATAAATAAGGATAAGTTCGATTCAAACCGCATGAGAGACAAGCGTCTGTTTTTATTTTCCCTAATTTTATAAAATGATTTTGATTACTCCATATATCAAACATGAAAAATGTTTTTCTAATTGCTGAGAAATCTTCCACTAAAATTTTGAGCGCTTCTGCCACTTGATATGCTGCGACGATTTGAACAGTCGGGCTAATAATCCCAGCAGTATCACACGTCACACCTGTAACAGGGATATTTTTCAGCATACAATGTAAACACGGTGTCTCTTGCGGAATAATTATATAACTCATACCATATGATCCAACGCAAGAACCATATACCCACGGAATATTATGTTTTTGTGATAAATCATTTATTACAAATCGAATATCAAAATTATCTGTTGCATCAATGATTACATCTACATTTTTTAATAGACCTTCCATATTTTCTGAAGTTGCATCCATTACGAAAGCATGTATTTGTACTTCCGAATTAATTTGTTCTAGCCGATTTTTTGCAGCAATTGCTTTCGGCATTTTCTCTCTCGCATCTTGTTCAGAGTACAATTGTTGCCTTTGTAAATTACTCCATTCAACGTAGTCACGATCGATAATCGTCAACTTACCAACACCTGCACGTACGAAACTTTCGGCACTTGCACTTCCTAATGCGCCTACCCCTACAATTAACACATGTTTATTTCGAATTTTTTCTTGTCCTTTACTCCCAATTGGTTTGAACAACTGTTGTCGTGAATACCGATCAGCCATTACATACCCTTCCTCTCAAGAACTCTATTTCATATTAGAATGTTGTTTCTGATAACAAGCAAAGTAAGCAAAACCAACAAACCCAGCTCCTCCAATTACATTTCCGATAAAAACAGGAACAAAATTTTTAGCCAGATCCATCCACGTTAGATGACCAGCAAAAATAACAGCGGAAATGACAAACATATTTGCTACTACTTGCTGAAATCCAATCACTACAAATGCCATAATTGGAATCCAAATTCCGATGATTTTCCCGACAAAATCACTCGTCCCGTAAGCGAGCCAAAGAGCAAGACAAACGAGCCAATTACAACCAATTGCTAAAATTAAAGTTCTCCCAAATGATTCATGTAACTTCCCTTCCGCTATCGCTACCGTTTTATTTAAATACTCTCCCTCTGTTAATCCGCCAAGATGTCCAAAGCAATACGCAACGAAAATTGCCCCAATAAAGTTCATGAGAGTAATCCAAACCCAGTTATTCAGTACACTTATTAATGTAATTTTCTTTGCATAAAGCGCCATAGACAGTGACATCATATTTCCCGTAATTAATTCTCCTCCTGCTAATACTACGAGCATGAGTCCAACAGGAAATACTGCTCCTCCTAAAACATTCACTAGACTTCCCCAGCGCTCAGGTAAATTCCCTAAAACTCGAATGTTAAGTAAAAAACCTATCGCAATAAACGCTCCTCCTAAAAAACCGAGAATAAGCATCGCTGGCAATGTCTGTCTTACTTTTTGAACACCGGCCTCAATGACAAGCTCAGCAATTTGTTCCGGCTTATGAAATGCCATTACCCATTCCTCCATTTTCTCCAAATAAAAAAGCAGCTTCAAAAAACCTCCTCAAAATAAAGGTTTTTGAATGCTGCTTAATTTCTCTGCACATCTTTTACAGAGATATCAATCATCACTTTTACTATAAAATAGAAAATCCACAACTCTTGTAAATTTTCCATTTTTCACTATGACGCTAGCTTTATATATTAACCACCGATATGTGACATTTCAATTTTAGGTATTGTTTTCTTATTTGTATGATTTAAGCGTTCATCTGAATAACGATCTTCCCTATTATTCCATATATCGCGTACTACATCTGTAATGTCCTCATCTGTATGTTCAGAACGAAGCAATTCTCTTAAATCATTTCCTTTAGAAGCAAATAAGCAAGTATATAATTTTCCTTCTGCAGAAATACGAGCTCTCGTACATGATGAGCAAAAAGAATCTGTTACTGATGAAATAATACCTATTTCCTCATCGCTTCCTATATAACGATACCTAGTAGCCACTTCACCAGAATAATTTGCTTCTATCCGTTCTAACGGCATAACTTGATGAATCGTATCTACTATTTCTTGTTTAGAGACGACCTCTTTTAAATCCCAACCATTATAATTTCCAACATCCATATACTCAATAAAACGAAGAATATGCTTATTTTCCTTAAAATATTGCGCCATCTGCAAAATGTCCTGTTCGTTTTTTCCCTTTTGAACGACCATGTTTATTTTAATTTTCATTCCAACTTCAGCTGCAGCCTGTATTCCTTCCAGAACCCTTTGCACTTTGCTCCTATTACCATTTAAATAGAAAAACCGCTCTTCTTCTAAGGAATCTAAGCTAACTGTTACACGTGATAGTCCCGCCTTATATAAATCAGGAGCAAACTTTTTAAGTAACGATCCATTGGTTGTTAAACCGATATCTTCTACACCATCAATTTTATTAAGGCGCTCAATAAGCTTTGGAAGCCCTCTTCGAAGTAACGGTTCTCCGCCTGTAATCCGTAATTTTCTCACACCTAAAGAAACGAAAATACGTGTTATCCTTTCAATTTCATCAAAAGATAAAATTTTATCATTAGACAAAAACGAGTAATCAGGACCAAATATTTCTTCTGGCATACAATATCGGCAGCGAAAATTACAGCGATCAGTAACTGAAATACGTAAATCCTTTAACGGACGTTGCAACTTGTCTAATGTAACTGATTTCATCTTCATTGCCTCACTTTTATTTTATATTTAAAACACGTTCTGGATGGGTATATACATTTAAGGAGTGATTACGAATAAATCCTATTGTCGTAATACCTAAATCTTCCGCTAGTTGCAAAGCTAACTCAGTTGGAGCTGATTTTGATAGTATAATTTCACAACCGATTTTTGCAACTTTCAATAATATTTCCGAAGAAATACGACCACTAAAAACAATGATTTTATCTTTTATAGAAATATCGTTTCTTAAACAATAACCGTAAATTTTGTCTAGTGCATTATGCCTACCAATATCCATTCGGCTTAAAATAATACCATTAACATCACATAAAGCTGCATTATGAACCCCACCAGTACGATGAAACGTATCCGCAGATTGCTGCATTTCTTTCATTAACCGAAAACAATCATCGGCAGCAACCTGTACATGGACACCCCTCATTTTTTTTGCACTTAGTGCATCATTTGCAAAAACAAACCCTTGCCTACTCATACCACAACAAGACGTAATATAGCGTTTATTTTGCATTTGTTCATAATACGGATTTACTTTTGTCGTTGTTACATGCACAAATCCTTCTTTCTCCTGCACCCATACACTATCAATGTCTTCATACTTCCGAATGATTCCTTCAGACGCTAAGAAGCCTATTACCATATCTTCTATATATTCTGGAGTACTAACCATTGTAACAAACTCCTGTCCGTTCATTTTAATGGTGACAGGAAACTCTGTTACAATGCTGTCCTCTATATGTTTAAATGCTCCTTGTTCATAACGAAAGATTTCTCTTTCTACCTGTATCGGTTTCACGATCAGTATCCTTCTCTCACGTTATATTTTTATCAAAAACAAATACAGAAACTGCAATATCTTCTTCTACTTTCATATCTGAAAACAAATTCACTAATTTCGCTCCAACAAGTTCCTCCAAATGTTCACGGGAATTCGCAGCATACACTTCTTGAATCATTTTCGTTCTAGCCATATGAACCATTTCCGCACCGTCCATCGTACTTGAAATAAATTTTTCAGTAGGTGTTAAGTTTCCATAAAGAGTCGCTATAGCCATATTTTCCGCAAAAACAGTATGAATTCGTTCTGGTCCTTTTCCGAAAAGTTCCTTTCGAAGTTTTCGTATCATATCATTAAATTCATGTACTTTTTTTGACATACAATTATACCTCCCAAAAGCCTCATTTTACTCTATTATATATTTTACCAAAATGAGCCTTCCGCCCAAACTATTTCCTACAAATATTTGGGCGGAAAGGTTCACTTCATGAAGTTTATTCGTCTTTTAACCCTTTCCCCATACCTTTTAAGAAATGAAGCCCAAACCCGATAGCACGGTTAATATCTGGGTCTTTCAATACTTTCATAAGATCGAATACCCCTACTTTTTTATTACTTTCTAGATGTTCATTACCTTCTTCTAGCCCGACTAATAAACTACCTATAAGCTTTTTCGTAAGTTCTGGGTCAAGTTCAGTTAACGCACCTGCAGCGCCCATCATATTATTAATTAAATTTGTAACAGGCTCACGAGTTACTTGACCTAGAACAATTTTCGCAATTGGTTCTTTCGCTTTTAGCATTGAATTTGCAGCTTCTAGCATTCCAATGTCATTTAATTCCCCTACTATATTAAACATCTGATTTAGAGCTTCTTCATTATTAGTTAGAAGCTCTTTTAAATCATCTAACTTTTGCTGTTTTATTTCTTCCTCAGTTAATTCTTGTTTTTGAATCATTTTTATAGGTGCAGCCATAGTTTTCTCCTCCTACTTATCCGTTAAATGCACATATCCTGGACGTGCCCACTTACGATGTACCTCAATTCCAGCTTGAGGGTGACGTTTTTTATTGCGTGGGTTCGCTTTTGGCATCGGATTTTCGCCATCAACTTCTAATACTTCCATACGTACTTTTGTTTGTTTATACGCAGGTGTATTCGTACGTACATCCACAGCAGGACCTGTTAAGAAATTAATTGCCGTTTCGTTATCTGTAGAGTTCATCGGTAAATATAACTCATTCGCTTTTACACGATCTGTAACGAGTGCACGTAATTTTAATGCTCCAAAAGGAGAGACAAGACGAACTAACGAACCTGTTTTTACGCCACGTTCTTTTGCAAGGTCTGGAGAGATTTCAACGAAAACACCAGGTACTTTCGTTTGAATACCTGTTGATTTATTTGTCATATTCCCTTCATGGAAATGCTCAAGCATACGACCGTTGTTAATGTGAAGGTCAAACTCAGCTGGAAATTCAGCTGGACGTACCCAGTCAGCAATCGCAAAACGAGCCTTTTTATCTGGGAAGTTAAATCCGTCTTGGAACAGAAGTGGTGTATTCGTTCCATCAAAACTTCCCCAATGGAAACTGTTCCATCCTTCAAGCACTTCATAGTTCGCTTGCGAGAACAATGGTGATAAACTTGCCATCTCAGCAAAGATTTCACTTGGGTGGCTATAATTCCAGTTTGCACCTAGTTTATTCGCAACTTCCTGGACGATCCACCAGTCTGGTTTCGCATCTCCTAGCGTAGGAAGAACTTGATATAATCTTTGGACACGGCGCTCTGTATTTGTGAAAGTACCTTCTTTCTCAAGAGATGGCGCTGCTGGTAATACAACATCTGCATATTGAGCAGTTTTAGAAAGGAAAACATCTTGCACAACGAAGAAATCAAGGCTCGATAACACTTCATGTACATGATTTGCATTAGAATCTACAAGAGCCATATCTTCTCCGACAAGATACATTGCTTTCATTTTTCCTTCGTCAATTGCGTGAAGCATTTCGATATTATTAAGACCTGGTTCACTATCAATTTTCACTCCGTAAGCAGTTTCAAATTTCGCACGTTCCATTTCGTTAGTAACGTGCTGATATCCTGGAAGCCATCCTGGTAAAGTCCCCATATCACAAGCACCTTGTACGTTATTGTGGCCTCGAAGTGGGTATGCGCCTGCTCCTGGACGACGGTAGTTCCCTGTTGCAAGAAGTAAGTTTGAAATTGCAGCGGAAGTATCAGAACCACCTGTATTTTGCGTTACCCCCATACCCCAAAGGATACATGTACCATCTGCATCACGAATCATTCCAGCCATTTGAATAAGCGTTTCTTTTGAAATGCCTGTTACTTCTTCTGCATATTCAAGTGTATATTCCTCTAGGCTTTCTTTGAAATCTTCAAAGAAGTTTACATTCTCATTAATGAATTCCTGATCATGCCAACCTTGATCAATCATATATTTCGTAACAGCCATTAACCAAACTTGATCTGTTCCTTGTTTTGGACTAATAAAGACATCTGATCGCTCTGCCATTTCGGTTTTACGAAGATCAGCTACAATTAACTTTTGTCCGTGTAATTTATGTGCACGTTTAATACGTGTAGCTAGAACAGGATGACCTTCTGTCGGATTACATCCTACAATAATAACAAGACCAGATTGCGCAATATCTTTAATCGTTCCGGCATCACCGCCCATACCAATTGTACGGAACAAACCATCCGTTGCTGGTGATTGGCAATAACGTGAGCAGTTATCAATATTATTCGTTCCAAATACTTGTCGAGCTAATTTTTGAATTACATAATTGTCTTCATTTGTAATTTTAGAGGAAGAAATAAATCCGATAGAACCTTTACCGTACTCTTCTTTAATAGCGCCTAATTTATTTGCAACTACATTCAGTGCTTCTTCCCATGTAGATTCAACAAACGTTCCATTTTTACGAATTAAAGGTTTTGTTATTCGTTCTTTAGAATTTACGAAATCCCAACCAAATTTCCCTTTTACACAAGTGGAAATTGCGTTAACTGGTGCATCTGAAGATGGCTGTACTTTAAGAATTTTACGCCCCTTCGTCCACACTTCAAACGAACAACCTACACCACAAAATGTACATACTGTTTTCGTTTTCTTCGTACGAGTATCACGCATGGCCGCTTCCACTTCTGATACCGCAAAAATACCGCTATATCCAGGCTCAACTTCTTTAATTAAATCTACCATCGGTTCAAGAATATCTGGTTTTAATCCCGTCATAAATCCAGCTTCACCGAGCATCGTTTTCTCCATTAAAGCGTTACAAGGACAAATCGTTACACATTGACCACAGCTAACGCATGAAGAATCATTAATATTTACTCCTTCATCCCAAATAACTCGTGGGCGTTCCGCTTCCCAGTCTATCGATAACGTTTCATTTACTTGTAAGTTTTGACACACCTCAACGCATTGACCGCATGCAATACATTGATTAGGATCATAGCGATAAAACGGATGCGTCATATCAACTTCACTTACATCTACTTTCGGTTCATACGGATATTTTTGATGTTCAATTTCCATTAATTCTGCTGTATTATGCAGTTTACAGTTCCCATTGTTGTTGTCACATACTGTACAGTATAATAAATGATTTTCTAGTAACCGATCCATCGCCTCTGTTTGTGCTTCTTTTGCGCGAACAGAAGCACGTTCAATGTTCATACCTTCCGTTGCTATCGTCGAACAAGAACGCATTAACTTTCCGTCAACTTCTACAATACAAGTGTCACATGTTTGAATAGGATCTACTTCTGGCACGTAACAAATTTGCGGATGTTCAATCCCGTTCTCATTAATAACACCCAATATCGTTGAACCGGGCTCCGCTGTATACTTTTTTCCGTCAATTGTAATATGAACCATGTTGTTATTCATGGTCTTTCCCCCTTTTTGAGAATAAAAAAACTCCACCACGAAAATATACGCACCACATTTCGGCACGTTATTATCATGGTGGAGTAGTTTATTAGCACATCTTGCTAAAATACCAATCCATTTATTCATAAATAAAACGATAGAGTCATAACAGGTCATATCACGATTCCATCTTTAACACTATAATTATAGCGTTAAAGTTAAAAATATACAATATAAAATTTAAACTACGCATATGTCAGCTTGTAACTATCCATAATAACCCATATAAAGTGAAACTTTAATCAGTGGGGGGTTTTCTTCATCCCCCACTGATTATCAGCCCTCACCAATCGGGATAAAACATAACAAGGAGTAAGCGAACAAATGGGGTCTTTTAATAAATGGATTCGTGGTGAAAAATCTCTTTCTACCCAAGAGCAAGCTGATTACGCATTAAATAAATCTATCTCTTCTTCCCTTTCCCTTAATTTAAAGCACTTGTCCAAACTGTTTAGCGGTATTCCAGAATTAATAACACGCACTTTTCCATTAAAAAACGGACAGGAAGCTGCACTCATATATATGGAAGGACTTGTAGACAAAACTGTTATTAACGTAAACATTCTTCGTCCTCTCTTATTTAAAGATTGGAATGAAGACGATTTTTGGAAAGCCTCTGTTTCTATCGGAAATATTAAAAAAGTTCAACAGTGGACAGACATTGAACAATCTCTTTTACACGGCAAAAGTATTTTATTTATAAACGGACAACTATCCGCTTTAGAGCTCGATACGCAAGCGGCACCAAAAAGGAGTATTGAAGAACCTACAACAGAGAGCTCCATAAAAAGCTCACACGAAGGATTTAATGAAGTAGCGAGCGACAGCCTTGCACTTATTCGTCGATATATTCCAAATCGCGAACTGAAAGTGAAGGAATTCACTGTTGGTGAACGAGCTACTTCAAAGGTTTTTTTGCTTTATCTAGCAGATGTTGCGAACGAAAATGTCGTAAAAGAAATGGCATCCCGTATCGAGTCAGTAAAAGTTGATGCGATTCTTACTACTGGTGAATTAGAGGGGTTTGTTGAAGATAATTCATTTACTCTCTTTCCGCAATTATCAATAACTGAACGCCCCGACACAACAGCACATCATATTCTTGATGGGCGAATTGCCGTTGTTGTAGATCGCTCACCAGGCGTATTAATAGGACCTATGACCTTTTCATCCTTTTTTCAGACGATAGATGATTACAGCTTCAGACCTATGATTCCATCTTTTATACGACTCCTTCGTTTCACTGGGCTATTTATTGCAATATTTGCTCCTGCTCTTTATATTGCTATGATTTCCTTCCATTATGAAGTGATTCCGCTCAAATTGTTGTTAACGATTGGAGAATCTCGAGCCAAAATTCCTTTTCCTCCCATATTAGAAGCTTTATTAATGGAATTAGTTCTCGAAATGCTCCGAGAAGCAGCGATTCGGCTTCCTGGACCTGTTGGGCAAACAATCGGCGTCGTAGGAGGAATTGTAATTGGACAAGCTGCCGTTCAAGCTGGGATTGTTAGTAACGTTATGGTTATCGTCGTATCAATTACTGCGGTTGCCTCCTTCATTATTCCTAACTTAGAAATGTCAGCAGGAATTCGGCTTCTTCGATTCCCAATGATGATAGCCGCCTCTTTATTTGGCGTCATTGGAATTATGGTTGGGATGGCAATCATTATTATTCATATACTTTCTATGGAATCTCTCGGTGTTCCTTATGGTAGTCCTTTTTCTCCGTTATTTGCTTCGGATTTAAAAGATACCCTTGTACGTTTCCCATGGAAATTTATGAAGAAACGGCCACTATCTCTACAATTAAAACAAGATAACCGGCAAAGAGATGTTGAGGAAAAGGAGGATAATAAGTGACAAAACGTGCAAAGAGGGAGATTAGTTTATTTCAATACATTTTAACGATTAGTGGTGTTCAAGTAGGATTCGGTGTCCTTACACTTCCGCGTGAAGTTGCACAAGGGGCAAATACAGATGGCTGGATGTCTATTATTATTGGATGTGCTCTCACTACTTTAGTCAGTTTATGTATTGTGAAAATTATGGAAAATCATCCTGGATATACTTTACTCGATGTGCTAACTCGTTATCTTGGGAAGTGGCTAGGAAGAGTAGGAATGATTTTTTGGATTTTATATGCTGTCCTTGCAGCTATTTCCTTAATTTTTTCCCTCTTATACGTTATTCACATTTGGATTTTACCTAGAACTCCAATGTTTTTAATTATGATTTTACTATCTATTCCAATGTTAATGCTAGCATGTAAAGGCGTTCTTATTATAAGTCGCTATGCTGTTTTCACTGTATTTTTCACACTATGGATGCCTTTTCTATTGTTTATTCCGCTTAAAGATGGGCATTGGATTTATCTTCTTCCTCTTCTTAAAGAAGGCTGGATACCAGTTTTAAACACAGTAAAATCAACTATCATTGCGTTTCTCGGATTTGAGTTTGCATTTGTCCTTTATCCTTATCTCAGTAATAAATCATCTGCAAAAAAAGGAATTGTTCTTGCGAATTTGATTACGCTATTTATTTATCTTCAAGTCACCTTTGTCTCTTTTGTTTATTTTAGTCCAGATGGTATAACAAAGTTTTTATGGCCGACTCTTTCTCTTGTTACACCGTTTCACTTCTCATTTCTTGAGCGATTTGAAATTATCTTTTTGTCATTTTATCTCTTTATTATTTTTGATTCCTGTATTCCTTATATTTTCACTGCTTCAGATGGAATTAATCAATTTCTTAACAAAAAAGGCAGTTCATTACCTATTTATGTTTTATTATTCGGGTGTATTTTCATCTTATTCTTTTATATCCCTTCTTCTTATCAGATAAGTGCGTTGCGGGAATTTTGGGGAACTGCTAGTTATTTTATCGTTTTTCTATTCCCAGTCGTATTTCTCTTATACATGACACTTTATCAGCATTGGAAAAGGAGAAGAGTTTAAATGAGGCGCTTTATTCATTTCACTATACTTTACTTTCTCATAACCTTTTTAACAGGCTGTGGAGATCGACTCGACTTAGAAAAACAATCGATTTCATTAATTTACGGCTTTGACGCAAAAGCAAAAGGAAAATTAATTGTGTACCACGTGAATCCTATTTTTAATGAAGACGTAGAAAAAAAGTACGAAACACATGAAGCGAAAGTACGTACACCTCGAGAAGCAAAAGCAACGTTTAATAGCTCAAGTGGCGGTTTAGTATCTACAGAAAAGTTACAGCTCATTTTATTTAGCACAAATTTTTTAAAACAAGAAGGGGCTATGCCTTACCTTGATGTTTGGTATCGTGATCCTAAAAACACTGGAAACATGCGCATGGTTGCAGTAGACGGTCCAATTTCTTCAGTTATATATAATAACTTTAAAGATAAGCCTGCCCTTCCCGAGTATTTAACAGATTTAATTAATACGAACAAACTGTACAATCGGACCGTTTTTACGACATTCCATGAATTTCACAGGCAAACGTTTAATAAAGGTATAACACCTGCTATTTCAGAAATAAAAAAAGGTAAAAAGGATGTTATCGTTACTGGTTCCGCGCTATTAACTTCTCGCGGAATTTATAAAATGTCATTAAATCGTTATGAAAGCGCCCTTCTTCTTTTGTTACAAAAGAAAGCGAATACACCGGTTTCGCTTACATTGAAAATCCCTTCTACTTCAGTTGAAAGTAATAGTGATTTAAAAGATACCGATGGCGGCGATTTCGTAACAATAAATGTTCTTAGCATGAATCGTGATATCCATACAGATTATAGCGATAACCACTTCAAATTTCATGTTAAAATGGATTTGAAAATTGCTGTCTCTGAACTTACATTCAATATGGATATAGACAAAGATAGAAAGAAATTAACTTCTCTTATTACAAAACAACTAAACAAAGATTTGAACGATTTAATCCACAACATTCAAAAACAGCAACTTGATCCATTCGGATTTGGTGATTATGCGAGAGCGTTTCAATATAAAGAATGGAAACAAGTCGAAGATGATTGGCCGAGTGCCTTTTCAAAAGCTAATGTGAAAGTGGCACCAACTATTAAAATTTTAGAAAATGGGATTATTAAATAGAAAAAACACGCTACTTGTTCTTATATGAATAAGTAGCGTGTTTTCATTTCCATTACAAGTATTATTTCAATGGACTATACTTTATTTCTATTTCTATTTCTATTTCTATTTCTAACATTACTATGTTTTTTAGCATATACAAAATATATGAAAACACCTATTATAATCCATGCCACAAAACTAATTAAAGTAAGCTTAGAAAGGTTCAAAGCTAAATATATACAACTTACTATCGAAACGATAGGTAAAAAAGGTACTAGAGGAGCACGGAATGGCCTCTTCATATTAGGATGTGTCTTTCTTAATACAATGACAGCTATAGATACAAACACAAATGCTGTTATCGTTCCCATATTCACTAAATTAGCTAATAAATTCAAATCCACTAATCCCGCTAATAAAGCTGCTAGTATACCTGTAACCCATGTATTAAAAAATGGAGTTTGTAAACGTTTATGGACACTTGAAAGTCTTTTTGGTAACAATCCATCTCGACTCATCGAGTAAGATACACGAACAAATGCAAACATAGCTACTAACAGAACTGTTGTTAGCCCTGCTATCGCTCCCACCGATAACAACCCAGCAATTCTATCTTCTCCTACAGTGCGCAACGCATATGCAACAGGATCAGCAACATTTAATTCCGTAAACGGAACCATTCCAGTTAACACGAATGAAACACCTACATATAGAACCGTACAAATGAACAAGGAAACAAGTAGCCCGATTGGCACGTTACGTTGTGGACGCTTCACTTCTTCTGCGGCTGTTGCAACTGCATCAAATCCTAAAAAAGCAAAAAATACAGTAGCAGCGCCTCCTACCACACCGTGAAAACCAAACGGTAGAAATGGTTGCCAATTCTCTGGTCTTACATATTGTGTCCCTACAACAATAAACCCTACAATAACAGCCAGTTTAATAATAACCATTATATTATTTATTCGTGCACTTTCTTTTGCACCACGGCTTAATAAAAATGTAACAACTAAAATAATAAGAACTGCTGGTAAATCAATGATTCCACCCTTCCCCATTCCTGGTGCCGAAGCAAAAATCGTAGGAATGTGAATATTAAAACCTAGTAGCAATGACTGAAAATATGCTGACCAGCCTGCTGCAACCGCAGAAGTCGCTAATAAATACTCCAGCATAACACACCAGCCAACTATAAATGCAAAAATCTCACCTAGTGTCATATATGTATATGAATATACACTTCCCGAAACTGGAACTGTAGATGCAAATTCAGCATAACAGAAAGCTACACATGCACATATAATTGCCGCTAATACAAAAGATAATACAATCGCCGGACCAGCATGTTTCGCTGCTACAATACCAGTTAATACGAAAATACCTGTACCAATAATTGCTCCAATCCCTAAAAGAGTTAGATCAATCGCTCCTAAAGTTTGATTCAATACTTTTTTCTTTTCTTCATCCATTGCTTTCTTTATGAAAAGACTCATTCTTTGAAACCTCTTTTTCAAGTTTATCTCTTACTTGTTACATTCTTTATTACTGTTCTATTTTAAAAATAAAAATATACATAGTTCACTTCCCCTATAGACTTAGTAACCCACCTCAAAAAAAACAGAAAAATCAATCTCTTTATGCCGTATTGAATTTTCAAAATATTAATCGTACCAAAAAACCATTAAGAATGCTGATTGAATTTATCATACAATTAATTATATTGTCAATAATAAATCAATCAAAAACAATCGGTTGATTATGTATCAAATGTTATTTTTATACATAATTATTTTCTCAAAAACATTGTTGTTTTCCACCTTAATATTCATACACATTTTATTACATTGATTTTCATACAATTTTCATTACATACAATGCAATAAAAATTAAAATAACCTCAAATGAAT